>CAZXDD010000233.1:0-11338 GCA_964639415.1 uncultured Armatimonadia bacterium
CGTGACGGCGGAACACAGAGACGCAGAGTCGCCGGGAACGGCATGAGAACGGCAGCCCACACGTCTCCGGCGATGGGGGAGAGGTTCGGCGCGGGGGGAGGGGAGACCTTGGGAGGGGAAGGCCGGCGGGCCGGGACTGCCAAAGCCCGTCCTCCCACGCGGGGACGGCGATCTCCTGCCGGCAAGAGAGGGGCGGCCAGCGGCGGTTGGCGCGCGGGGGAAGTGGTGCGGGCAGCTCGCGACAGCGACGCGCGGGAGGGAGACGGGGCAGTAGTCAGGTATGGCGTATCTGGAACGAACGGAACGCCTGTGGAGGAATGTCGCCTCGGACCGACGAAGAGACCTGGAGAATTGCGCGTGCTCTCCCGGCCTGCAGTCGACGGAGGTGGGGGAGCGGACGTGCAGCGCAGCGCAGGGGCAGAGCCCCGCGCCGTTCCGTCGTTTGCCGTCTGCCCTTCGCCGCCGGTTCCGTTCTCAGTCGCCCCACCCCATCCATAGTGGGTGGCCGTTGAGGGTGTAGGGCTGGTCTCCTGTGATCTTGTCCGGTTGCATCGCCTTGGCGTGGCCGTCGGCGAAGGCGACGTTGCACATGCCCCGATGGCGCGGGGCTACGGTGGCGAAGTGCCCGTCCCAGGCCTCCTTGCGCCACCAGACCAGGTACCAGTCATCATCTCCGTCGATACTGCCCGTGCCCGTGTCCGTGAACACCACGCAGCGCGTCGGGTCCTCCAGGCTGGACATCCAGCCCGGCCACACGCCTGCTGAGAGCGCCTGGTAGGTCGCGCGGGGGTTGATGGAGATGCCGCCGAAGGGGTCCATGCCCCCGTCCCACTTGCGCTTGTTGCTGGGGCAGGTGTACACGCCCTTGTTGCGCACGTATGGGTACAGCATGTGTCCCCAGGTGTAGCGGCCGCCCGTTGTCCCGTTGGGGTACGTGTAGGTGCCCGCGGCGAAGATCACGTAGACGAACATCTCGTCGTTGTCCTGGCTGTACATGTCCCAAGCGGTCACCAGTTGCCTCATGTTCGACAGGCAGGTGGCCTGCCGGGCCTTCTCTCTTGCCGCCGAGAAGACGGGGAAGAGGATCGCGGCCAGTACGGCGATGATGGCGATGACCACCAGCAGCTCTATCAGCGTGAACCCACGACGCATATCGACCACCTCCGCAAGGGGCACCAGTGTCCTTGCCCCGGGCAGCCGAAACACCAGCGGCTGCCCCGGCCGGCATGGCTCACTCCTTGGTCTGTTCCTTCTTCTCCGGTCGCAGGTAGCGGTACCTGTCCAGGCAGACCGGGCCGAGGTCGGGGAAGGTCATGTACACGGCGACCTGGCCCTTCTCCACCCGAACTACGAGCGTACCCTTGTCCGGCGATGGCGGCTTCTGCACGGCTCGGGCCTCAAGTGCCGTCTGCAGCCACTTGAGCTGCTCCTCGCTCAACCCCTCGCAGGGCAGGCCGTCGTTGCCCCGCGCGATCGAGACCTGCTCGGACGTGAGCGACTTGAGCAAATACAGGACGGGGGTCCAGGGCGCGTTGGGCTCGAAGATCGGCCACAGCGCGCGGTCAAGCTGGTCGCGCTGAGTGCTTCGGAATGACGCCAAGCTCAGCAGATACGGCCAGGAGACGCTGCCCTCCTCTGTCATCGGGTGTGTGAGACCCTCCACGACACCCGGTGCCAGGAGGAAGCTGCGCGCCTCGAACCAGAACGCGCTTTGGAACCCGTAGATCGCCCCGGTCTTGGTCCAGCGGTACCCGAAGCGGGTGCCGAGGCTGTCCAGGAGCGCCCGCAGGCTCTGCCACTGCAGCTTCCTCAGAGGTAGAGGCGCGACGGGCTCCTCGGCGAAGGCGTCTGAGACCACGTTCAGCCCCAGCTTCTCGTGCAGGAGCTTCAGCGCCAGCGGCCAACTGGCGACGGTGTCCAGGCCGTCGTGCCGGGGCACCGGCTTGTCCAGCTCCGCATCCTGCGGCGGCGGCGCCTCCCAGGAGGGCGGCGTGCCCGCCTGCCAGTCGGGTGGCGGCGACTGGTACGCCCCGGCGCGCTCCTCGACCAGGAGCGGGAACACGCTGAATGTCTCAAAGCCGGTGGCACCTACGAGCCGAACCAACAGACAGCCGGCCGGGCCGTATGCCGGTAGGGGTACGCTCCCGTACGGGGCGGTCACCCACAAGTCGACGTATGCGAGCGTGTCTTCCTTCCGCGCTGCCTGGCAGAGCGCCTCGGTGGCGGCCGTGCGTTGCTCCTCGCTCAGTGCCCACGCCTGACGTCGGACACGACCGAGTGAGGCAACCATCTCCAGCAACTCCCGCGGGAGCAGACCAAGGAAGCGCATGCACGGAATGCCGCCGGGCGGGACCATCGCCACCGCAAGACCGGCGTTGTCACAGACCCAGTTCACCTCCTCCTCGGACAGTCCGAGGGCCGCCAATGCCTCCGGACGGTGGCTCGCGATGGCCTCCATTCCCTCCGAGCCCTTGCGCAGCTTGGGGACCACCGGGGAGCCAATCTCCGCAGCGCTTGCGCAGCGCGCCAGCAGGTCGAGAATGAGGCCCTGTCGGCTGATGCAGGCCTTCTCGGCCCACTGCAGGTCAGCTTCGCTCTGCCCCAGACGCGTCTCGCCCTGCCACTTGCAGCACAGCGCGATCTCCAGCGCGTGCCGCACATCGCTCCACGGTGCCTCCCTGAGCAGCAGCGTTGCGCAGGCCGGCGACACCTCCGGTGGCGGCGAATCCAACGCTTTTCGCAGGGCCTCGCCCACTTGCGGCAGCAACTCCGAGAGCGGGCAAGCCTCGCTGACGATTGACAGCGTCTCTGGCTCTGGCGTGGTGGGCTGGGAGAGGCTTGGGCTGACCAGAAGCGCCAGGAGAACGGCGCCAAGGCCACAGGCGGGGGTCGTAGGCCGGAAGCTGGCGTATACGGCGGTGCGAGCATACATTGGGTGCCTCCTAGTGGGACGGCCCCGTCTGGCCGGACCGTCCCAGGGCAGCGCGGTGCGGGAAGGGTGAGACGGCGTTATCCCACGATGCCGCTCAGCACGCACCGGAGGCCGGCAAGAAGCCCTCGCGAGGCCTCTGGCGAGCGTGACGGAGCCTGCTCGGAGGAAGTCGATCCGAGCCCGCACGGGTTCTGGACGCAAGTCTGCATGCACCAGGTCAACCCCCATGACTGGCAGGTGATCTCGTGGTGGCAGGTGACCTCGTTCACGGTCGCCTCCGGGCAGTTCGGCGCTCCCGGGCACGTCAGCCAGGGGGTGCACGTCTCGGTGCAGGTTGTATCCGGGCAGGTGACGCCGCATGTGGCGACACAGGTGGGGGTGCCCGGACAGGTCTGCGCGCAGGTGGCTTGGCAGGTGGCGGCGCACGTCTCGCCCTGACAGGTCTCAGCGCAGGTTTCAGCACAGGTGGGGATGCACGTGGGCGTCCCCGGACAGGTTTGCGCGCAGGTAGCTCCGCAGGTGGCGGCGCACGTGTCGCCCTGACAGGTCTCAGCGCAGGTTTCAGCACAGGTGGGGATGCACGTGGGCGTCCCCGGACAGGTTTGCGCGCAGGTAGCTCCGCAGGTGGCGGCGCACGTGTCGCCCTGACAGGTTTCAGCGCAGGTTTCACCACAGGTGGCAGCACACGTGGGCGCCCCCATGGTCTCCTGAGCGATCACAACGTCCTTGCGTTCCGGGGCGGCTGGCTGTGGGGGGGGTATCGGCTTACCCTCCATGCTCTCCAGCGAGTCGGCAAGGGTCCTGGCGAACAGCGGCGACAGTCTCTCTGCCTCGATGCCTCTAGTGGTCACAGCACTGGGCGGGCCGGGCACGAGGCCCATCAGCGACAGGATGATCGTGCCGAGGCCTGCAGCGATACGCATCTCTACCCCTCCGTTCGCAGTACGCCGTGGATGTCATGTGCGAGTGCGACTGTGGTCTCGGGTCTCATCGTACGCCGGCCGCTCCGTCGCCGCCTGCAGGCGGCCCAGCAGCCAGGGCATCCCTCCCATCGTCTGTCGTGGTATCTGCGCTCGCCGGCCTGAGGGCCTGCTGCGAGCCGCCGCTGCTGCCCGCGGGCTGCGCTCCCGGCAGAGACCTCAGAATCCGGAACGCGAGGTCATAGACCTCGAGTTGGGCCGGCGACGGCTGTGCGTTGGTGGATCCCATGCGCGGCCCCGCGAGGAGCCGAGCATCCGTCAAGACGATCACCTTGCCGCGCCCAGCGCGCCGCTCAGCAACCACCGCCTCCCCACCCGGCAACAGCGCCAGCGCTTCGCCGCCGGAGACCGTCCCTGCACAGCAGGTGGCGCAGATCCGCCTGCCGTTGGTGTCGCGCAGATCCTGTTGGGTGACACCGGGCCCCATCCTGACCTCCATTGCCCATGGCCGCAGGATGTCGTTGGCGACGGCCTCCACCTCGACCCCCTCTGCAGGTGCGGCCTGGCGTTGGGCGGCCCCGGCGGGTCCCCGGCCGACCATGAGCAGGAGAACGCCCCCGCGCTCGACGTACTCCCTCAGCACCTGGGCGTCCTGCTCGGAGAGCTTGCGCTGCGGGTTGATCATGACCAGCGACCGCCCTGTACGGCACGCGGATGCTATGGTGCTGTGATGGCTTGGAACGAGGCCTACTCGCTGGCTCCAGACCAGGAATGTCAGGTAGTCGCGCCAGATCTCCTCTTGCGTCACCAAGTGGCGAAGGGGGAGCGCGATCGAGCTGTACTGCATCTCGAAGGCAACGGTGGGCAGCGGCTGCACCCTTGGCTCGGGCAGTGGACGGCGCTCAAGCGCGGTGTACGTGCTCACCCGTCCCGCGACCCCGTACCCCAGACAGCCTGCCGCAACCGCCACGGCGAGTAGCGTCGCCCGTCGCGGGCCCCGCAGGGGCCACAGCAGTAGCCCCAGCGTCACCAGACCCACGATGCCTGCCAGGCGCGAGACTGGCCACCCAGCGTTGCTGTGGTTGAGCCAGTTCACCGTGCCGAGGATCAGCTCAGGCCTCCCCGCGATGTACACGAAGAAGTTCGAGAACATTGTGCTGTCGGCGATGGCGACCACGCGCCCCTTGCCGTACAGCGACGCCCCGCACTGCAAGAAGGGCCCAAATGTTTCACGCTGCGAGAGCCTGAGCGTATCGTCTGACGGGAAGAACGTGGGCTGTGAGTAGTCGTGGGGGATGGACTTGAGGCCATTGCCAACCATGACCTGGCGCACCAGCGGGGAGCCACCAAGAGTGCACGAGGTTGCCCAGAGGAACTCCGGGACGGCGCCGGTGATCGGGTCGGGGAGGAACGTTGGTCGCCGCCACAGACTAAGCTTCCCGGTGGCCAGTTCGTATTCCGAATCGTAGTTGAAGCGCAGCCCAAAGGCGCGTGCTATCTGGTTCAGGTACGTGCCCATCCCAAAGACGTTGGTGTGGTCGCCTATGAGCCAGAGCCCACCGCCGCTGCGCACGAAGCGGGCGACGCTCGCTACCTCCTCGGGCGTGTACGCCTCCGTCGGCGTCTTGAGCACCAGCACGTCGCAGCCGCGCAGAGTGGCGTCGTCCAGAGGCCGGTCGACATTTCCTGTGATCTGGAAGTAGCGACCGATATGCTGGGCGAAGTTGTAGAAGTTGTACGTCGATAGTTCGCCGAACCACGAGCAGTCCATGGGTCGGAGCGTGCTCTCCCACCGGCTGTGCGCCTCATCGATGACCACGCGTCCGGACTTCGCTATTCCGGCATCGGGGTACGAGCCGCAGAGCGTGAGGGCCGCGACGGCGACGAAGGCGAGACTCGCGGTGATCGCTCCCCGCCTGATGGGTAGCCCCTCCCAGTGGAGCGTGCAGGCGCCCTCTGGGGGTGTTCCCTGCAGCCTCCCCAGGAGCAGGACCGGCGGGACATAGCCTGCAGTGGCCCACAGAGGGCTGGACGCCGCGCCCAACGCTCCGCCATCAGCCTGGGGAAGGTCGGCGAGGGCCACCAGCAGCATCCACAGGGCGCTCCACAGCGAGACGGCCCCAACCACGCCCACCAGCCGCCACCACGCCAGGCCGGTCACGCACGCGTGCAGCAGTCCGACAGCGACGAGGCAGACAACGAACGGGAGGCCGAACCTCTCCGGCGACAGCGCGACCTGCAGCGGCGTGTCAAAGCCCCCAAGGACCAGATAGTCGCCGTGGGCATCAGCCGCTACGCCGGCGCAGCGCGCCAGCAGCGCCATGGGCTTCCCCATCCACGGCAGGCTGTGCGACAGGACCCACAGCCGCGTGGTCACGGGGAGGGCGATGGCAATCGCCGCAGAGGCGAGGGTCGCCAGCAGCAGTCCGCCGGCGTAACGCGGACGGCCCGTCCGCGTCTCAGCCCACGCAGATGCGATCGCCATGGCGAGCAGTATGGGCGGGACGCGGGCGGGCCAGGGCAGGAGGATCGCCAGCAACCCACAGGTCGCCAGGGCGGCCCACGGTCGGGTGGACCATGTGAGCCGGACCGCGCCTCGGAGCCCGACCACGTAGCAGGCAGCACCTGCCGCGAACAGAACCGCCCCCAGCCAGAGGAGTGGGGCGCCCATCAGGCCCGTAGTGACGACCCAGGCCGAAGCGAACAACAGCGCGCCAAGCCACGCAAGCGTCACGTCTTGCCGCCTCCCTCGTCCGGCCTCTGCAGCCATGATCTGAGGAAGTGGATGTTCCCCAGGTACCACTTGTCGAGCCCCTCGAGGTTCTTGTCCAGCAGGAAGAATGAGTCGCCGATCACCAATGCAGTCCCCTTGCCGACGCGCCGCTCCAGCGCCAGAGGCGTGTCGCCGTCTGAGAGGAGCACACGCGCGCCGGGTTGGTCCGCCCTCACCGGCCAGGCCTCGTAGAACTGCACCTCCTCGCGCCCCCAGGAGGCCTCGGTCCGCCCCATCGGCGTCGGGTCGACGCTGACCCCGAGGCGGCGAAGGAGCGGCAGGGCGGCGCCAACTTGCTCGTGCCCCACGGTCAGCACCAGTCGCCCCCCCTTGCGGACCCAGTCAAGGCAGCGCCGCACGTCGTCCGGACTGAACGTAGCAAGCGGGGCCGGGACTACCAGCACCGCCCCTTGCGCCAACTCCTCGGCGTCGAAGGTACGGGCCATCAGCGGCAGGAAGCCGTCTCGCATCAGGCAGTGCAACAGGCCCCAGTATGCGTCGCCCTGTACGGTCGCCCCCGAGAGCATGTTGAGGTGGCTGGTGTCTATCAGGGCGATGGGAGGCCCACCTCGGGCCGGCGGCGGCGTGACCGGTGCGCGTCCCGCCAGACAAGCCGCTTGTGCCACGCAGATGCTGACGCCCACCGCGCACACCCAGAGAGGCGTCGCCGCGGTGCGGCGCATGGACCACCAGGCTGCGGCGACGAGAAGGATGGCAATCAGTGCGTTCCCACGCCAGGCACTGTGCACGCGGCGCGACGAAAGCCAGTACAGCACATCACAGACAAACCCATAGCTGTTGGACAGGGCTGAATTCTGAAACGACGACGAGTCACCGAACAGCATCACCTTGCCGAGGCCAAAGCGCGTGGCAGAGCACAGCACCAGGTCGCCCACGCGCTCGCCCTCCTCCCTGACGCTGTTGCCCAGGCAGCCCTCGGCAGCGTTGGTGGGGTCGCCCTCGTCGGCCCAGCCTGCCTTCCCGACGAGCACCGGCGTAGCCGGCCACCGGGTGCTGATCGTGCCGCCCACGTTGACGCCTGTCCCATCGGCAGAGGCCAGCCTCCCGCCGCCGGCGGCAGCGCCGTGGGGCGCCAGGTCGAGCTGCCCCCACCAGTGCGCTGCCCGCGGCCAGCTTGCGTCAGAGTTCAGCCGCATTCCGGTAGGCGCAAGCAGCTCGTTCATACCTCGAGCGAACCCGGAGCCTCCCGTGTGGTCGCCAACCACGAGAAGGCTCCCGCCCAAGCGGACGTGCTTCCACACGGCCTCACACTCCGGCCGCGCCAGCGGCCGCTGTGGCAGGGGCATCACCAGCACAAGCACCCTCAGGCCGGAGATGTCCGGCCACTTCAGCGGCGATGGCACGAACCGCGGCGAGAAACCCATCCGCTGCACATACTTGGGCAGTTCACCGTACATGCCCCCGCCATCCTTGCCGTAGACACCGTCCTGCGGGGAGCGGTAGACGCCCTTGTCTCAGTCCTGTCCCTGGACGAGGAAGCCTACAGTGGCCGCGCCAGCGGTCTCACGAGGGGGGGCGCACAGGGCAAGAGTGGCCAGCGTGAGGAGGCCCCAGGCAGTCCACCGGGCACCGACAGGGCGGCCACACGCGCCTGCGGGGAGGGTGGCCAGCTCGACGGCAGCCCAATGGGCGCCCGCTACGAGCGACAGCAAGCCAAACAGCGCGAACTGGCCCGTGTCGAGGTTCAGCAGTCGTGATGCGCGCATGGCGAGGGAGCCCAGCGAGCCGTCTGCGACCGAGAGGAGCAAGGCCACGTAGGCACACTGCGCGACCCAGAGAGCCAGCAGGTAGCGGCCCAGCCGCCGCCGGTCGCGCCGCGATGCGGCCAAGTGTGCGCTGAGCCCGTAGAGCCCGAACAGCGCAACGCAGTAGGCGCCGGATGCCGACGGACCGAGCTCCAGGCGCCGCTGGAGGAGCGCCTCGGCGGGCAGCAGCAGACCGCGATTGGCCCACTCCAGCGCGTACCACCCAGCCGGTGGGTGCCAGATCAGGGCCTCGAGGCCCAGCCACATGACCAGCGTGGCGATCAGCGGCAAAAAGCGGCTGCGCAGGCCCAATTGTGACAGCGCCGAATGTGTCGCCGTCGCTACCAGAAGGACTGCGACTAGGCCGCCCAGCGCCCGGGCCAAGAGCAGACCGAGTGCGGCGCCGCCGACGAGCGTGGCGGCCACGGCTGCACGTCGCCTGAGTTGGAGTGCTGCCCAGCGGCTCGCGGCCCGGTCAAGCGATAGCAGCACCGCAGCAACCACTGCAATGGCAGCCGCCAACCTGGCCGCGGGCTGAGGGATCGCTCCCATCCGCCGCGACAGTAGGAGGACGCCAACAAGGAACAGCGCGGGGACGCAGCTCTCGGAGTTGCACGCCCGGGAGGCTACGCTCGCGCAGTAGCTCCAGGCTGCGCGAGTGCGCTCACACCAACCGGCCAAGCGACCTTCCATTCGTTCACAGACAAGGCGGGAGGGGGGAGACGCGCTATCCATGCTCACCACATCCACAGAGTGGAAATGCGCCTACGACCAGCAAGGCAAACCACTACTTGAGCGTCTCTTCTCGTGGGTCAGCGACCGCGACTGCAGGTCGGCAATCTGCCCGCCCGGCAGGCCCTCGCCGAAGCTGTCGCTGGCGGCCACAGGCGGGTGCGAAGGGGACCGGGCAGATGAATATCTATCAAATGATACATGCGATGACAGTGCTTGTCAACATAAAATTGCGAAACCCGGCATTAACTTGCGCCTGCAAAGTTCTCGCGCTTCTCTGGTTCAATCAACGCTCGGATTGCGCCAACGTCGCCGCCGGCCGTGCCGCCGGCTACCCGCACGCCGGAGCCGGAGGCGAGGCGGGTATGGGCCGCCGAGCTGCCGCCCTCGGCCAAACTCGTGATCTCGGAGGCCGGCACCCGGGTGGACTGCAACCCGGCGCCGCTGCCGGCCAGCACCTGGCAGCAGGACTACAAGATCGACCCCCAGCGCCTGGCCTACTCCTGGGACGCCATCGTCCTGTGGAAAGAGGACGAGCAGGCCCAGATCACCATCAACCTGCCCCAGGCCCGGGACATCTCGCGCATCGCGGTGCGCACCATGTGGACGAATAACTCCAAGCTGGGCATCCGCTACCGGCTCAAGAGTCTGAGTATCGCCGCGGCGAAGACCCGGAACGGGGCCTTCGAGACTATCCAGACCTTCGAGGAGACCGAGGAGCACGCGGTTCCCAGCTATCCGGAGTACAGCGTGGACACGCCCGGCCTGCAGGCACAGGCGATCCGCATCACCGCCGAGCCGCGGGATGGCTGTGCCCTATTCCTGCAGGGCATCCGCGCCTGGGGTGCACCGGAGCCGGCCCGGGAGGCCCGCGCGGACTACGAGCGCTGGGAGACGGGGCCGGTCAGCGCGCTGTGCGCAGGCAAGCTGGGGCAGACCGGGGTGGACTGCGTGGTGTACGGCTGCCGGGACGGCAAGGTGACCGTGCTTGAGCAGGGCAAGCAGCTGTGGACGGTGGAGACCGGGGCGCGGGTGAACAGCCTCGCCGCCGCGGATCTCACCGGCGACGGCAGGCCGGAGCTTTTGGTGGGCACCAACGATCAACGTATCCTGTGCCTGGACGCGGTAGGTGAGGAGCTTTGGCACCGCGAGTTCCCGGACTTCTGGGGGCGTCGGGGGAATGTGATGTGGGTGGGCGCGGGGGATGTGGACGGCGATGGAGACAATGAGGTGGTCCTCTCCTGCGAGAACTGGCACTACTATTGTCTCGACCACGAGGGCAAGACCATCTGGAGCTACGAGATCCAGCACTCGGGGCTCAAGGGCGCCCTGGGAGACATCAACGGCGACGGCAAGCTGGAGACGCTGTGCGGCGAGGAGTATTACGGCTGGACGGTGCTTGGTAGCGAGGGCAAGCCGCTGTTCAACGTAGGCGGCTCGGGTCCGGTGACCACGGCGGTGCTGGCCGGGGACATCACCGGCGACGGCGTGTCGGATGTGGTCTTCGGCAATCAGACCTTCGGTGTGTACGCCCGGGACGGGAAAGGGGGGGTGCTTTACAATGCCGCCGTGCCGGGGTTTGTCAATGACCTGGCGACGCTCTCGACCGACGGGGCACCGCGGCTGATAGCCGCGGTGGACGGGCTTTCGCGCAACCTGATCGCCTTCGGTGGCGATGGACAGAGGGCCTGGCAGGTGACGCTCCCCGCAGCGCCGCTGGCGCTGGCGCAGCTTCCGGGCGTCATTGCAGCCGGCTGCCAGGATGGCGGCTTGAGACTGATCGCCCCCGACGGGCGAGTGCTGCGTGCGGAAACGCTGCAGGGCCCGGTGACGCACGTGGTTGCCGGCGACTTCGACGGTGACGGGGAGGTGGAGGTCTGCGGGGTGGGGGACAGGGAGCTGGTGGTGGTGGAGTGGAGCCGAGAACGGCGGAGAACGGCGAACGTCAGATCACGACGCACGTCAGACCACGGAGACACGGAGTTCCACGGAGAACGGCAACGTCGGACCACGGAGAACGTCTGAGAACGGCGGAGAACACCGAGAACGACTGAGAACGACTGGGAACGGCGAGGATAGGGGGCCAAGAGCGCGGGCCGTGGCGCACGCAGAGGCTCGAGGCTGCAGAAGACGACTTCTCTTGTCGTTGTCGTCATCCTATCCATCCGCCGCTATCCTGTCCATCCTGTCCGCCGTTGTCGTTGCCGTCATCCTG
>CAZXDD010000234.1:0-11337 GCA_964639415.1 uncultured Armatimonadia bacterium
TCACCAACCAGCGGGAGACGGTGGGCCTGTGGACCCGCGCGAGCGGAGCGCCCGTAGGGCGGGCCATCGTGTGGCAGTGTCGCCGCACCGCCGAGGTCTGCCGCGCCCTGGACGCCGAGCACGGCCCGATGATCCGGCGCCTCAGCGGTCTGACGGTGGACCCGTACTTCTCGGGCCCCAAGCTGCGCCTGCTGCTGGACGAGGCGGAGCGCCGGGGTCTTGGGCCGGACGAGTTGTGCGCGGGCACCGTGGACACCTGGCTCCTGTGGCGTCTGACCGCCGGAGCTCAGTATGCCACCGACCCCACCAATGCCTCGCGGACCATGCTGTATGACATCGACAGGCGACGGTGGTCCGAGGAGCTGCTGGAGCTCATGGGCATTCCGGCGGGGCTGCTTGCCGACGTCAAGCCATCGGGCGCGAGATTCGGCACCACAGCCGGCGACCGGGTGATCCCCGCCGGCATCCCGATCCGGGCGGTGATGGGTGACCAGCAGTCGGCGCTGTTCGGGCAGGGCTGTGTGGCACCCGGGCAGGCCAAGAATACCTATGGAACCGGCTGCTTCCTGCTGGTCAACACCGGCGACCGCCGCGTGGATTGTAGCCGCGGGCTGCTGACAACCGTGGCCTGCGACGCGGCGGGCGATCCGTGCTATGCCCTGGAGGGCAGCGTGTTCGTGGGTGGAGGTGCGGTGCAGTGGCTCCGCGATGAGCTGGGGATCATCCGGGAGTCGGCGCAGGTTGAGGCCCTGGCCCGGAGCGTTCCCGACACCGGGGGGGTAGCCTTCGTGCCCGCCTTCGTGGGCCTGGGGGCGCCGTACTGGGAGCCGGAGGCCCGAGGGGCCATCCTGGGCCTCAGTCGCGGCACGGGTCGAGCGCACATCGCCAGGGCGGCGCTGGAGGCCATCGCGCTGCAGAGCGCCGAGGTGATCGAGATCATGCAGCAGGAGGGCGCACCGGTGAGTGAGCTGAGGGTTGATGGAGGTGCCTGCGTCAACGATCTGCTGCTGCAGATGCAGGCGGACTACTCAGGGGTGACGGTGGTGCGATCCGGGGAGGTGGAGATGACGGCTCTGGGTGCCGCGGCCCTGGCGGGGATGGGAGAGGGCCTGTGGGAGCGGTGCCGGATCAGGGGGCGTGGCCGGCCGGGCAGCTTCGCCCCGGCGAGCACCGCGGCCCAGCGCGATGAGAAGCTGGCGGCCTGGCGACGGGCCGTCGGCCGGGTGCTGTAGCGGCGGCAACCTTTTTTTGCGGTGCATGCAGGTATCCGGTCAGGCCCTGTGGAATAACCGCCTCCACGCCGGAGGAAGGTCTCGTCCGAGAGCCGATCTCCACCCCGGTGAGATGGGCCGGGGCCGTGGGGCTGTCGGGGTATCAAGCTTCCTTGACGGCGGCTGAACCTGCGTGCTACGATTACATCTTGCCCAGCCACCCCCACCGGACGGATACACCCGGGCATTGGAGCGCAAGAGCCAATGTTGGACGCCAAGAAACTGGCCGCCATGGCCACGAGCGCAGAGAGCCAGATCAAGATCCAAAAGCAGATGAACCTGCCCTGGGCCAACGCGTTCCGGATCAGTCTCAACAGCGTCATGCTGCGACTGGGCCGGGCCGCCATCACGGCCTCCGGCGTGGTCCTGGGCATCGCCTTTCTCATGTCGATCTGGACCTCCCGCGTCTGCCAGGAGGGCATCGAGCGCTTCGAGCAGACCAGCGCCCGGGCGGTCACCGCGATGGGCCAGGAGGGAGAGGCCGGCCCCGGCGCCGCCGCGGCCGCCGACGAGAAGGCCCAGCGCACCGCCCGCCAGAACTGGCTGGTGGTCATGTCACTGCTGGTGTGTACCGTCGGAATCACCAACTCCATGCTCATGTCGGTGACCGAGCGGTTCCGTGAGATCGGGACCATGAAGTGCCTGGGAGCCCTGGACACCTTCATCGTTCGACTCTTCCTCATCGAGACCGCGATCCTGGGCATGCTGGGCTCCGTTGTCGGGACGGTCCTGGGCCTCGCGGTCATGCTGATCGTCTACACCATCAAGGACCGTTCGGTGGCGGCGAAGATGGACTGGGGCCACATGCTGACATACGTGGTGGTGGCTCTGGTTGTGGGAACGGTGCTGTCGATCATCGCCGCGATCGCGCCGGCGATACGGGCCGCGAAGATGCCGCCGGCCGCCGCCCTGGCCACGGAGGTCTTGCCGAGCTTCGCCCTCGAAGCGCCGCCGAGAACTCCGCCTGCGTGGGGAATGTCATGCTGAGAGCGTTCGCTCCCAGAGGGAGCGGCTCGAAGAATCTCCCGGCATTCAGCGAGATTCTCCGCCGGACTTCTCGGCCGGGCTTCCAGACCGACGAGGACGGCGCGGAGGTTCGCCTCCGGTCGGCGCCGCGGCAAGGCGGCGATCCCGCAGGGCAAGAGGGTGGCCAACGGCCTGGCCGCGGCCCCGGACCCTGCCTCAAACGTCAGGACGTGCGCCGGTACAGCCGTCTACTTGGTGGGTCTTGCACTCGTCGCCGCGGACAGCCGCGCTTCACAGGCCGGGAACTGCATCGTCGGAGCGCTCCGCTCACGGGAGCGCGGCCCTCGGTGCCCCCCGGCCGACAAGGGGACCTTTGACTGCTCCATCCGTCACGCGGCCGGCAGGTGCCTGGGATGACACCCAGCGGGGCTCTCGACCCCGTCGCCGGCGGCAACCGGGCCCGGGAGGCTCGCAACAGGAGGCTTGAAGATGGCACTCATCAAGTGCCCGAAGTGCGACTATGAGGAGGAGACCACCGGCCTGGTCACCGTCTGCCCCAAGTGTCATGCCGACCTGACTGAGGTCATGGCCAAGATCGGCAAGACGGGGAGCAGAACGAAGGCCGCCGACCTGGTCAAGGACGACTCGGTCACCACTCACGAGTTCATCGTCCGCACCAAGGGCCTCATCAAAGAGTACAAGATGGGCGACCAGATCGTCAGGGCTCTGCGCGGCGTGGACCTGGACATCCGCCGCGGCGAGTACCTCTCCATCATGGGCCCGTCCGGCTCCGGCAAGTCCACCCTGTTCAACATGGTCGGGGGGCTGGACAAGCCCAGCAGCGGGACCTGCTTCATCGAAGAGGTCGACATGGCACAGCTCGACGCCTTCGAGCTGGCCTGGCTGCGCTGCCGCAAGATCGGCTACATCTTCCAGACCTTCAACATCATCCCCGTCATGACGGCCCTGGAGAACGTTACCCTGCCCATGATCTTCGCGGGGATGAACTCCGACGAGATGATGGAGCGGGGGCGGACTCTCCTGGAGCTGGTGGGCCTGGGCGACCGCCTGCACCACAAGCCCCTGGAGCTGTCGGGGGGACAGCAGCAGCGTGTGGCCGTGGCCCGCGCTCTGGCCAATAGCCCCGCCATCATCCTGGCCGACGAGCCCACCGGAAACCTCGACCTGCAGACCGGCAAGGAGATCATCGATCTTCTCAAGGAGCTCAACGTCGAGAGCGGCGTGACCATCATCTCGGCCACCCACGACCTGAAGATGATCGACGTGTCCGACCGGATCGTGCATATCCGCGACGGCGGCGTGGAGCGCATCGAGCGCCGCGAGGACATCGATCTGACGATCGGCGAGATGTAGCACCGACCGTGGCCGCGACCCGCGTGGGGGCACACCGGGTCGTGGGCGCACACACCACTGCGCGGCATCGACGGGGCGGGGGCATCCGGTGTGGCTGCCCGTGTCCCGCGGCACCGCGGCGGACACAGGCCTCCTGCCACGCCTCCGAGCCGGCGCGACGGCCATGCAAGCCTGCGGGGCTTGCCCCATCTTTCCCGCCCCGTCTAATGATACGCACTCCGTCCGCCACACGGCACCGGGCGCTCTCGGTGCCGTGTTCGGACCAATAGGGCCAAGGCGGTGAGCCTGTTTTGACGCACAAGCTCTCAGGGCGATTCACCGGGGTAACCCCACTGGTCGCAACGTTACTTCTCCTCGTGTGGGCCTGCGGGCTGGTGTGGGCGCAGGGACGAGGCGATGAGGATGAGATCGTCCTCAAGTCGGACACCGATTACCAGGAGGTTGCCTCGCTCATCGACGGGGCCGAGATCCAGGCCACCATCGATTCCATGGCCGCCCTGGGCTCGCGGATCACCGGCTCCGAGGGCTGCGACGCCGCCGCCGAGCAGGTCATCGCCGAGTTCAGGCGCCTCGGGCTGACGGATGTCGAGGTCGAGGAGTTCCCCGTCATCGTCCCCAAGGTCTTCCCCGACGCCGAGGGACGCGCCGCGGCCCTCACCGTCGCCGGCGGGCGCACCTTCGAAGTCCTTCCCATGTGGCCCAACCTGGTGCGCATGCCCAAGACCCCCCCGCAGGGGATCGACGGCCGCCTCATCTACGCCGGCACCGGCCAACTGCGGGCCTTCAACGGCCTGGACGTCGCCGACAGTATCGTCCTTCTCGACTTCAACTGTGGCGCCGACTGGTTCAACGCCCCTCTTCTGGGGGCGCGCGCCGTTCTGTTCATCGAGCCGGAGGAGACCCTCCGCGGCGAGGCCGAGCAGAAGTTCCTCTCCATCCCCGTGGACATCCCCCGCTACTGGGTGCCCAAGGAAGTCTCCGACCACCTCCGAGCCCTCCTGCAGTCCCGCGACCGGGTCGATATCAACATCAAGTGCGACATGCGCTGGCAGAAGGTCATCGGCAAGAACATCATGGCTCACGTCAAGGGCTCCGACCCGCGACTGAGCAAGCAGCAGGTCGTCTTGCAGGCCTACTATGACTCGATCTCCGTGGTACCGAGCGCGGCCCCCGGCGCCGAGAACGCCTGCAGCATCGCCGCCCTGTACCAGCTCATCAAGGCGGTCCGACACAGTCCGCCCAAGCGCAGCATGACCTTCTTGGCCACCTCCGGCCACTTCCAGGCCATGGCGGGAGCCAAGCACTTCGTGTACAACCGCATCCGCGGCGGACGCAGCGAAAAGCGCGTCCGCCAGGTGTTCGGTCTCATCGACGGCGCCCGTCGCGAGATCGAGGACGCCGCCGATCGCGTCTGGGAGAAAGAAAAGGACACCAAGGTCCAGAAGACGGAAGAGGAGATCACCGACGAGCGGGTGCGGGCCCTGGGCCGGATCCAGAAGTCGCTCCACGTGGCCGGCAAGAAGCTGGCCAAGATGCAGAGGACCATCCGCGTCGCCGAGAAGGAAGACCCCAACAAGGGCAAGATCAAGGAGTTCCGGCTGAGCCCCGAAGACCTTCAGGAGCGCACCGAGCTTCTCGCCAGGTTCGAGCAGGCCCGACCGGGCATGCAGCAGGCCGTGGAGACCGCCCTCGAGGTGGTCAAGGAGGCCCGGCACACCCCGCGGAACGGATCGATGGACCAGAAGCAGGCGGCTCTGGACAACGTCCTGTCCACGATCAACGAGACCACCGACGCCCTTGACTTCTCCGACCTCGGAATCTCCCTGTGGCTCTCGGTGGACCTCTCCAGCCAGAACAACGCCTTCGGCGTGTTTTACAAGGGCTACTTCTACAACTACTCCGAGAACATCCAGTGGAAGTTCTCCGACATCGGCAAGAAGGCCAGGGAGTTCGGGGACCTCATCGGACAGGCCCTGGGCGTGGACGCCACCACCCGCCTGGCCGACGGCATCAACGCCATTCAGGGTAAGACCTGGACGACCTACATGGCCGGCAAGCTGGCCCTGGAAAACGAGGTCGCCACCCTCGCCGCCATCCCGGGCCTGGGCTTCGCCACGATCAACGACTCCCGCCCCCAGGTGGATACGCCCCTCGATCTGCCCCTGTACGTCCAGGTGGAGAACATCACCGAGCAGGCCCGGTTCCTGGCCTGCCTGCTGTGCGATCTGATCAACATCGAGGAGCCCAAGAAGCTCTACGATCTGCAGCTTGAGGACAACTTCGTCGAGGTCAAGGGGCGCATGGTGGAGTTCATCCCCGAGACGAGCACCTTCCCCGACGAGCCCGTGGAGCATGCCATCGCCGTGGCCCGCACCGGCACGAAGACGGCCATGGGTGTGCGCGCGGAGCTGTTTGACGTCGCCACCGAGCTGCCGCCGGACCCTCCGGACCGCTTCAAGGAGCCCCGCGAGTTCCAGGCGTGGAATGAGAAGGGCGGCGTGATCCACCTCATCGGTCTGCCCAACGTCCGGGCCGCCGGAGCTCCCACGCGAGTGGAGGGCTACGTCCTGGACAACGCCGACCCCAACGACCCGGACCCCTCCAAGAGAGGTCTCAATGACGGCCATGTCGCGATGGCACCGGACCTCGGCGTCAACGGCGATGCCGCCTACCCGATCACGCTGAAGATGGACCAGGAGATCAAACCGGTCACGTGTGTCATGTTCGGCTGCAAGCCCATGACCATCTACGACATGGTGGACCAACGGTTCTTCGAGCTCCTGCGCGAGATCAACATCTACGACGCCACCACCGACGCCACGCCGTACGAGTTCGGCTATTGCCTGCCCCTGCCGCCCCAGCAGTTTGTGTCCTCCTACGAGCCGGTGGCGGTGGTCTTCGTGCCCAGCGGCACCAAGACGAAGATCACCATGGGTGCCAGCGTTCTGGGCCTGCGCTTCGTCCTGGTCAATCCGAGCAAGGAGGACCACGAGGGCGAGGGCTACCTGGTTGACCAGTACCCGGCGATGTACGCCACGCCCTACCGCGTGGCCAGGGACATGTGGCTCCTGGACGAGGACCGCATGATGGCCCTGCGCAAGCACGGCATCGAGAACAGCCGCGTGGCCGCCGCGCACAAGCAGGCCAAGGAAGACCTCCTCGAGTCCGAAAAGCGCCTGGCGCAAAGGGAGTACGACAAGTTCCTCACCGCCGCGCGCTCGGCCTGGAGCTTCGAATCCCGCGCCTACCCGGACGTGCGCAAGACCGCCGATGACGTAATCAAGGGGATCTTGTTCTATCTGGCGCTGCTGCTTCCGTTCGCCTTCTTCTGCGAGCGTTTGCTGATCGCGGCCCCCGATGTGCGCATGCAGATCGTTGGATTCTTTGGGATCTTCATGCTCATCTTCTTCCTCATCTCCCAGGTGCATCCGGCCTTCGCGATCACCTTCACGCCGGCCATCATCCTCCTGGCGTTCATCATCCTGGCTCTCACGATGATTGTGGTCTCGATCATCGTGCAGAAGTTCGAGGAGCAGATGAAGGAGGTGAGATACGAGCAGACCGGGATCCGTACGGCGGACGTGGGGCGTCTGAGCGCCTCCGGCGCCGCCTTCAACCTGGGAATCGCCAATATGCGCCGGCGCAAGGTCAGGACGCTGCTGACTTGCCTTACGCTGATCTTGCTGACCTTCACCGTGCTGTCGTGCACCTCCGTCGTGGAGGGCGTGCGAACCAACCGGATCAAGCTGCCCAAGACGTCTCCGTACAACGGTATCCTGATCCGCGACAAGACCTGGGCTCCCATTGGTGAACCCACAGCCCGCGTCATGTCCAATGAGTTCGGTGACCGCTATGCCGTGGCCCCGCGGGCCTGGTACACCTCGGCCAAGGTTGGCGAGCAGTCCTTCATCGACGTCCGGCGGGGCCTGAACTCCTACGCCGCCACCGCCATGGTCGGCCTCACCGCGCGCGAGACGGAGGTCACCGTCGACGTCGAAAGGCTCTTGAAGCCCGGAGGCCGCTGGTTCCGGGAGGACGACAGTCTGGTCTGTGTCGTGCCCGACGGCATGGCCAAGAAGCTGGAGATCGCCCCGGAGCAGGTGGGCACCGCGACCGTCTCGGTGTTCGGCACGCGGCTGCGCGTGATCGGGATCATCCGCTCCAACCGGTTCAAGAACCAGGCCCGCGATCTGGACGGGGAGTCCATCACCCCGGTGGACTATCTACTGATGCAGGAGCAGCAGGCTCAGCAGCAGCAGCAGCAGCGCGGGCAGAAGATGAGCGAGGACGAGCTGCGCGAGTACATCCATCTCGCGCCCGACAGCGTCCTGTTTTGCCCCTACAACTTCGTCATCAACGCCGGCGGCAACCTGCGCTCCGTGGCCATCGCCATCCCCGACGGCGGCGAAGTCCGCAGCAGCCTGGACAATCTCATGCAGCGCGTGGAGCTCAACCTCTACGCCGGCATCGATGGCGATACCTTCCTGTGCAGCGCCGTGAGCGCCACCAGCTTCAAGGGCGCCTCCGACCTGGTCATCCCGATCCTCATCGCGGCGGCCATCGTTCTCAACACCATGCTGGGATCGGTGTACGAGCGTGTGCGGGAGATCTACATCTACAGCTCCCTGGGCCTGGCCCCCACTCACATCGCGGCCCTGTTTATCGCCGAGGCCAGTGTGTACGCCATCCTCGGCGCCATTGCGGGCTATCTGGTGGGCCAGACGATCGCCAAGATCCTGCTGACCTTCGATCTGCTGCAGGGGCTGAACCTCAACTACTCCTCGCTCTCGGCCGTGAGCTCGACGGCGATCATCATGCTCACCGTGCTGCTGTCGGTGATCTACCCGGCCAAGCGTGCGTCGCAGATCGCCATGCCGGGCATCGAGCGGCGGTGGAGTCTGCCCGAGCCGGTGGACGATCAGATCAAGATGGGCCTGCCGTTCACGATGACAGGCGACCAGGCGCTGGGTGTGAACATGTTCCTCCGCGAGTACCTGGCCGCACACGCCGACTACTCACTGGGCCACTTCTCCACCGCCGACATCGAGCTGTCGACGATCGAGGCGGAACTGGGTGAGGGCTATCAGTTGTCGCTGATGGTGTGGCTGGCCCCGTACGACCTGGGTGTCTCGGAGCGGCTGCTGCTGCAGACGGTGCCCACCGAGGACGAGGAGGTCTACGAGATCCGCGCGGTCATCATCCGCGAGAGCGGCGACGAGTCCTCGTGGATCCGCGTGACGCGGAACTTCATCAACATGCTCCGCAAGCAGTACCTACTGTGGAGAACCTTCCCGGCCGGACTGAAGGGCGAGTACTCCCAGCGCGGGAACAAGTACCTCGCCGGCGAGTACACCGAGGAAGAGTAGCCGGGCCCGGAACGAACGAATCCATCCTCGTAGCATGCCGCTGCGCCCGCTGTAATCGCGCCGGAGGTGTCAAGTGGTTTATCACGACCCAGAACTCGAGCTCTATCGGGGCTTGATGGATCAGCCGGAGGAGTTTGTTGACGGCTTCGATATCAAGGCCGTCATCGGGGCCCTGTTCGTCGGCTTCGTTATGATGCCCGGCGCCATCTACCTGGGACTCATCGCCGGCCAGTCGCTGGGGCCGGCGGCGGAGTGGACGACCGTCATCCTCTTCACCGATGTCGCCCGCCGGTCGTTCGTCACGCTGAAGAGGCAGGAGATCTACATCCTCTTTTACATCGCCTCGAGCCTTGCCAGCATGCAGGGCGGCTTAGCCCTCGCCGGCGGTGCCTTCGCAGGCAAGATCTTCGACCAGTACCTGGTCAGGTCACCGGCGTTCCGAGGGCTTGGGATCGCCAACGATGTGCCGTCGTGGGTCGTCCCGGGTCCCAACTCACAGGCCATCTCACAGCGCACCTTCTTCCACCACGATTGGCTGGTCCCCAGCCTCCTGCTGGTGTTGGGCACTATCCTCGGCCGCTTCGTGGCCTGGGGCATGGGCTATATCGTCTTCCGCGTCACCTCCGACTACCAGCGGCTGCCGTTCCCCTTCGCGGCCATCTCCGCCCAGGGCGCCACGGCGCTGTCGGAAGCCTCCAGCAAGGAAGAGACCTGGCGCTGGCGCACCTTCTCCATCGGAGCCATGGTCGGTCTCGTCTTAGGCGCCTTCTATGTGGGCATCCCCACCATCACCGGCGCCATCATGAGCAAGCCGCTGCAGCTTCTGCCGATCCCGTGGGTGGACCTCACCCGCAGCACCGAGGCGATCCTGCCCGCCGTCCCGACCGGTTTCGTCACCACCATCGGCTCCATCGGCTCCGGGTTCGTGGCCCCGTACTGGTCGGTCATCGGTAGCTTCATCGCGGCCATCGGCACCATGATCGCCAACCCGCTGCTGTACCGCTCCGGGGTGCTGACCACCTGGAAGGCCGGGATGGGCACCATCGAGACAAGCTTCGCCAACAGCATCGACTTCTACATGTCCTTCGGCGTCGGCATCGCCCTGGCCGTGTTCCTCATCGGGATGTACACCATCGTCAAGGCGCTGATGGACAACAGGAAGACCGGGAAGCTCAAGCGCGAGGGCGATACGAGTGGACGGGCGTCTTGGGCGCCGCCTCCGGGGCGCGGGGACATCCCCATGTGGCTGGCCACGGCCCTGTTCGTGGTCGGCACCACGGGCTACGTCATCCTGTGCTACATCCTGGTGCCCAAGTTCCCGCTGCTGTTCGTCATCTTCTTCGGCTTCATCTTCACTCCGATCACCTCGTTCATCGACGCCACGATGATCGGGATGACGGGTCAGTGGGTGGGGCTGCCGTACGTGCGCGAGGCCACTATCATCCTCTCGGGCTACAAGGGCATCGACATCTGGTTCGCTCCGATCCCCATCTCGGACTTCGGTGGCATGGCCAGTCACTTCCGCGTCATCGAGCTGACGGGGACGAAGATCACCAGCATGATCAAGGCGGAGGCGTTGATCTGGCCGATCACCATCTTCTGCAGCCTGCTGTTTTGGCAGTTCATCTGGCGCCTGGCGCCGATTCCGTCGGTGTACTATCCCTATGCTCAGAAGATGTGGCACCTCAGCGCGCTGCAGCGCGGCCTGTGGCTGACGGCCACCCTCAATCCGGAGCGGAACCTGTTCCTCCGGGCCTGGAAGCCGATGCTGGCGGTGTGGGGGATGGTGTTCGGCGTCGGGTCCTATACGCTCCTGGCGGCCTTCAGGCTCCCGATCATGCTGGTGTTCGGCGTGGTGCGCGGACTGGGGACGATGCCGCACTTCATCTTCCCCGAGGTTGTCGGGGCGCTGATCAGCCAGTATTACTTCGTGCCCAAGTTCGGCGCGCGGCGCTGGAAGCAGTACGCCACGGTTCTGATGGCCGGGTTCTCGTGCGGCATGGGGCTGACGGGGATGGGCACCGTCGCCATCGCCATGATCAGCAAGTCGGTCTCCCAGATGCCGTACTAGAGGTCCGGCCGGGGAATCCCACATTCGCGTAGGAGTGTCATTCTGAGAGCGTCCGCTCCCGGAGGGAGCAGTTCGAAGAATCCCCTGGCATTCAGCGGGATTCCTCGCTATCTCGCTGCGCGAGATGGACGCTCAGAATGACACCTTCACGACAGAACCGGCTTTCCGGCCGCGTTTCTGTCTCCGGGGATGGGACATCAGAGGACAGACGGCGCCTTCCGCGAAGGGCCGGTCGTGTCCCGGCACAGATAACAACAGGCCGGCCCCTCCGAGGGCCGGCCTGTTTGGT
>CAZXDD010000235.1:0-11328 GCA_964639415.1 uncultured Armatimonadia bacterium
TCGGCCCCTCCAACCGGCAGACGATAGACGACAGGCGGCAAGCGACCGCCGGCAGACGGCGAGCGGCAAACGGCGAACGACGCGCGGGCGTCTGTGCCTACCACCCCACCGCCTTCATCAGGGCTTTCATGTACCCGATTGCATAGGCCCGGCCGATGTGGCCCCACGGAGTGTCGCCCACGATGCCCGGCGTGTGGTCGGGCATCATGGCGTAACGGTAGCCAAAGCTCTTGTAGACCTTCATCGCCGCCAGCATGTCCGTGTCGCCCTCGTCGATGAACACCTCATCGAACCGCGGCACCCGCCCGCGCACATTGCGGAAGTGCACGTGGTTGATCTTGTCTCTCTCGCCGAAGCAACGAATCGTCTCCAGCACATCGGAGTCCGCCTGCTCGGCCAATGTGCCCTGGCATAGGTTCAGGCCATTGGCCGGGCTGTCCACCGTCTCCACGAACCGCTTCATGCCCTCGACGGTGCTCAGGATGCGGGCCTCGCCGCGCAGGTACGGAGTCGGCGGGTCCTGGTGGTGCATGGCCAGCCGCACCCCACACTTCTCGGCCACCGGCACGATGCGCTCCAGCACATACGTCAGCCGATCCCACATCTCCTCGGCCTCCACGGCGTACTCCGGGCGCTCGGGGCCGACGTCCTTGATGCGGTCGTAGTCAAACCGCACAGTCGACGCTCCGCCCCGGCCGAAGCTATTGGGCCGCGGCAGGTGGCCCCACACGTCCACGATGCTCCAGGTCCACTCCACCACCGGGACTTTCGCCTCGGCACAGACCCGAATCGTCTCGCACATGTCCTCGATCTCCCGGTCCCTCGCCGGCAGACCCAGCCGCGCATTCCAGTACTGAGTGTCCTTGCCCTGGGGCAGGAGCACTACCGACAGCTTGCAGTCGTATTGCGCCATCCGGTCCTGCAGATCGGCCAGCGCATCGCGAGGCAGCACCCCGCACTGCGTCGGGCCCATCAGGTGGCCGCCGCAGATCTTGATATGCCCCACTCCGAGCTGCTGGGCGAACTGAAAGGTCTCGTCGGCAAAGTCCGTGACACCGAGGCACAGGTACATGGGGCCTCCCACTCTGCTCGTTTCGAGGTAGCAGTCGCGAATCGCGAACCGCGAGTCACCAGTCGGCGAGTCACGAGTCGCGAGTCAACGGCAACGGCAGTCAACGGCGACGGCGATCTGCGGCGCCTGCGGTGCTACCTTTGCAGCCTCAGCAGAAGTCCCTGACCGGCGGTTAGCCATAGCCCATTGCGGTACTCCTCGCCACCCGGTGCCAGGTTCCTCTTGGTCCCGGGCGCCAGTGCGAGGCTGTTTTGCTCGTCCAGCGCAATGAGTTGGCCCCCCGTGGGCGACACGTAGGCGCGTTGGGTGTACTCCCCCTCGGTCTCCAGGAACAGCCGCGCCGACTGCTTCAGACTTAGGTTGACCACCATCACCCAATCGGCCCCATCCTCTGCCGAGAACTCGCCCACCATCACCGGAGTGTCGACCCCGACGGCTGTGACGATCTTCCCCGGCAGCCGTGGCAGGTCTCCGGGCGGACTGTCCGCGGTGAAGTACACACCGGTGGAGGTCAGCCGGTTCATCAGCGGCCCGATGGTGCGGAGTTGCTCGTTGACCATGCGCAGGTATTGCCACGTCTGGGTCCGCGTGCCGTCGCGGTCGATGGGTGCATAGGCGTAGCCGTCGGCGTAGTACTTGTACCACGCCACGCTGCTGCCCCCGGCGGCGAGGGTGGTGTAGGCCTGGAGCAGCAGGTTCGCCGGGGAGGGCACCGTGGTGTGCGGCCGAATCTGATTGGAGGACACGATGTTCCACCAAGGCAGCCCGCTATCGAGGGCCACCCGGCGCACATCCATGAGGTTGTCATAGTACCGCGCGGTGGCCCTGGGCTCGGTCATGTCCCCGGAGACCTGGGTCATGTAGTTGTCGTAGCTCACGAGCTGGGGCCTGACCTCGGCGACGAAGCGCTCCAGGTACTCCATATAGGTGTCGGTCCCAAGCTGCGAGGTGTCCGGAGCCCCCACGGTGGCGTAGTTGGGGAACAGGTTGATGTACGCCAGCTTGCCGGGCGCGTACTTGCGCACCGCGGCCACGGCCTTGGCCAGGCCCGCGAAGTCCCGGGCTCCCGGCTCGTCCATGATGTAGTAGCCCAGGATCGCCTCGCTGTCCCCGGCCTGCTGCACCATGGTGCGCACCAGCTCATCGATCTCCTCGTCCGAGCGGTTGCGCCACTCCCGGGTCCAGGCGCCGGCGTTCTCCACGTCTGGGAACATGATGGCCTTGAGGCCCAGGCGCTCGCATTCCGGCAGATCGCGGGGCAGGACGAAGCCGGCCAGGTTGAACCCGCAGTCGGCGATGCTCTGCAGGCCCTGCTCGCGGTGGACGTACGGCTGTCGGAACCCGTGCTGGGTGTCCCAGGGCAGGATCGGGTACAGGTCCGCGGGCCAGGTGAAGGCCTCGGGGGATTGGGCCGAGGAGGGGGCGGCCTGGGTCAGTAGCAAAGCGATCGACAGTGCCGCGAGACAGCCGGCGAATCCGTCCACACCGGTGGGTAGAGACATCCTGCATCACTCCATGGGCACGGTGTCTGGTCTGCGGGGGTGACCTTCGCCGCGGGAGGTCGGGGACCTTTGCGGGGACACGGCCCGGCGGGAGGTTACCTCAGCTCGTCGGTGCCGTACGCGATGGCGAAGGAGACCCCCTGTGCTTCCTCGGCAAGCTCAGTCCTCAGGATGTCCCACAGCAGGTCCTGGCGCGCGTGTTCGCCCATGCCGTTAAACCTGCTGGACACAACCAGCACGTGCACCCTTCCCTGGTAGCCTTCGGTTACATCGATCGTGTCGGTGGGAAACTCGCCGCGCAGGGCGGCAACCACTTTGGGGGCGAGTTCCTCGAACCTGAATGTCTGGGCCGACATAGGAAGCTCCTTTCAGTCTCGGCTGCGTCGCTGCCGTGTGATCCACTCGCTCAGATGCGCCGATGCTTCCAGCAGAGAGCGAGCGTCGACGCGGGATGTGAAGGGACGCGGGTCGTACCTCCAGTCGGGCCGCCACTTCATGCACAGACCAAGCGAGCGTCGGAGTGCGTCATCTGAAGCAAGTGTCCCCTCGAGGTCGGTGAGGCGTAGGAGAAGCCGGATGTTGTGAGCCCGCCTGCCCCCCAGGTCGATGACTTCGCCGCCCTGCACGCGGCGTTGCAGCGCCTCAGAGAACCCGGATGCTCCAGGGACACGGCTGATGATGTAGGCCTTCAGTGCGCACTCCACCGCATAGCCGGCAAGGTAGACGGCGCCACGCAGGTTCCGGTGACCCGCGTCGGCTGCTTCCGGCTCGCAGGTGGGCTGCTCCAGCAGCTCCAGCGCGTCTGCCAGCCGCCGTGGACCGGCCTTCACGTAGTCTGTTACCCTGTCAAACTCGTACATCGCTGCCTCCGCATATCGAGCGATCCCTCCCCTACCGCCCCTTGCCAACCTCCACCCGCGCCACGCATAGCTCCAGCGGTTGGCCCTGCACGGCCAGGCGGAAGTCAGCGCCGTTGCTGCGGTTGGCAAAGCGGGCGTCGGACAGCGTGAGCTTGGCCGTCTTCCACGTCTCTGTGCCCGTCAGCTTCACGGCGCCGCCGGACTTGAAGGCACCGGCGCGCACGGACCCGTCGGGGTCGGAGGAATCGTACTCCAGTAGGAAGACTTCGCAGCCGCGGTCGAAGTACTCGATGGTGATCTCGATGGGCTGCGGGTCCAGGTCGAAGCCGAAGCCCTCGTCGACGTTGAAGTACAGGTACCGGGCGGCGTGCTGTGTGGGGGCGCTGCGGATGCAGTCGCGGTCGCCGACCCGGATGGGCTCGATGGCGCCGTCGGCCGTGGCGACGGCGGAAAGCCCGTGGCTCTCACCCGATGCCCCGAGCGTCGCCCACACGGACCCGGCGTCGGAGTATTCCGTGGCGCCGGAGCTGAGGCGCTCGCCCTCGTGGAACATCCGGGCGTACCCGGCGGTGAGCTCGATGTACTGCCGCCCGTACTCCAGGGAGTGGGCGATGTCCGTTCCTTCGTGGAACTCGTTCCAGGTCTCCACCATTGTCAGCTTCGGCCTGCGGGCAGGATTGAGGCTCAGCAGCGTCTCCCAGGACCGGGAGTAGAAGGCGCCGTCTTCTCGCTCCCGCACCAGCGGCGTCCGCCCGCGCACCGCGGCATGATCGTAGCCGGGCCCCAGCGCCGCGCACCCGGCCAGGGAGAGCCCCAGGGCGCCGCCCCACTCGCAGGTGCTGTCCGCCTCGCCCTCCCAGGAGGTCTGCTTGATGAGGTACGGGTCCACACCGAAGTCGGCGGTGAAGCGCTCGCGGACGTAGGGGAACAGGGATGCATCCTGTTTCTCGGCAAAGGCGGCGGCATACAGGAGGACGATGGGGCGGCCGTCGATGGCGGCCCAGTGTCGCGGCGGGATGAAGCTCCAGAAGTCGCGGATCGTGCAGTAGAACCAGGCCTTGCCGTCATCGGTGGTGAGATCCACGCGGCGGCCGTGCCTGTTGTGGGCAAGCGTGCTGGTGTCGTAGAACAGGGCGATCTTGGGGTGCTTCTCTCCCAGGCGACCCATGTAGTCCAGCGCCCTGACCAGGTGCGGCAGGCCCTGGAAGGACCAGTCTTCATAGGCGCCGGGACAGCCCCAGTAGACCGGGGCGGCGAAGTCAATCCCCGCGGCGGAAATGTCCCGGAGTTGCTCACGCCACCAGCGAGTGGAGTGGAAGCTGTAGTCCTCCCAACTGACCGGGTGCGTCGTGCACGTATCGCCGCCGTCCTCGTACAGATAGTGGGCGTTCTGATAGATACAGTACCAGTAGAAAAGATACGTCCCCACGATCGCCCGGTCGCTGGCGAAGGTCTCGACGGCCGCGAGACCGTCGGGGGTCAGGTGGATCGAGGGGCCCGGGGCGGGGGGTTCGGAGAACCATCCTTCCTGGGCGCAGAGGGGGAGCGTCAGCGGGGCCGAAAGGAGACACAGGAGCCAAGGGCAGCGCACAGTCAGCACCTCCGAAGTGCCGGCGGCGTGGGTCTCGAGGACGCCTGCGGCGCGGGGCCGGCATGTGTGCGGAAGGTTCGCGGCGAGGCGGCGGCTGTCCTCTTGAGAGGTCCTGTGCGGCTCGGGGCACGGGCCGGAGGCCGGATGGTGCGGGAATGTTGCCGCGGGTATACGTCTCTTGCTTGACACACGCTCACCCATCAACCACAATACATGAGACAGCATGCCGCGACCGGCCTAATCGGGCCGACAGCGGTTCTTCTCTTGCTGCAGTTGTACCGGCAGGTAGGGAGTGTCTAGCAAGGTGGCTACCGACGACGATAGGCGCCGGTGTTGTGGACCTGTGGAACCTGAGGTGGTCCTCACCCGCGAGGATGTTATCTACGATTGCCGTACCTTTGGCTGCCCCATCCTACTCCGCAGACTTGGCCGGCCACACGTGGACTGCAATATGGGCTGCCTGCTGCTTGGTGGTAACCATGCCGGCCAGCCGAAGGCTGTTGAGGACCTGGGCACGTCCCGAGTCGATTAGGAATACCTCACGCTCCTGGGGATCGGCGAGTAGTGCCTCGATTCCGGGCTCAACCCGGCTGCCGCGATTGATGAGATCATCCAGAGCGACCAACTGAACTCCCCCCTTTGTCGTACCGTCCGGAGTGCGACCTGGTCCGGGCGGCCGGACGTATGGCCCTATGCTTCTCCACGATCTGTGCGTTCACGTGCCGCGTGCCGCTGCCTTCGACACATCTCGGCGCCCGCTGAGCACACCTATTCCTATGAAAACAGTCTACCCGTCACCAGGTACGGTGTAAACGATAATATTACCGCCTCCGCCACGCCCAAACGCATATATCATACACATTCCCCCGGCCTTGTAAAGCCCATGTTGCGTCTTAGCTGAGGCGCATTTGCGCTTCGGCCCTTCCGCGCCCGGTAGGCGGCTGAAGTGGGGACCCCTGCGCGCCATTGCGGGAGCTCCGCACAGGCCCCGGGCAGGCCGAGACCAGCGGCGTGGCGAACCTTGAGAGGCGGATACCGGTTGAAGTGCGCCTCTTCCCGCAACCGGCCGGAGGTCTCCCATGCCCCACCTGCTGTGGCTCATCTGTCTCGCCGCCCTGGTGTCCTTCGCCTCGGCGGATCCCATTGCCGGGCGGACCGCCGCCGTCGACCCCGAGGGTGTCCTGCGCTGGCAGGACGACGGCAGCGAGGTGAACCTCTTCGGCGTCAACCATTACGTCCCGTTCTCCATCGACTATCAGGCTCTCCAGGACCGTGGGCTTGGCCATGACGAGGCCATCCTCCAGGACGTGGAGCACTTCGTGCGCCTCGGCCTCACCGCCATCCGCCTCCACTGCTGGGACCGCGAGCTGTCCGATCGCGACGGAAACCTCAGGGACAACGAGCACCTGCGCCTGCTGGACCTGCTGATCTCGGAGTGCAAGAGGAGGGGCATCTACAGCGTGATGACCCCCATCGCCTGGTGGGGCGGCACTCGAGACGGCGGCGGCTTCTCGGACTTCTACTCGATGCACGAGATCACCACCAGGCCCGAAGCGTGGCAGGCCCAGTGCAACTATCTGCGTCAGTACATGAACCACGTCAACCGCTACACGGGTCTGGCGTACAAGGACGATCCGGCGATCGTGGCGATCGAGTTGATCAACGAGCCGCTGTACCCGCAGGGCACGCCTGACGAGGTGGTCACGCGCTACATCGACACGCTGGCCGAGGCGGTCCGTAGCACGGGCAGCCGGAAGCCGATCTTCTACAATTGCTGGGCCGGCCGCACCGCCGCCGCAGCGGCCTCCACCGTCGAGGGCGTCAGCTTCAACTGGTACCCGACCGGCCTGGCCTCGGGCGGAATGCTCACGGGCGACTACCTCCCCCGCGTCGGCGACTATCCCGCCATGCGTGACGAGGCCCTGGCCACGAAGGCCAAGATCGTCTACGAGTTCGACCCGGCGGACGTGCACGGCAACGTGATGTACCCGGCGATGGCCAGAGCGTTTCGCAGCGGTGGCGCGCAGATCGCCACGCAGTTCCAGTACGATGTCACCGGCCTGGCGGGTACCAATGTCAACTGGCAGACCCACTATCTGAACCTGTGCTACACGCCGGGGAAGGCCCTGAGCTTCGCCATTGCCGCCGAGGTTTTCCGCCGGGTCCCGCGCCTGGCCGTGTTCGGCCCGTACCCCGACAGCGCCCGGTTTGGGGACTTCGAGCTGAGCTACGAGCGCGATCGCAGCGAGCTTCTGACCGCCGACACCTTCATGTACAGCAACGGCTCCACGAACTTCCTCCCCGATCCTGATGGGCTGGTGCGGATCGCCGGTCGCGGCCCCTCGGTAGTGGTGGACACCGAGGGCAATGGGGCCTACTTCCTGGATCGTCTCTCTCCCGGAGTGTGGAAGCTGCAGTTGTACCCGGACGTGGTGATGATCCGCGACCCGTACTCCGGCGGCCCGCTGGAGAAGATGCGGCTGATGCCCGGAGCCTGGCCTATGTGGCTGAACATCCCGGACCTGGGCGACAACTATCGCTTCGTGCCGGTGGACGCCGACCGGGCGCCGCTGCCGGATGCGGCCATCGCCGGTGACGAGCCCGTGCCCCCCGGGGAGTACGTGGTCCTTGCCGAGGGCGCCACGGCACCGGCCGTGCTTGAGGGTGTCCGCTACAGCGCCCCTGAGGTCCAGGGTTTGCCTGCGGCGGCGTTCGCGCAGGTCCCCTCTCGCTGGCGGGAGGGACGCCCGCTGTCCGTGCGCGCCACAGTGGCCGCACCACCGGACGCCGACTGCGTGCTGCACTTCTCCCCCGCGGCGGGAGCCGCCTACCGCGAGCTGCCGATGGTCCGAGAGGCGCCCTACGAGTATCTCGCCGACATTCCCGGGGAGCTCATCCTGCCCGGCACCGCCCGGTGCTATCTGTCGGTCCGGACGGAAGAGGGCGTCATCCGCTTCCCCGGAGGCCACCGGGGGGAGGCCGGGGCCTCGGAGCTTGAGCCTACCGAGCCCACCGCCGTCATGGCCGTGGCCGCCGATGCGCAGATCCCCCCGATAGCGTCGAGCGGGGTACTCGGAGAGGGGGCCACAGCGCGGATCGTCGAGGGCCGCGAGCCGGGCTCGTATGCACTGAGCCTGAGCGCGCCGGGGTTCGGGGAGCCGCCCTCCTCGGCGCGCATCGACTGGCCGTTGGCCACCGAGCCGGCCGGGATCGCCGACGGCAACACGGTGTCGTTCCTCGTCCGCGGCGGCCCCCAGACCAAGGCGGCGGAGATCTCCCTGGTGCAGAGCGACGGGAACGCCTTCGGGACCAATGTGCCGCTGACCACGACCTGGCGTGAGGTGAGCCTACCACTCGCCCAATTGAGCCCGATGTGGTCGACGAAGGCCCAGCAGCCCGACCTATCGAGGCTTAGGCGCATCAGCATCGTGTTTGGCGCCTGGCTGTACGGCGACAGCCGCGAGCGCGAGCACCTGGTGCAGGTGCAGCAGGTCGCGCTGTCCCGGCGGCCGGACGTGTGGGCGGTGAGCATCGCCCCCGCCGACTCGCCGATCGTCATCGCCCGGCCCGGCGAGCAGCACGGGCGAGTGGAGGGCCATAGCTGTCAGGCCCGACGCGTCCCGGGCATGGATGAGGGCACCGAGGCCCTGGGGATCTACGTGGACGGCTTCGACGCCCCGCCCGACTGCGCATCCGTACGCATCACGCTCGCCGACGAAGCCCAGGGGCTCGGCGAGCAGATGGCTCTAGCCGAGTCGGTGGTCATCAAGGCCCGCGGGGCCACTTCGGAGACCACCCGTCTGGAGGTTGTGATCCTCGAGCGCGACGGGTCGCCGTGGGGCGTGATGAACCTGGCCCTCACCGAGCAGTGGCAGGCCATCACCATCCCCATCGAGGATCTGCAGTTGTTCTCGCACTGGGCACACCCCGAGGGCCGGGGCGGTGAGGGAGACCGCCTGCGGCCCGAGGAGATCCAGACGGTGAGCTTCTGCATTGGCTCGTGGCAGTACGGCGACGAGCCCACCGGCCCGCGGGGAGTGGAGATCCAGGAGGTGGCGCTGTCGCAGGAGTGAGCGGGGTGCCGCCGGCAGCCCCGGAGGCACGGCCGGGAGGTGCACATTCGCATGGGAGCGACATTGTGAGAGCGTCCGCTCCCGGCAAGAGCAGCTCGAGGACCCCCTGGCGTCCAATGGGATCCTTGCCACCCTCGCTGCGCGAGGTTGGCGCTGAGGATGACGTCCTCACGACAGAGTCCGTCCTGCCCGGGGGAAGTTGCGGGAGCCAAGGCACCTCCGGGCCCCGTGTGGAGGCCTGCCGGTTGCCAATAGCAGGGCTCGGATAGGCCGTAGCCGCCGATGGCGCCCGCCTGCGGGCCCACAGCCCGACTTCAGACGCAAAAGGAGACCCATGATAGTGATCCTGCTCATCGCCGGTACGCTCGCAATCATCACCAACGCCTTCGCCCAGACCACGCCCGATTTGCGCCCCCTGTACGCGGCCGGGCGATGGGAACCGGATGCCATCGCCACCATCGGCAAAGGGACCTCATCAGAACTGACCGACGAGGGCCTGCTGATCAGGGACGATTCCTCGGAGCCGGGAAGTATGCGCTGCTACATGCTGAACTGGCAGGCCGACCCCCAGAAGGGCGCCGCCCTCGAGGCGCGAGTGAGGGTGGTCTCCTGCACCCAGCGCTTCGCCGTCTGCATGATGGTGGCCGACGGCGTGCATGAGGAGTTTCTCTCCCTCTTCGACGACCACATCGCGCTGCACAACAGCCGGCTCGAGGCCGAGATGGACACCACGAGCGCCTTCCATGACTACCGCATCGAGATTCAGGGGACGGACATCCGGGTGTACGTGGACGGGGAGCTGACCATCGACGGGACCGGGAAGTACACGACGGCCTCGATCGCGGCCACACCCCGCAATCAGTGCAGCTTCGGCGCCGTATCCTCCAGCGACCAGGGCTCGGCGGTGTGGCAGTGGGTGCGCTTCGGCGCAGAGAAGCCGACCCGCGCCCTGCCGCAACCGCCAGAGGTGGAGGGTCTCGAGATCTCCGTCGGGGACACCGTGCCGATCAGCGAGGGCACCATCTACCGCAGCCTGTTTCAGTTCGCCGATGGGCGCCTGGGTGTGGGCGACAGGCTCTCGGCCGACGGCGGACTGACCTGGACCGCGGGCCCCGGCGTCGGCACCGCCGGCTTCGAGTTCGCCGACGGTGAGGTCATCATGCCCGGGTTCAGTACGGGCAGAATCTCCGATGGTGTCTTCTCTCTACCGCTCAGACGGTCCACCGACGGCGGGAGGACCTTCGTGGCCGAGGAGGCCACGCTCACGATCCCCGAGGCCACCGGCGGCACCGGCGACGACGGCAAGCCCTATGAGGGCCCGGCCTTCGACCACTCCATCGTGAAGCTCAGCGACGGCTCCCTGCTGGGAGTGATGTACGGCTACTTCAAGACCGACACCGTGTTGTGCCCGACGTTTGACCCCGAATGGAAGCTGTACAAGTACCGCACCCTGGTGGTGCGCTCCACGGACCGCGGCAGGACCTGGGACTACTGGGCCACGGTGGCCTACGATCCGGAGGTCGGCCTCGAGAGCTTCTGCGAGGCCGACTTGCTGGTGCTGCCCGATGGCGAGGTCCTCTGCTTCATGCGTACCGGAGGCAGTGGCGGACTGCACACACCTCTTTACCTGGCCCGCTCCAGCGATGACGGGAAGACGTGGAGCAAGCCGGAGCCCATCGCCGACCGCGGGGTGTGGCCCAGCGCCTGCAGGATGGAGAGCGGCGTCGTGGTCGTCACCTATGGCCGCCCCGACAACTGGCTGGCCTTCAGCCTCGATGACGGCCGCACGTGGCAGGGCCATTTCTGCTTCTACCAGGGGCCGACCACCAGCTATAACAGTCTGGCCGAGGTGGAGCCCGGCAGGCTGATAGTGGTCTACGACCGCGCCTCTTTGGGCCCCGACGGCAACCAAGAGCGCGGGACGGTGGGCACCTTTTTCACCGTCACGCGGCGGTAGAGGTCCGGCCGCCGTTGGATGGCGCCCTGCGCTCCGAAGCGGCAACGGAGGGACGGCATGCGGTCTTGGAGGACCGCGGGCACGGAGGCGTCCGGTCGGGGTTGTGGGTTCTGGCGTCTGGCGTGTGCCGAACGGTGCGGTCTTGGAAGACCGCGGGCACGGAGGTGTTCGTTCGGGGTTGTGGGTTCTGGCGCCTGGCGTGTACCGAACGGTGCGGTCTTGGAACTCAGATTATGCATGAACGCATTGATGCCACATCCCGCCGCAGCAAAG
>CAZXDD010000236.1:0-11320 GCA_964639415.1 uncultured Armatimonadia bacterium
CCTGTCACGGCTCAGATAGGGGGGTCCTGGGGACGGGTCCCCCGGCGGGGTCTGGGGCAGAGCCCCAGGGTGTCACGCCGTTTCCCGTTCGTCGTCGTGCCGTCAGGGGATCCCCCGGGTACCTCCCTCTCCCGTCTTCTGCAAGGACTCTCACCGCCCCCGCGCGAAGGTACGTGTTTGGCGTGTGTCGTCTGCGCGCCCACTGTCCACGGAGGCCGAAGGAGGAGCGAGCATGGGACTGGAGATCGTTGAGGTGGTCATGGCCCTTGAGGACGAGTTCGACGTCGAGATCCCCGAGGATGACTTCGCAGTGCTCTACGACCGGCCGCTGAGCGCGACGCGGGACTACATCCTGGCCAGGTGGCCCTATGGCTGCAAGCCGCCCGCGATCGACCGATGCCGCACCCAGCAAGCGTTCTACTTCCTGCGAGGCTGGGCGCGCGACCGGGGCCTTGAGGGTGCGCGGGGGCTGCGCCCGGACGACGCCGTCTTTGGCCGCATCACACCGCGGCAGTGGAGCGCGTTGGCCCGAGACCTTACGGCGGCCACCGGAGAGCGCGTCATCCCGGACGCGGTGAGGAACCTGTTGCGGATGCCCGTCGCCCTGCCGACGAGCCCGGCGACCTGGGGAGAGATCGCCGGGGCTATCGCCGACTGCGGCCAGTTGGTCCCCACTGCTCGCCCACCCCTGGGGCCGCATCCCGGAACGGAGTGGGAGCAGATGGCGCCCCACCGGATGCGCGAGATCGTGTCCCGGGAGCTGGTGATCCCCATGCACAGGATCAGGTGGGACAGCCGCTGGTACCGCGACCTCGGGGCGGGCTAGCGCGCTCGCCCATGCGTTGGCGCGGACAGAGAGAGTAGAACCATTCGCCCCGGAAGGCACCTCGGGAGGTCCACGTCATGCCCACCACTCGCGCGCTGCTCGGCCTGGTGCTCGCCACGCTCTGCTGCCCCGCCCTCGCCCAAGAGCTCCCGCGGCTCCTGGACAACATGGAAGACCCGGCCCTGTACACCCCCGCCCAGCCCGAACTGGAGCACAGGTGGACGGGCCAGGTGGCGGTGGATCGGGATGATTACAAGGAGGGCGCCGGGAGTCTGAGGTTCTCGGTGCAGTCGGCCGGGAGCGGGGAGGAGAGCTACCCGCAGTGGGCGCGGTCGCTGGACCCGGCCGAAAACGACTGGAGCGGCTATCGCGCCCTGCGCTACTGGGTGAAGGTCAGCTCCGCCGACCCTGCGGTCAAGCAGAAGCTCATGTGCGTGGTGGTCTACAATGGCGACTCTCCCGTGCAGCAGTTCGTGCGGCACCTGGTGCCCGTCGGGCAATGGGTCCAGCTCTCCGACAGTCTGGTGACGTATAACCGCGACCGGGTGCGCGGCATCATCATCTACCTGTATGAGACCGAGCCATCGCGGCGTGATGACTACACCTGGTGGGTGGACGGCATGGAGCTGATACCGGCCCGGGAGGGCGAGACGGAGTTCGACACCCAGTTTGTCCGCGTCCCGCCCCACCAGGTGCGCGAGCCGCTGCACGCCGTTGAGGCTCAGGGCGGGACGCGCCTGGAGCTGGACGACGCGGGACGCGTGGCGGGCCTGTCGGCGGGGGGCGCTGCGCTTTGGCCTACCGCGCAGCAGGCGGGCGGGCTCACGGGGCTGATGCTCCGCGACCACAAGACCGGCCCCCAGCCACGACCGATCGGGGGCGAGATCACCTCGGAAGGTGGCACGATCCGGCAGGTCGAGAGCTTCCAGGACGGTCTGTTCGTGGAGGCCGTCCTGCAGCCGGTGGGCGACCGTATCGATGGGCGGGTGACGGTCAGAGACAGCGGCCCCGCCGACCGGCCGCTGACCCTCTACTTCGCTCTCCCGGTGGAGGCCACGGGATGGCGCTGGTGGGATGACATCGCCACAGGTCGCACCATCGAGGGCGCGGCGGACTTCTGCCACAATGCCTCGTACCCGCAAGGCGTCCGCTGGTCGGCCCACCCGTTCTCTTGTATCAGCAGCGATGCGGCGGCGCTATCTCTGTCGGTCCCGCTCAGCCTGCCCCGGGTGCAGCGCACCGTCTACGACCCGCGCCTTAAGCTGCTGTACATCGCCTGGGACTTCTGCCTCACCCCGGCGGCCACAAAGCAGAATCAGACCGCGGTGTTCGAGTTCAGCCTGTACCCTTCGGACCCCGCATGGGGCCTGCGCTCGGCGGCGCAGAGGTACTACGACTACACCCCCGAGGCCTTCGCAAGACGCATCCCCAAGGACGGGTCCTGGGGCTGCTGGGGCACGTATGAGGGCAATCCGCACGTGCCCGACCTGGGCTTTTCATACCACTGGGGCCCCGACAGCCGCGGCAGCGGCGATGACGCAAAGAGCGTGCGATTCGACAACGACAACGGGTACCTGTCGCTGCCTTACATCGAGTTCACGAATATGCATGTGAGCTTGGAGGGGTACGAGGAGGCGGACAACGACAGGATCATGGAGCGCGTGCACTGGATCGCCGACCCGACGCGGACCGAGCCGCTGGACAAGCTCAGCTACGTCTTCCCTTACGACGCGCGGCTGGGGCCGGACAAGGACGGCTGGATGCGTCGGGTGTTCTCGGCCTATCTGGTCTCCCTGATCTACGACAACGCGGGGCAGCTCTACGGCCGGGCGGACAAGAGCGAGTTCGGCCTGCTGGCGGCCAAGTACATCCCCTTCAACGCCGATCCGGACATCGAGGGTGGCGCGGGTGCTCTGTTTCTCCATGAATGGTGGCCCGCCATCGAGGAGTACTACGAGAAGGCCGGGGTGAGGATCGACGGGTTCGGCTGGGACAACTTCTACGTCGGCGGCACCGCCTTCGACTACCGCAGGGAGCACTTCGGCGCCGCCGATGAGCCCCTGCTGTTCGACCCCCAGACCCTGCAGCCGGTGGTCCTCAAGGACATGGCCACCCTGGAGCTGCAACGGGAGGTAGTGGCCAGGCTGCGGGACATGGGGCGGTATCTCATCGCCAACCAGTGCCGGGTGTCCATGGTCCCGGCCACCCTGCCGCTACTGGATGTGTTCGGGTACGAGTGGAACATCCAGACGGTCGCCGCCTACGCCCGGGTCATGGCACGCCACAAGCCGGTGTGCACATTGCCCTGCGCGCCCGCGCACTACCAGGACCCCTTCGTGCGCGACCACTTGCTGTATGGCTTCTGGCCCGGAGGGTACTACAACACCGATAACGCCGACTACATCGCTTTGATGCGCAGGTACATCCCTATCGTGCGACGCCAGAGCGCCGCCGGCTGGGAGCCGATAACGCTGGCGTGGACGGGCGATGACAAGGTTGGGATCGAGCGCTTCGGCGGAGAAGAGGGCAGGGAACTGCTCTTCAGCCTCAAGAACACCGGCGAAGCCCCGGCCCGGGTGACCGTGCGGGTGGACGAGAGCCTGCTGCAGCCGGGAGTGGTGTGCTCGGTGCGCGAGTTGGTGACCGGTGCGGAGTTGGGCACGATGGCAAGCGAAGCGCCCACCGTGGCGCTGGATGCCCCGGCGGGCGAGGTGCTGGTCCTGGAGCTGGCGACCCGGTAGGGCCGCCGCGACGGGCCGCGGACCCGGACCTGCCTTCACTGTTCCGACTGCGCCCACACCTCCACGTCCGCCAGGGCCAGCTCATCGGTTCCCGGCGCCAGCACGAGACGCACGCGACTGAACTGCCCCTCCAGGGCGGTGGATAGCTCCTCCACGTCTTCACCCACGTCGGCGCCGGGGACCCGGGCCAACGGCACCCAGGTCTCGCCATCCACACCGCCCTCCACGCTCAGGTCCGGCAGGGCCCCGGAGTACCACAGGCGCAGGCGGCTCAGGCTGTGCGCCTGAGGCCAGCGAAACTCGATGCTCAGGCCGGCGGACAGCGCCCCGGCGCTCCAGCGGTCCGCCCAGTCCGCCTCGCGGTACGGGGTCTCGGCGACGCCGCCGCTCTTGAAGGGCCCCTTCGTCGCCCGGGCCCGGTTGGTGAGGTTGCCCGCCGAGAAGGGGATAAGGTCGGAGTAGACCGCCTCCGTGCTCAGGTCTGGAGCGACGCTGAGGCGGTAGCCCCGGTCATCCGACTGCGCCGCCGGGTCGTTGCAGCCCAGGTACACCCCGTTTTGGCAGCGCACGTAGGCATTGCCGGTGATGCAGGTGTCTTCGGGTCTTTCCGCCTCCACCAGCGCCGAATCGGGGAGCCGCAGGTCCCAGATGGGCAGGTCCATGGGAACGTCTCGCTCGCAAAGCACCGACCGCCACCAGCCCACCCACTCGGCATCCTCGGTCACCGCGTCCGCGGCCAGCGGGTTGCTCCCAAACAGCACCACGCCGCCCTTCCCGAAGCCATGCATCGTCACCGCCGCGCTCCCATCTGGGTAGGTGGCGATGGTCCTGGTGTCCGGCGCCCACGGCCGCAGTTCATACGCGTTGGCGTCGTAGGCGCGTTGGCGCCCCGAGATCGGCCAACTCATCTCCATCTGTCGCCGGGTGCCGATCCGCCGGGGCCGCGCCCCCAGAAGACGCCTGGAGGGCAGCGGGTTACCGATGGTGTCCCTGCTGAGCCCCTCGGGGTCGCAGCAGATGAGCAGCCCGCCGGCGGCGACGAACTGCTCCAGACACCGGAGTGTCTCCGGCCTCTCGTACCGGCACTGCGGCAGGATGAGCGTCGACAACCCCTCCAGGCTGGCTTCGCCCCGGGCCAGGGCGAGGCTGTCGATCATGCGCGGCCAGGCCCGAAGCGTCGGTCCGAGCATGCTGTAGGCCGCCTGCACCGCCGTGTGGTCCATCGCCCCGCCCTGGGCCATGGCGCTGGGGCTCGAGTACAGGATGCCCACCTCGCTGCGGGTCGGTGTCCGCACGCGGTGGGTGCCCATCAGCTCCAGCAGGTTCTTCACGGTGGCCCAGCGCTCCGGCGCGCTGTACTGGTGGTGCGAGAGCTCCCTGTCCCCCCACTCCTCGGCGATCAGCATCTGCCCCTCGCCTCCGTTTTGGAGCACCTCCGAGTACCTTCTCTGCACCTCCCGGGGCGAAGGTGAGCCCCCGTACATCACGATCTGCGTGGCACTATGCACCGGTTTGCCCGTCATGTCGGCATAGGACTTGGTGAGAAAGCCCACGTTGTGGGCATTGGCGCCCCTGCGCGCGGGGAGAGACTGGCCGGTGAAGATGTCCACGTACCGTGACAGCTCGTGCCAGGGGAGGGGGTAAAGGAAGTGGGCCTCATCCGGTCCCAGCACCTGGGCGCCACAGCCGGACTGAGCGACCACCTGTGCAACGCGCCGGAAGGTGCGGCAGAGCTGGTCGCCGGCGAAGCTGCAGTAGGCGATCCAGCGGTACGGGTTGGGATCGTCCGGCCCCTCGGGCAGACCGTGCACGCCGCCGCCGAAGCGCTCCCGTACGTCGGCGTCCAGCTTTGCCCAGTGATCCGAGGTCCGCCGGCTTCGGGGCGGCAGAGCCAGCAGATACTGGCCGAAGGCCTCGTCCTCGACGAAAACGAACCTGATGCCCGGAGACTGCCCGTAGCGTGTGCAGGCCTCCCGGCAGGCCTCGACGTACGCGTCATGGAAGGCCGGGTCGATGATGTAGGCGATACCGGCCGGAGGCCGGCCGCCGTAGTGCTCCGACCAGATCCTCCGCGCCGGATAGTGCAGGTACACGCAGGCGGGCAGTTCCTTTTCCGCCAGTGTGGCGTACATCGCCTCGGCCTCAGGAAGGGCGTCGACCCAGGTCAGCGTCCGCGTAGTCTTGTACTGGTCGTACTGCTCCAGATAGCGATAGCGCCAACCGTACTTCATCGCCATCCGGCGGAAGGAATCGGCGCGCAGGTTGTACTGCCACGAGGAGAACCACAGCGGCTCTTCGCGGGCCGCAGCCAGTTGGTCCCACGTATTGGGCCGCCGGGTGTCCGGCGGTGGGGGAACCTGCGTCAAGGTCACATCATCGAGGCGCAGGTCGCAGGCCCCGGCGGAGTTGAACTCCACGATGAGGCTGCCGATGCTAAGCGGTGTGAGCAGATGCGCCTCGGCCTGCACCCAGGCGCCGAAGGTGTCCGGCAGCGACAGCGAGCAGGGATAGTCGATGTGCTTGCCGTTTTGGTCGGCAACTCGGGTGTCTAGCGAGCCAAGGCTCCCTCCGGCGGCCCCGTTTGGCCCGGCGTTGTACCGAAAGCCGATGCGGTACCAGCGCTGGGGCTCCACGTTCACCGTCTGGTAGAAGGCGACACGGGTGCCGGGCTCGCCCAGGAGCTGCAGGCAGTTGCCCCTGTCGCCCGGGATCACGTTCACCTGCACCGGCTCCTTCTGGTACCACCAGTGCCAGCCCTCGGTGCCCTGCTCGAAGCCCGGATTGGTCAGCGGGACTTCGCTCTCGGCCGCGGGCGCCGGGACGGCCGGGAGGGGAATGCAGAGCACGGGCAGCCATCGGAGGGCACGTCGCGTCACGCGCATGTCATGGGTCTCCCCAGTGTGGATGGACGGTTGCCGGCCCGGAGCAGCCAGGCCCCGTTCCGAGCAGCAGCACATATGTTCCCATTCGCCTCGGCCTCCTGTGCTCCCTTCCGCCGTCCGAGGGTACAGGAGCCTCACGGACCTGCCGATAGTCCTCGAAGGGCAAAGTCACGGCGGCGACGTACCCTGGGAGATATCACGGTCACGAACGAGGAGATGAAGCACGGAATGGAACAAACAACGCCAAAGGGATTGTGCTACCTCGCGCTCGGCCTTCTGCTGGTCACGCCACTGTGCTCGTGGGCCACGCCCACGGCGCTGAACCTGATCCCCACCGCCGATCTGGTGGGCGAGGGATACTGCGACATTCAGGTGGAGCTGACCGGTCAGGTGACACCCCTGGCAACGCCCACAGGTGTCTGGCTGATGTCAACCGTGGGCCTGGGCAAGTGCGCCGAGGTGGGGATGGACTACTTCGGAGGGGAGATCTTCCTGGACGCCAAGGTGCAGCTTTTTAGTGAGTCGCCCACCTGGCCGAGAATCTCGCTGGGGGCCACCGATCTCACCCGCGACGGCATCGGCTCCGACTGGTACCTGGCGGCGACCAAGGACCTGGGCGCGACCCGCCTGACGGTGGGCTATCGAGACGACGGTCAGAGCCGTCTCCTGGTCGGCGGCTACGTCCCCCTGAGTGAGGTCTGGATGGTGGCCGCCGACTATGCCACCGGTCCGGGTGGCTATGCCACGGTAGGAGTGTCTCGCCCTGTGGCCGACAGTCTCTGCGCGCTCTTGTACTACGCCAAGCACAACGATGACGCCGACGCCGACTTCATCGGGCTGAACCTGTGCTGGTCGTGCGATCTGACCGGCCGGGGTGGGGACTGAGGGCGGCCTGTTGCCGGCACCGGTGCCTGAGCCCGTGGGGGCGCGCCTCGGCGGCGCCGCGGGCCGTCGGGGAGGGCACGGCCGGTGGCGAGGTGAATAATGCTCGCGTGGATCAATGGCCGCAGGCAGCGTCCGGCGGCCGCCCGGACAAGGAGGCCGTTTCGTGCTCTGTGCCGCCACATTCCGCGCGCTACCCATCCTCTGCCTGGTGGCGATCGTCCCCGTCCACTCTCCGGCCGCGCCGCCCCAGGACCGAGCTGCCATCCTGCAGGGGCGCTATGCCGAGCAGATGCAGGCCGGCAAGTACCTCGAGGCGCTGCAGACGATCATTGTCTTGCGCAAGCTGCAGCCCAACTCCATCGCGGCCGCCGAGCGCGAGGGGATGACCTGCTTCGCGCTGGAACGGTGGGTCGACGCGGTGATCGCCTTCCGCAGGGCGATCAAGCTGGGATCGCGCGACCTCGTGGTGCGGCGGATGCTGGCCGAGGCCCTGTGCACCGTGGCCGGCGAGCGCCTGGCCGATGGTGACACAGAGGGGGCCGAGAGGCTGTGGGAGGAAGCGGTGCAGACCGCCCCCGGCTATGCCGGCACGCCGTACAACCGCGGCCTGGCGTACTATCGGTCCGCCGGCGATGCCCAAAGGGCGGTGGCCCAGTTCACCGCCGCGATCGAGCTTGACCGGGACTGGCCCGACCCGCTCTACCACAGGGCCAAAGCCTACGATGCGCTGGGGCGGATGGAGGAGGCCGTTGCCGACTACAAGGCCGCCCTGGAGATCTCGCCGGACTGGGATGAATGTCAGGAGGCCCTGGTGGCGGCCTACACCGGGTCCGGCGGTTTCGAGGGAGCCGTGCAGTTCTGCGGCGCGCGGATCGACGGTGCCCAGGCCTCAGGCGACACCGCCGCCTGGTACGGCCACCGCGCCGGCGTCTACCTGCAACTGGGCCGGTACCAGGAAGCGCTCAGCGACTTCTCGGCCGCCGCGTCGCTGTCGCCCGACCTGCAGGCGGCGCGCTGGCTGGCAGGCAGGGCCGTGGCCCGCTTCCATCTGGGGGATGACAAGTACGCCAACGAAGACCTGCTCGCGGCGGCGAACCGGTTGGTGGGCACGGAACTGTCGGCTGCGGACCGCGCCGACGCCCTGGCCGCCATCGCCTGGCGCATGCTGGAGATAGGTTGGGCAGAAGAGGGACTCGAGGTGGCGCGGCAAGCGGCGGCGACTGTGGAGACGGCAGCGGCGCTGCGGTCGCTGGCGGCGCTGCTTGTGGACAGTGGGCTCGGGGCACAGGCCGTGGTGGAGGCGCGGAAGCTGGAGCAGGTGGCCGCAGACGACGCGCTGACCCGGGCGATCGGGGGAGCGGCCCGAGCGCTGGCCGGCGACGGTGGCGCGGCGCTGCCCCTCCTCAGCGAGACGGTGACCAGGGCACAGGGCATTTCGGGCTGGAGTGAGAAGCTGGCCTGGACATGGTACTTCGCAGGCGTCGGATACAGGGCCGCCGGCGACGAGACCACCGCGGCGAAGGCTACGGCTCGGGCGTATGAGCTGATGCCCAGGCTTCAGGCGGCCAAAGACAGGTAACCACCGTGCGGACGGCTCGGGCTGCGTCCACCGGACCGGTGACGACAGGGGGCGAGACATGCCACGGCAGTGGTGTGCCCCGCCCCTGAGCATCGCCGGACCCGGCCCCGGCGTGCGTGGGCGGCACGCTCCGGGCTCAGTCCCTCCGTAGCATGATCATGCGCAGCAGTTGCAGGGCCGCCATCAGGGCCGCGGCCACGTATGTCAGCGCCGCGGCGCCCAGCACCGAGCGGGCCCCGGGCAGTTCATCCGCCGCCAGAACCCCGGCCTCCTGCAGCATCCCCATCGCCCGTGACGAGGCATTGAACTCAACGGGCAATGTCACGAAAGTGAACAGGGTCGCCCCGGCGAAGATCCAGATCGCGATGTTCTGGATCACGGGGAGATGGACGAACAGGCCGATGATGAACAGGATCCACGAGAGCTGCCCGGCGGTGGCCGCCGGCACCAGGATACTGCGCAGCCCCAGGGGACCGTACCCGGTGGCGTGCTGGAAGGCGTGACCGGTCTCGTGGGCCGCCACCGCCAGCGCGGCGATGGAGTTGCCGTGGTACACATCGGGCGAGAGGCTCAAGGTGCGGTTCAGCGGATTGTAGTGATCCGACAGGAAGCCCTCTCCGGGAGTGATGGACACCTGGGAGAGGCCGGCGCCGCGGTCGCCGAAACGGGCGGCCCCGTGGCGCAGGAGCAACTGGGCGACCTGAGCCCCCGTGTACCCGCTGCGGGCCGCCACCCTGGACCACTTGTTGAAGGCCCGACTCACCATGGCCTGAGCGATGGCGGCCAGAATGACGGCCGGTATGACGATGATGATGGTGCTGTCCCAAATGAGCAAAGAACGTCGCGCCCCGACAGGGGGCGCGACCGGTCACCTCGCTTTCGTCCGTAGGCTCCGAGCCGGGCGGCCGGGGCGGCCACACGTGCCGCCACTGCACCGGCCCAACCGCACAGGCGCATCACTCACTGCTACATTGACTGCGGGCCACCATCCGCGGTTCGCTGTACGGAGGATATCATGGATGGAATAACAAGCGATGCCGGGCGTTTGATCCCGGTGAGTCCCCGCTACTACCGCTGGCACGTGGACCCGGGCGTGGAATGGGTGGAGCGAAACACCGGGTACGCCACGGTGAATTGGCAGGTCCCCGTGCAGCAGGCCGCGGTGGTCCTCGTGGATGTCTGGGACCGGCACTACCTCAAGGATACCCAGGCCCGGGCGGAGACCATCATCCGCGAGAAGATCGCGCCTCTACTGGACGTCTGCCGCGAGGCGGGGTTGCAGCTCATCCACGCCCCCTCGCCGCCGCAGGCCACACCGCACGACAAGTGGCTCAACCTGCTTCAGGGGGAGGGCCCGGCGCCGGTGGAGCACGACCCGGACTGGCCGCCGCCTGAGTTCCGCGCCACCTCCGGACCCTATGCGCCGTACGCCCGGCCCTTCGAGCCCCGTGACGAGGAGCGCAACGCCCATGTGTCGCGGCGGACCATCCACCCTCTGGCCGAGCCGCAGGGAGATGACGTGGTGATCGCCACCGGGGAGGAGTTGCACCTGTACTGCAAGCAACGGGGCATCCTGTTTCTGTTCTACCTCGGGTTCAACACCAACGCCTGCATCCTCCTGCGCGACTACGGGACGATCCGCATGGCCCAACGAGGCTACTGCGTTGTCCTCCTGCGCGACTGCGGCACCGGGATGGAATCCTTCGAGACTCAGGCGGATCTGTCGCAGACCAACGGGGCCGTGCTGTTTTTGGAGATGTTCGGCAAGTATTCGCTGACTTCGGACCAGCTCATCGCAGGCTTGCGGGCCGGGGCATGACCCCGGCCTGGTGCGGCACGCCGAAGGCGTCTCAAAACGGTCCTTTTTTGCTGATCTGGATGTGTATTTGCTGGCCAAATGGATGTATACTAGGGATAACCTGAAGCTTGGGCCAGGGCCGTCCTGTCGGTGTCGTCGCCTGCGGCGACCCAGCGTTCTGTGGCGAGGTGGCCTGTCATGACACGGTTGTCCGGGCTGCGGAACGTGGCTGTCTCGTTGGGCTACACCGTCCTGTTCGGGGTTCTGGTGGTGGTCCTGGGGCCGCTTCTCTCCGGGGGCGCCAAAGCCGACAGCGTGATGGGCCAGGTTGCACCGGCCCTCGTGATGGCTTCTCTGGGCTCCCTGCTTCCGGCCCTGCTCGTTGGGGTGCTCGTGGGTCGCCTGGGCTCGCTGGGGGGTGGGCCGCCGGGCTGGCTGGTTCCGGGCGTGTTGATGGGTCTGGTGCCGGTGGTTCTTTCATACGCCGTGATGCGCTCGTACCCCCATCTCCCCGGGGTAGGTTGGGAGACCTACGCACTATCGGCGGGCATTGTGCTCAGACTATGCAGGTTCCGGGCAGGCGCCGATTCACGTCGCCTCACCCCCCCA
>CAZXDD010000237.1:0-11319 GCA_964639415.1 uncultured Armatimonadia bacterium
CCCCTGACACCCACGGTCTTATGTGTGAGTAACCGCCAGCCCGAGGGGAGAGGTGGCACGACATCCCTCCCGGAGCCTACCCATGAACCGCATCACGCTGCATCTCGTCTGCCTCGCTCTCCCCTACCTCTGTGTCGCCCAGGACCCGGTGCTGCTCACGGGCAACGGCGCGAGCAACCCGGCCAATAGCGAGTACAAACAAGCGCCCCTGTCCGATGTGGGCGGGCTGTACGAAGCCAACCCGCCGCTGAGCGAGGCGCCCGAGGGCAAGCCCGTCGGGTTCTCGACGGGCGTCCTTACCAACGGCGACACATCCTTCGACCACAAGCGCGAGCCCATGCCGTACACGTACTGGGACAACACCGCCACCGGGCAGCTTGTGGTGAGCTTCGAGCGCTTCTGCCATGTGGACCGTGTGCGTATCTGCCTCCTTTGCCCGGAGACCGGGCCGCATGGAACCGAGAAGATCGAGGTGTACCTCAGGGGCGATCCCCTGGAGTTTCAGGATGTGCTGAAGGTCGGCACGGTCGAACCCGCGGCCAATGGCTGGAACGAGCTGGCCGTCGACCGCGATACCGATGGTCTGCGCCTGCTGCTGCACAAGGCGCCGGGCAAGACCTACATCACTGTCTCGGAGATCGAGGTCTGGGGCACTCCGCTGCAGGCGCAGGCAGCGACGCCTGCAGTCTCCTCAGAGGACCCCGGGCGCACGGAGGAGGGCGTCACCTGGTGGGCTTTCGACTTCGGGCCTGCCGACTCGCCCTCCTTCGCACGCTTCCATGTGACGGATTCGAAGGCGGTGTATTCGCGGGACGCGGGCTTCGGCTGGATCCCCTACGAGGGCGGAGAGCCGGAGACCGAGAGCAACTTCGGGCCCGCAAGTGCACAGATCCCCGGCCTGGGCGAGCGCGACCGCGGCGGCGCCTCGATCGACGCTTTGTACCGCGATCTTCTGATGACCAGCGAGTACTACCACACCCAGGTGCGCCAGACCTTCGCCCTCGACGTGCCCAACGGCACCTACCGCGTGCTCACCATGCACGGCGATCCCGAGTACGGCCGCGCGGGGAAGCAGGTGTACTGGGTGGAGGCCGAGGGCGCCGTGGTGGCCGATGACATCACTTTGCCCCCCTCGCTGTTCACGGACGCGGAGTTCGAGGTGGATGTCGCCGACGGGCGCCTTGACCTGACCCTGGACGCCGAGGCTCCCGATCCGGCCCAGAAGGGTTTCGTCATCAATGGACTGGTGGTGCTCCCGGCCAACACGGACGAGGAGCGCGCCTTCGCGCAGCGCAAGATCGGCCTGATCCGGGCGGCCGTCGTCCGCGGGCGCGAGGAGGCCTTCTCGCTGCGGTTCAGGGAGGTGCCCTACGTCGAGACGAGGCAGATGGCCGAGCCCACAGCGGCGGACCTGGACCGGGGCTTCATCGCCTGGACCCCCAACTGGATGGAGCTGATCTACCCCAACTCGGTCCCCGCCGATGAGGACGTGAAGCGCCCCTGCACGGCCTTCGCGACCCCCGGGGAGCACGAGCCCGTCGCCGTGGCCATCCGGGCCCTGCAGACGCTCTCGGGCGTGCGGGTGCAGGTGGGCGACCTGGTGAGCGACAGCCACCGTATCGGGGGCGACCGCGTGGAGGTGCGCAAGGTCACCTGCTGGCCGCAGCGCATCGGCTCCTCCTGGGGTACCGAGTACCGCGTCCTGCCCGAGCTGCTGGAGCTGTTCGAGACTCTCGATGTGCCCGCTGAGACCACGCAGGAGTTCTGGCTCACCCTTCACGTGCCCGAGGATGCGGCACCCGGCGAGTACCGGGCGCCGCTGCGCGTCACGGCCGGGGAGGGCAAGGTCTGGGAAGGGGAGCTGGCCCTGCGGGTCCTGCCCTACAGACTGGCAGAGTCACCGCGCGTGGTGGGCATGTACTGGCGGGATGAGAACCTCTCACCGGAGCTGGCCGAGGCCCAGGTGCGCGACATGCTGGCCCACGGCATGGGCGCAGTGACTCTCAGCCGCAAGCCCACCATCAGCAACGTGGACGGGAAGCCGGCGGTCGACTGCTCGGAGCTGCAGAGCTTCCTGCAGATGCTCACGAAGCTGGGCGTGCGCGGCCCGCTCCCGTACTACCCCGGCCTGCAGGGCATGGTCAAACGCGCCGTCCCCGAAGGCGATTTCGACACCATGTTCGTCGAGACCGTGCGCCAGATACAGGAGGTCTCGGCCAGGGAGGACACGCCCCAGCTCCTGTTCTACCCGGTGGACGAGATCGGCGGCGACGACAAGCGCGGGCAGGAGGCCAACCACCTGTGCGGGCTGATCGGCAAAGTGCCCGGGGCCGTGAGCTACATCACGGTGAACAACTACGCCTCGGGCGAGAAGTGGGGCGACACCTTCGACATCTGGTGCGGAAACGTGCCCTACACCGCTGAGCAGGAGCGGCGTCTACTGGCGCGGGGCAAGCGATACATGCGCTACGGCTCGGCGTACCTCAATGACTGCCGGCAGGCCCGGAACACCTCGGGCTTCGGCTTCTACCGCCGCCCGGCGGAGGCCATGTACTACTGGCACTACCAGGCCTACAACGGCGACCCCTTCAACGACTTCGACGGCACCGCGCGAGACTGGTGCGCCGTGTACCCGGGCAAGGACGGCCCGATCCCCACAATGGACTGGGAGGCGATCCGCGAGGGCGTCGATGACCTGCGCACCATCGCGACGCTGCAGGAGCTGGCCACCCGTGCCGAGCAGGGAACGGAGGCCCAGCGCCAGGTCGCCGCTGCCGCGCGCCAGGAGCTGGCCACTATCCTGGCCATCGACAGCACGCAGAACCAGACCGACTTCGCCGCCACTCTGAGCCACGATGAGTTCGCGCAGCTCAGGTGGCGGCTGGTGAAACGCATACTGGCGCTGCAGGAGGCGCTGGAGTAGGGGCGGCAAACGGCGGACGGCCGTGGCGGGTGACGGCGAACGACCCAACACCTTGGGGCTCCGCCCCAAACCCCGCTGGGGCCACAGCCCCCAGACCCCGTGTCTTGAGCCACCGGGCATGCTATCTGCCACGGAGCCCGCCTCTTGCACGTCCACCCGCCGGCCCGCGCCGGACAGCGCTGCACTGCAACTGTCTTCGCCCGCGAGCGTAGCGTCCGATAGCGCCGGCCCTCGGATGCCGCCTGAAAGGGGATTTCCTTGACTCTATTGTTTAGATACTATACAATATCGGCCATGGAACGCGAGCGGCTCGCCTTCGAACGACTTCTGCGCGCCATGCACGACGTCATGGAGCGCATGGCCCAGATGCACGGGCCGCACCATGACTTCGGCACCGGCGTCCCACTCTGCCGGGCCGAGGCGCACCTGGTGCAGGCCATCGGACAACTGCCCGGCGTCAACGTGACGGGCCTTGCCGAGCATATGGGCGTGACCAAGGGCGCCATCTCCCAGATGGTGCGGAAGCTGGTGAGCAAGAAGCTGGTGCGCCGGGTCCACAAGCAGGGCAATGCCAAGGAGGTCTGCCTGGAGCTCACCGATCCGGGGATGGCGACCTACGAGGCGCACGAGGCATTCCACATGGCGATGTACCAGATCGTCCGCGAGTATTACGGTGAGCAGATGCTGGGCAAGACCGAGGCGCTGACGGCGGCCATGGAGGACATCGGCAGGGTCATGGACGAGTTCGAGAGACGGCAAGAGGCGGACGGTGCGTGACGAAGCTGGCCGGCCACAGCGACCGGCCCACGACGGCGATGGCGGTCGTCACCAGCATGGACCGTAGGACACATGCACGGAGGAACACAATGACTGCTCAAAACAGCCCGGCAACCAAGTGCCCAATGCAGGCGCGCGTCTGCTCGGCGGGGCATCTGCCCTTCATCGACAATGCACTGCGGCCCCTCATTCACAGCCCGCGGAAGCTCTTTGGGCCGTACGTGAGGTCGGGCTACACGTGTCTGGACATCGGCTGCGGCGGCGGCTTCGCCTCCATGGGCCTGGCGCGCCTGGTTGGGCCGACGGGTACCGTGATCTCCGCCGACCTGCAGCCTGAGATGCTCCAACGCGTGGCCAGGAGGGCGCAGAGGGAGGGCCTGGCGGACCGGATAAGGACCCATCAGTGCCGCTCCGACCGCATCGGTCTGGAGCAGCAAGTTGACTTCGCTTTGGCCTTCTGGATGCTCCACGAGGCCCCCGATCCTGCCGGCCTGCTGGCCGAGGTGTACTCCCTGCTCAGGCCCGGCGGCCGGTTCTACGTGATCGAGCCGGGCATTCACGTCTCCAGGGAGCTCTTCGAGGAGGCCTTGCAGGACGCCGGGGAGGCAGGCTTCACCATTGTCGACACGCCCCGCGTGACCATGAGCCGCGCGGTGGTGCTGGGCAGAAGCTGACGCCCGCCTCGAGAATCACCACGACGGTGACATGGGGAGCAGGAAACCGCGCGCCGCGCCCTGCCGGCTTCCCTCCGATGGCCCGCCACAGATGGGGTCCAGGGGACGGGTCCCCTGGCGGGTCCAGGGCAGAGCCCTGGGACGCTAGGCCGTTTGCAGTTGCGCCGTCCCCTACTCCCCACACAGCTCGATCTCGCCCACCTGGGCCGCATCGCGGTAGATGTCGCTGGCGGAGCGATGGATGGTGAGGCGGAAGTGGCGCAAGGTAGCAGGCTCGATAGTCCTGTCGCAGCGCCGGTTGTCCTGATAGTCGCGCTCCCGGAACAGGGGCTCCCACGTCACCTCGTCTTGACTCGCCTCGGCGTCGAAGTCCACGGGGTGCCCGGCGGGATCGGCGAAGTGGATGATGACTCGCGAGATGCTCCGGGACTGTTGCAGGTCGATGGCGATCCAGTGCGGATGCGGCGTGAGCGCCGAATGCCAGCGCTGGCCCTCGAAGCCGTCGGCCGGGGGGATGGTACCGTCGATCGCCTGAGCCGTGCAGCCCGGCTCGCGGTCCAGCTCGGAGTCGGAGGTCGCCGTTGCGCCCCTCGAGCCCAGCGCGAGGTCATCCGCACGTACCGTGAGGCGGTACAGGAAGCTCAGGGGCATGGTCACGGGCGCGCGCTCATCGGCCGCAACGCTCACCTCCCCGCGGAACACCGCGGGCGCCGCCTCGTCATCGAACAGGGTCACATGGGCCGCAACGGCCTCGCTCCCGCCCGGCTCCAGACTGAGCCGGTGCACCTTGGGGTGAGCCACCAGACCCCGGGGCGGACTCCACTCCACGCTGAGCGACTGCGCCACGTCTGCCGTGTTCCGCAGCCGAAGCTGCATCCGAGCCGACTGCCGCAGACCGAGGATCGGCTCCTGCCCGTAGTCCAGATCCGCGGTGAAGCCATCGAAGGTGTAGTGGATCACGTAGGGTGACCGCCGCCAGAGGGCCTGAGCCACGTCCTGCTGCACCAACTCCGGGCCCCGCACGTCCACCGCCACACCCCCGCCCGGCCGCGTCGCCACCTTCAGCCCCGCCGCGCGCAGCACCGTCGGGGCCATCGCAACCACCTGCTCGGTGAGGTCCGAGAGCGTCTTCGGCGGGTCGGAGCCGGCGATGGCCACATTGCGAATCTCCTCCCCCACCGGCCTACGCCACTCTTCCGGTATCGCCGCGGTGCCGCCGAGGATCCCCAGCAGGGAGCCCAGCGTCGCCCCGGTGCAGTCCGTATCGTCGCCGCAGTTCACCGCGGCGCAGATGGACCTGCCGAAGTCCCCCTCACCGTACAGCCAGCCGAGGATGACGAAGGCCACATTCTGCGGTGCCATGAACCAGCCCGTGGAGGCCGAGGCCTCCACCACGGCCTCGCGCGCCGCCATCAGGTCCAGCCCGCTTTCCCACGCGGCGATGGCGGCACGGATGCTGGCCGCCACCTTGCAGTCAGCGGGGATGTACGACAGCCCGATGTCGATGAGCTTGTCCCGGTCGCTCTCCACGAAAGCGGCGCTTTCCACGGCGGCCGTGAACACCTCGGCCCAGGTCCCCTCTCCGGCGCCGTGGTCGACGCAGGCGTCTTCCCAGGCATACTTGGCCGCCAGCCAGGGACAGCCCGGAGCCACGCAGGCCCAGATCTCCGAGCGAATCCAGGCGCCATTGCTGTCCCGCCAGCGCTCATTGCGGACTTGCCCCGACAGCGGCGGCATGAAGCCCGCGCGCATATTGGCCTTGCCCACCCCGTACTCATTCCAGTCGACGGGCACGTACTTCAGCCAGTACTCGCCCAGATCGAGAGCCGTGATCCGCGGCCCGCGCTCCTGCAGGGCCTTGAGCCACAGAAGCTGCAGGTCCAGGTCGTCATTGGCCGCGGGTTCGGTGGGGACGGGGTCAAAGAAGGTGTAATTGTGGGTCGACCGGTTCCCCTCGTCGGGCATGCCCAGAGTGCCGCCGATGCTCTTGCCCAGGAAGCAGGCGAAGACGCGGTCTGAGAACTCGGCCCGGGAGATGGTGACACGGTCCGGGGCGCCGAGGGCGGTAGAGAGCGCAAGCAGGGATACGAGGATCAGAAGCGGGAGGTGGCGCCGCATGGGGACGGGTCTCCAGATGGGTAGCGGTGGTTGACGCGGGTGGACAGTTCCATGCGGGGTGTGCGCGGTCCTTCAGGGGCCCGTTCGGAAGGCCGATGCCCCGTGCCGCTGCAGCAATGTCTCACGTCATCCCCTCTCCAGAACGAATCCGATGCCACGGGTTGCGCCTACCATGCGGTATTGGAAGACCGCGGGCACGGTGGTCTTCGCCCGGGGTTGGGGGTAGAGGCAAAAGGCGAGAGACTCACCGTGCGGGCTCAACCGTGCGGGCCTGGAGACCCGCGGGCCCGGGCCCCGATCACTGAGTGCCTGTCGTCGTTTGGGTTGCGCCGCACCTTGCGGTCTTGGAAGACCGCGGGCACGGTGGTCTTCGCCCGGGGTTGGGGGTATCGGCGAGGGGTGAGAGACACACCGTACGGACCGCCGTCGATGACGCCGTTGACGTTGACTCGTGACCCGTGACTCGCCGACTCGCCGACTCCCCGCGCGCACGCGGGGCCGGGGCAGTCGAGCACGTGGACGGCGTCCTTGTCCCACGACTCCCCGCGCGCACGCGGGGCCGGGAAGGCCCCCTCCGTCTGCCCGCCGAATACACCTGCGGCCCTCCGGGCCCACAGTCACGTAGAGGAGAATGCCTGCCCATGCCATTGCCCGCACTGCTTGCCGCCGCCGCTCTCGGCCTGCTCTTGCTGTCAACGCTTGAGGCCGAGGAGGAACTGAAGTGGTACGACCTGCAGGAGCTCGGCGTCGAGGGGAAAGGCTGGACCGACACCGAATCGTACTACGACCGCCTTCCCGCCAGAGCCAAAGGCGTCGTCCGCGATCCCGTTTGGAATCTGAGCCGCAACAGTGCCGGACTGTGTCTGCGGTTCAGGACCGATGCCCGCTCCATCCACGGCCGCTGGTCCTTGCTCTCCGCCAATCTCGACATGAACCACATGCCCTCCACCGGTGTGAGCGGCCTGGACCTCTACGCCCGTGACGAGACCGCCACCGACCCGCGCCTTGCCTGGCGCTGGGTGGGCCTGGGCAGGCCCGAGAAGCAGGAGGGCAATCAGGCGCGGCTCGTCACCGGTCTGCCCGAGGGGACGAGGGAGTATCTGCTGTACCTGCCGCTGTACAATGGAGTCACGAAGGTGGAGGTGGGTGTCCCCGTGGGCGCCAACCTCGAGGTCGTGAAGCTGGACGAGCAGTCCGCCAGGCCGATCGTGATCTACGGCACCTCGATCACCCAGGGCGGATGTGCCTCGCGCTGCGGCATGGCCTATCCGGCCATCATCGGGCGGCGGCTGAACCGGCCCGCCATCAACCTGGGCTTCTCCGGCAATGGCCAGGCGGAGCCGGAGATGGCGGCTCTGCTGGCGGAGCTGGACCCGGCCGTATATGTGCTCGACTGCCTCCCCAATCTGAGCGCCGAGATGACCGCCGAGCGCATCGAGCCCATGGTCAAGGCCATCCGCGCCGCCCATCCTCAGACGCCAATAGTCCTTGTGGAGAACATCAGCTATCAGGCCGGGTGGCTCCTGCCGGGGACCAAGGACTTCTACGTGTCCAAGAACGAGGCCCTCAAGGCCGGCTACGAGCGCCTGACGGCCGCCGGAGTGGCGAACCTGTACTATGTGCCCGGCGGGGACCTGCTCGGGGATGACTCGGAGGCCACGGTGGACGGCACGCACGCCACGGACCTTGGCTTCTGGCGGATGGCCGGAGTACTGACGCCGGTGCTGAGGGAGATACTCAAGTAGGCGGGTGAGCGGCGTACCACAGAGACACGCAGAACGGCGGAGTACGGCAACAACTCACCTCCTTCAGACAGGAGATGCACCATGGACCACCACCGACAGACTGCCGCCGCGCTGCTCTTGGCGCATCTTCTCCTGTCTGCGGCCGGAACATTGGCGCTGGCCGACGAGCTGTGCCTCACCGGCAACGCCCGGGGCAGCGGCAACCTGGCCGTCGCGCTCACCATTGGGCCGGACTCGGCGGGAGCCCTGCTGGACGGGTCGCACCTGGACAGGCTCTCCCTGGGCTGGGCCGGAACGGAACCGATCTCGCTCACCTTCGCCGAGCCGGTGCGCATCTCGCGCGTGGAGATCGTGTTCTACAATGACCGCGAGCGCTCGTACAACGCCGCCGAGAAGATGGTCGTCACCGCCCTGCGGGATGCCATTGCTGTGGAAACCTCAGAGCCCACCTCGCTCCAGGCCGACCCGGCCCTGATGTGCGGCACCGATGGCTCGATCGTCTGGGGCGCCAAAGCCGCCGCTGCCCTGCCCGGCGCTGCCGCCTGTGACGCCCTGCAGGTGCAGGTGGACAAGCTGCCGGGAGCACACCAGTGCCTGCTGCGCGAGCTGTACGTGTGGGGAGTGCCGGAGCGTCTGGCCGCGACAGAGGCGGCAGGCGGGCCCACGGTGTCCATACAAGCGGCGGAGAACACCTACTCCTCGATCCGCATCTCGTGGGACGGTCTCCTGCCGCCGGGAGGCTACCTGCGAGTACGACACCGGCCGGCGGACGCCGCAGTCTGGAGCACGACGTGTTTCACCTCGAGCCCCGGCCTGCTGAAATGGCTGCGCCCGGACACCGCGTACGAGCTGGACGCCTGCGTCGTGGGGCCCGATGGTGTCGGGCCACTGTCGGCGCCGCGGCGCGTGCGACTGCCCCACCCGCTGGAGGTGCGCCGCATGGGCGACCTGTGGGGGATGAACTTCTACCCCGGAGGAGGAGGCGCCCATCAACGCCACGAGGACGAGACCACCACGACGCTGGCGATGATCCGACTCATGCGGCAGGCCGGCGTGCGGCATGTGCGCTGGTTCGCCGCCTCTCCGGCGGGAGCCGAGCTGTTCTCCGAGGCGGGTATGAGCCTGTTTCCCTTCGCCTGCTACGATGCCGCGGACCGATACCGCTGGTTGACCGGCGAGCTGGGGGTCTGGCTGGCCGCCACGCGCAATGAGCCCGACTTCGGCAATACACTCGCCGAGGACTTCGTGGCCGGTTGTGTCGGCCCGCGGGCGGTGGCCCAGAGCGTCGACCCGCTGATTGCTTTGGCCGGGCCGGCCGTGGGCGGCGAGCTGGTGGGACCCGGCGCGGACTACCTCGCCGACTGCTACGATGCCGGGCTCAAACAGGCCGTCGACGTCCTGGACCTGCATCCGTACACCAAGACCTCCACCCCCACTCCGCCCGGTGGCAGACTCGGCGGCCCCGAGGGCGTGCTGTACAGCCTGCAGGGAGCCTGGGATGTCATGGCCCACTTCGGCGACGACGATCGTCCCGTCATCGTCAGCGAGGCCGGCCACCCGACCCACGAGGGTCCCTGGTTCATGCCACCCAGTAGCACCCAGCAGCAGGCGCGGTACATCGTGCGCAGCCATCTGCTCCTGGCGGCCCGGGGCATCCGGCGCATCTACTGGTACGCCTTCCAGGATGAGGGCACAGACCCCGGGAACCCCGAGCACCACTTCGGCATCGTGGACTGGAACGGCGATCCCAAGCCCGCGTACACCGCGTACCGTACCATGACCGGGCTGCTGAGCGACGCGGTCTGTGAGGGTATGGTGGAAGACCTGCAGCCCCCGGCGTATGGGGTGCAGTGCGCGCTTGATGACGGTTGGGTGACGGCATTGTGGGACGGCGGTGGGCGTGGGGAGGTCGTCATCGACGCGACTGCGGACGTGCGGCGGATGCAGGGCCTGATGGGCGAGGAGTTGCCCCTGCCCCGGGCCGATGGGGGCACGCTCACCTTGCCCATCGACGAGAGCGTGTGCTATGTGCTTTCTGCCGGGCCCCTGCGAGTGCTGAGCTCACGGCGCCTCGAGCCGCCGGTGCAACCCGTGCTGTCCATGCGGCTTGAGCCCAGCACCGTTCGCTGTGGGCCGGGCGATGTGATAAGCTGGAAAGCGCGGCTGCACAGTGAGTTCGACTGTCCCGTGCTTGCGACGGTGAGCTGCGGCGATCCGTGGCACAGGGCGGCGGCCGAGGGGCGGGTGACGGTACCGCCGCGAGGCGAGGCGGAGGTGGAGCTGACCTTCACGGTGCCCGCGGATGCCGGGCCGGGCATCATCTCGTGGGACAACCGCTGCCGCTACAGGCCCGAGGGCCCGCAGTGGGACGAGGGCGACTTCAGGATGGCGCAGTTCTTCGTGGTGGGAGGGCAACGGCATTAGGTGGTGCGCCCACCTCAAGCCCCAGAAGATGCGGGGAGGGCCCCGGCACTCATTTCGCCTCGCCCCCGGCCCCTCGCCTTCGCGGTGCGACCGCTCAGGAGAGGGGTGCACGGCGACGGCGCCTCTCAGATATCCCAGCCTGATCCGATCCGCGGGACTTGCGGGGTTCGCGAGAGAAGGAGAGGGAAAGCGGGCCCGCGGCCCGCAGGGAGCGGCGCCGTTGGCCGTTCCGCGCCACGGCCGTTCGCCGTCCACCTCTCCCAGGCCCGGATCCCACGGTGCTCTCAAGCGACGGCCCTGTTGGTTGCACCTGTAGACCACGCGCTCCAGAGAGCCAGGGGGGCCCTGAGGACCAAGACGCGCCGCATTCGCGGTGCCGAATCCGCGTGGGCCGGACGGGGTGTGACAACGACACGTCAAGCGCCCTCACGGGTCCCGCCCAGCGGGATTGGTGGCCTCCTGTGCCCGGACTGAAGTCCCGGACCGCACGACATGCTCCCGACTCCTTCCTCGCGGAGCGGGACCGCGAGAGAGACGAGCGTCGCAACCACCGACACACACAAAGCGGGGGCGCGAGAACTTCTCGCGCCCCCGCTTCCATCTCCCGGCGAGGTAGATCGGAAGAGCACACGTCTGAACTCCAGTCACCGCTCATTAT
>CAZXDD010000238.1:0-11311 GCA_964639415.1 uncultured Armatimonadia bacterium
CCCTACAACGGCGCCGCTCCCTGCAGGCCCTTCGGCCCCGCTTTCCCTCCCGGCGCCTCTGCGAGACGCTTGGGCGATACTGCCGTTCAGGAGAGGGCTGCGGCAACGGCCAACGACAGCGGCGGGCCGTTGCGCCGTTGCGCGCCACGCGCCACGTCCGTTGCTCTGCCCTCTCAAGTCCCAAAGGAGCCATTCCATGCGCTACGCCCCCATCTACCCGGCCTTCGAGCGTCTGCAGGCACAACTCGAGCACTGGGCCGCCTTGCGCCCTGAGCTGATGACGCTGGAGACATTGGGCCACTCCGCCGAAGGCCGTCCGATCCACGCGGCGACCCTCACCGCTCCCGAGGCCGATCCGACTCACAAGCAGCATGTCCTGCTGACGGCTCAGCACTCCGGCATCGAGCGCACCGCCACCACCAGCCTGTTTTCGCTCATGGAGTGGCTGCTCTCGGCGGACCCTGCCGCCGCGGAGATTCTGCGGCAAAGCGTGGTCGTCATGATGCCCGTGGTCAATCCGGACGGGTACGTGCACGGCACCCATCCCAACACCGCGGGGCACGACCCCTACACGCGCTGGACGCTGGAGGGCCCTGCCTTCCCGGACGAGATGCCCGAGGCGGTGGCGGTGCAGCAGATGATGGACCTCTGGCGGCCCGACGTGCATGCCGACGCCCACGGCCTGGACCTCAGCTTTCCCGGCTACATCAGCCTGGAGAACTCGGGGGCCTCGTACTCCAACACATCGCTGCGCGCATACCACCGGGAGCTGGTGGCCGAGATGGATGCCGCGGCCCTCGAGGCCGGGTACCCGTCGGAGTTGCTGGAGCAGGATGCCGAGCGGCTGTTCTGGGGCCCGGAATTGGAGGCCATGGCCCACAAGTGTTGGGTGGGCAGGCCCCGCATCTATGCGGCCATCTACTGCTACTACCACTATCACAGCCTGCTCTCGGCCGCCGAGGTGATGTGGTCGGAGAGCGGCTACCTGCGCCACCGGCGCCTGCTGGAGCTGGCCTCGAGGGTGTGGCCGGGAGAGCCTTACTCCGGATACCCGACGCGGGTGATCGACACCAATACGCTGTACTCCATCGTGGCGTATGGCACCGGCCCGGCGGCGCGGCGCCAAAGCCGCGTGGAGCTGTGGAACCGCCTGGAGCAGATGACCCACGGGATGGTCAACCCCCAGACGGAGGGCCTCGTGTTCTACGTGTGCGCCACCTCACGGGTCGCCGCCGAAGCCCTCGAGGCCGACCCGAGCCTCGAAGGCCTCCGCCGCCTGCTGCAGCAGAGCCCCGACATCGATCACGAGCCCCTGCTGCCCCTCCTGGAGACCTATCCCGACGGTGCCGGACAGTGGGGAGAGCGGCCCGCCGTGTACCTGAGCTCAAGGCCTCGGGGAGAGACGGCTTCCTCGCTGCCACGGCACGGAGCGGGCTTCCGGCTGCGCATCCCGTACGGTCGGGCGGAGCTGCTGGACACGCGGCTCAACGGCCGACCGCTTGCCGTCTCCGAGACAGAGGGCTACTTCACCTACTGCGACAGGGGCTACACGGTCCTGCAGGTGAACGTCCCGCCACAGCGCGCTGCCGCCGAGGATCTGCTCGTGGTCACGTGTCGGTATGACCCGCGGGAGACCAGGAGACAGGTGTGGGAGCCAAGGGTGTAGAGACGCGGCCGAGAAGCCGGTTCTGCCGTCAAGATGGCATTCCGAGCGTCCGTCTCACGCAGCGAGATAGCGAAGGATCTCGCCATATGCCAGGAGATCCTTCGAGTTGCTCTTGCCGGGAGGGAGCGCAAAAGGCGAGCCACCGGCAGGCGCCGGTGGCTCTTGGTGGGCGGGAGGGCCCGTTGGGTAGGCGATGTCGGGCCGGCCGGCGGTGCCTATCCGGTGTACCAGGCGGTCGGGTAGGCGTCGGACTTCGGCAGGTTCTTCACGTGGCCGTCGAGCCACAGCACATTGCACTGGTCGTTGTGCCGCCAGTATTCCCGCACCCGGGCGGGGTAGGCGCGCCACTGGGTGAGGTTCAGCGTCTGACCCGAGGCGGGGCAAAGCATGTCGCCGTTGTTGTCCATGCGCTGCTCCCACGCGTCGTGGCAGATGATGACCTCCGCGGGTTTATCGAAGAAGATGTCCTTTTGGCCCTCGATATAGCAGTTCAGCCCGTAGCAGGTGTTCTGCACCTGCGCCGCGGTGAGGCTGTACAGGTCGACCTCCTTCATACTGGGGCAGTTGAAGATCTGCTCGTTCTTGATGTAGGGAGCATACCACACCCCCCAGTATGCGTTGGCCGGAAGACTGTAGTCCCAGGCGGCGCCATTGCGGTGGGGGGCGAACTTCCCGTAGTCCTGCTGGTACATGGCAAAGGCGAGGCCGATCTGCTTGAGGTTGCTTTGGCATGAGGCCTGGTGGGCTTTCTCCCGGGCCCGGGCGAAGACGGGAAACAAGATAGCGGCCAGGATGGCGATGATGGCGATGACAACCAGGAGCTCGATCAACGTGAATCCGGTTCTGCGCACTGGGTACCACTCCCCATAGGGTCCGTTCGGTCGGTGCTCGCGCTTGGCGCTTGCCTGTATAGTGCACCGGTGGCGTGAAGGCATTGCCAAGGGTCGGTTAGGGCGTGGTTAAGATGAGGTTGGGCGGCGCCGCGTGGCCGAACTGCTTGCGCCGTCGCGACGCCCATCGGCGGCCCACCGCAGCTCCCGCGGGGCCGCAAACTGTGAGGAGACCGAACCATGGCTCAGCCCACAGAAGTCGTCGTGTTCACGGCCGGCGAGGACGATTACCACACCTACCGGATCCCCTCCCTGTTCGTGACCCCCGGAGGGGGCGTACTGGCCATCTGCGAGGGGAGGAAGCACAGCCGCAGCGACACCGGAGCGATCGACCTGGTCCTCAAGCGTAGCGAGGACGGCGGCCGCACCTTCGGCCCGCTGCAGGCTATCGCCTACGACCCACCACACACCATGGGCAACCCCTGCCCGGTGGCGGACCGCGACACCTCGGCGATCTGGATGCCGCTCACCCGCAACCTGGGCCACGACGCGGAGAGCGCCATCATCGACGGCACCAGCGAGGGCACGCGGGAGGTGTGGATCTGCCACAGCCTGGATGATGGGTACACCTGGTCTTGGCCCGTGCAGATCACGCAGTCGACGAAGAAGCCGAACTGGACGTGGTACGCCACGGGGCCGGGGGTGGGCGTTCAGCTCTCGGACGGCCGCCTGGTGATCCCCTGCGACTTCGTCGAAGCCCGAAGCAAGCTCCACGGCTCGCACGTGATCTACAGCGACGACCACGGGGAGAGTTGGCTTCTCGGAGGCGTCGTGGGATCGGAGGTCAACGAGTGCCAGGTAGTGGAGCGCAGGGACGGATCGCTGCTGATGAACATGCGCAACCACACCGGCACGGAGGGGCCGCACTCCCGCGCCATCGCCACCAGCCACGATGGGGGGATGACGTGGTCTGGAATCGAGATGGACCCGGCGCTGCCGGAGCCCGTCTGCCAGGCGAGTCTGGTCCGCTACGCCACGGGGGACGACGCCGGGACAGGCCCGCTTTTGTTCAGCAATCCGGCCGGTCCGCGGCGAGAGCGGATGACGGTCCGAGTGAGCTTCGACGAGGGGGCTACCTGGGAGCGCAGCGCGCTCCTGTGGGAGGGCCCGGCGGCGTATAGCTGTCTGGCGACACTGCCGGACGGCCGCGTCGGCTGCCTGTACGAGCGTGGGGTGAAGAACCCCTACGAGACCATCGCGCTGGCCGCCTTCGACCTGGAGTGGGTGACGGAGGGACAGGACTGCAGGTAGCGCCGCGGTCTCGCGGAGGGTCGGAGGAACGCTGAGCGGGCGCAGTCCCGGAAGACTGCGCCCGCTTCGTGTTTGGTGCGTTGCTGTCCACCGACCATCGCCGGTCGGTGCCGTTGGCCGGCGACCCGTCTAGAGGTCCGGCCGGAAACCCCACCTTCGCCGGGAATGTCATTGCCAGAGCGTCCGCTCCCGGCGGGAGCAGCTCGAAGAATCTCCCGGCATTCAACGGGATTCTTCGCTATCTCGCTGCGCGAGATGGACGCTCAGAATGACAGAAACCGGGGCGGCCGGACTTCTCGGCCGAACCTCTAGGCCCCCGGCTTGTAGAAGGCGATGTAGCCGGGCCTCACGTCTACGGTGCCCAGGTCGCCGTTGAGGTTGGAAAGCAGCATCAGCCTGCCGTTTTGCTGCACCGCCACACCGATGTGCTGGCTATTGCGGGGCGGGTAGGTGAAGGGCCACACGAGGATATCTCCGGGGCGCGCGAGGCCGTCGCGTCGGGCCACATAGCCCCGTGTGGGGAGCGTGCGTGCCCAGACGTGGGCGTCGCCCAGCCCCCAGCCCAGCGCTTCGCGCATGGTGCGGGCGCAGCGGTTGGGTACGTTGCTCACGCGGCCGGTGGCCATGCGCTCGATAGCCCGGCGGATCTCGCCGCTCTTGGGGTAGGTCAGCACCACGCGCTCTGAAAACAGCGTGCGCGTCATGCCGTCCACGAAGCCCTCGCGCCACTCCAGAAGCTTGGCCAGACGCTGCCGTTGGGGACCCTCGGCGGCGGACACATCGTCGGGCCCACAGAGGTCGGCAAGCTGAAGGTGGCCTTCGTAGAGCTGCTCCGAGCGTGGGAGGCTCTCAGGGTCGACGCTGAGCTCCCAGATGTCCTGTGGCACCATGGACATCTGGGCCAGGGGGTCGCGATGGTACTCGTGTTCGGGTGCCGACTGGGCCACCTGCCGAACGGGCGCGGTGTCCTCGGCGCTCTGGTCCAGTGGGGTCGCGAGCGCGAGCCACTGGAGAGTACCGAAGGCATCGGTGCCGAAGTAGCCCTGGCGGCAGAACATGACGATCTCGGCCCTGGCCGTATCGCCGCCCTCCTCGGGCGCCAGCGAGCTGATCCAGCCCTCGAACGCGACGGAGGGGTAGTCGTCGAAGGTGACGGTGACCACGGTTCCGGGCGCGAACCGCTCCACATCCTCGCGGCCCACGGTGAAGAACGCTCTGGCCCACTGGGTATTGATGACCCTGAACAGCTCCTGCCCCGGCTGCACCTGGTCACCGCTCTGGGTGGCACGCTCAACGACGAAGCCGTCATTGGGGGCGGCGAACTCTGTCCAGCGCTGCTCGGCGAGACGGTCCAGCTCCTTGGGGGTGCCGGGGAAGCCGGCGGTCATCATGGGAGGCACGGTGTCCGGTGCGGTGCGGGACGTCAACTGCGGACGCCGCGTCTGATTGCTCTGCGCCACGCCGGGAATCGGGGGTGGCTCGTTGGCGTCGCGGCTCGGTGGCTGGGGTGGATCCGACTGGGCCGCGGGCGTGTCGCTCCCGCGGATCACCTCCACGCCCGAGTTGGCCTTGGCGATTCGGGCCCCCTGACCGGAGCGGGTCTTCTTTGGGCCGGGAGCCTCGGCGTCTCCGCGGATCACCTCGACCTCGGCCGCTGCCTGCTCCTCAGCGGCCCTGGCCGCCATGGTCGCGGCCTGCTCCGCCCTTGTCCTGGCATCTGCGAGGCGCTCGCGGGCGACACCGATCCGGGCCTTGGCGTCGGCGGCCTCCATGCCCGCCGCGGACAGCGCCGCCGCGGATTCCTCCGCCTTGCCGGCGGGTAGGGCGCCGAGCTCGACCAGCTTTTGCTTCGCCGAATAGTCCTCTTCGCAGGACCGCACCCGACTCTGGGCGGCCTCGAGGGCCTCCTCGGCCTCGGAGACGGCCTTCTCGAACGGCCCCAGGTCGACTTGTGGGATCTTCACGCCGGGTTTGAGGCGGGCGGCCTTCGGCGCCGCCGGCTGTGCTCCTCGGATGACCTCAACCTCCAGCGGCTCGTCCTCGGCCGGATTGACCTCCAATGCCGGCGGCTCCTCCGCCGCGGTCTGCGGCGCACGCGCGGGCGCCCTGGTCTCACTCTCGGTCACCGCGTTTAGCGGGACCTTCTTCTTCCTGGCGGTCGGTGAGGGGAAGTTCGGAACGTCTTCCACCGGCAGTCCGGTGGCGGCGGAGGCCACCCGGCGCGGGGCCCGCATGATCAGAAGTGGCTGCACGTCGTAGTTCGCCATGGCCTTCTCGGCCGCGGAAAGGTCGGCGAGGATGCCCGCGTCATAGATGCGGAACAGGCTTTCGCCCCGGCGGAAGAGCCCGGTTCCGGGGAACAAGTACTCGATGATGCCGCCGAGTACGGAGCGGAAGCTGAAGGCGCAGCCCATGCGGCCGGAGCCGGCCACCACCGCCTGCGGGTTGGTGACGCGGGGATGGAGGGCGAGTCTGGCCCGCGGCGTGGTCATCAGCCTCGCGGGCGCGGGGGCCGTGGGCATCTGAGGAACCGGCGTAACGGCCGGGGCCGCCATCTCCACCGCGGGCGCCGGTTGCACGGCGGGCTGAGCCGGGGTGGCCGCAGCCGCCGCGGCCTCCGCCTGTCGGGGCCCGTTGCCTCCGCCGGCAGCGCCGGACTTGGGCAGCGCGGCGTCACAGACGCCCACCGCGACAGCCAGCAGGGCGGCCAGCAGACCGCTGAGTAGACAGTAGCTCTTGCCAGTCACGCGTGAATCACCATGCTCATTGGGGCCTGTCGGCTCCGTCGGTGCGGCCAGGCGAGAGATGCCATGGATCCCGTTGACAGGTATCCGCCCCGCATCACGATGGCCGCTTGTGCGCAGCAACCATGCGGGAGAGAGACACAGGACCGACGTGTACCGTGGGTCGGCGGACGTTGGGAGGTCTGCACCTCCGCGTCCGAGACTCGGACGACAGGCTCCCTAGACACGGGCGACGATGCAATGGTTCGGGCGTGCGCTGGGCCGGGCAACTCCGCGTGGTCGGCCCGGGTCCTTGCGGGGGCAAGGGCCGGCGGCCGGCTGTGCTGAGCGATACCATTTCACACCGAACCCCAACAACCGTTCACATTATAACCCGACCCACCGGGCTTTTCAACAGTGATGCCCCTCGGCTTTCGTCGCCCCAAGCCGTGGACGCCGGCGCAGGCGCATTGGTTCGCCCGGCGCGGGCTCTACTTGCCGATACAGAAGGTCTCGAAGATGCGGTTGATGACGTCCTGCCGCAGGGTGGCGCCTACGATCAGGCCCAGAGCGTCCAGGGCCTCCCGCACATCGCTGGCCAGGTACTCTTCGCTGTGTCCGGCCTCGGCGGCGCTCTGGGCGCGGCGCAGCGCCGTCCGGGCCTCCCGCAGTGCCCTGCTGTGGCGCACATTGGTGACCAGCGCTTCCGGGGAGGCGGAGACCTCCCCGCCCCAGACGGTGCGCGTGACGGCCTGCCGCAGGGCCTCGAGGCCCACTTGGGTGCGGGCCGAGACCGAGACGGTGGCCCGGGCGCCCAGGTGCTGGAGCTCCGAGGCCTCGACGGCCGCCGGCAGGTCGCTCTTGTTCAGGACCAGAACGGTCCGCCCCATGGGGGCGGCCGCGAGTAGCGAGCAGTCGTCCTGGGTCAGCGGCACGGAACCGTCGAGGACCACGAGCACCAGATCGGCCTGCGCCATGGCCGCCGAGGACCTCTGCACGCCGGCGGCCTCGATCTCGTCCTCCGTGGTGCGCAGGCCCGCGGTGTCCGCCAGGATGACGGGCACCCCGCCGATGGTGATGCTGTCCTCCACCACATCCCTGGTAGTGCCCGGTACCGCGGTAACGATCACGCGCTCGTGGCCCAGCAGGGCGTTCATCAGGCTGGACTTGCCCACATTCGGCCTGCCGACGATGGCGGTGCGGAGACCCTCGCGCAGGGCCCGTCCGGCCTCGGCACCCGCCAGCATCGCCTGGATCCGCGCCGCCAGCTCTCCGCAGCGCCGGCCCGCCTCCGGCACGGTCGGCAACTGGAGGCCCTCGTCGCCGAAGTCAATGGCGGCCTCCAGCCGCGTCAGTATGTCCAGCGCCGTCTCGCGCAGCTCGTTGACGAGGCGCGAGAAGCGCCCCTCAAGCTGGGAGATGGCGGCGCGGTGGGCCTCATCGGAGCGGGCGTTGATGACGTCCAGCACCGACTCGGCCTGGGCCAGGTCGATGCGCCCGAAGACGAAGGCCCTCTTGGTGAACTCCCCCGGATCGGCCAGGCGCGCTCCCCGCCGGAGGACGAGCTCCAGGGTCTTGCGCAGCGGGATCATGCCCCCGTGGCAGTTGATCTCCACCACGTCCTGCGTGGTGTAGGTGCGCGGGGCGCGCATCACCGTAAGGATGACCTCGTCCACTGTCTCATCGCCCTCGACGATGTGGCCGTAGGCGTTGGAGAAGCTGCCGAGGCCCGCGGCCGTGCGGCCGCGGGCGGCCGGTGAGAAGAGCTCATCGGCGATGGAGACGGCCTCGGGGCCGCTGAGACGCACGATGCCGATCCCACTTCGCCCCGGGGGGGTGGAGATGGCGGCAATGGTATCCTCAAAGCTGTGCAGGTCCATACGGGAGGTCTCGCCCCATGGTTGCGGAGATTGGTGAGCGGCGGGACTGGCCCACAGCCATTCGGGTGTACCGCGAAGTCAGCGACCCCTGTGCAGAGCAATCTCCCAGGGCTTCAGCTCGATATGCATCTCCTCGCCGCCCCAGTGCAGCGTCCCGCTCTGTGGCTCGGAGGTGGCGTTGGCCATGACCACGGTTTCGGATCCGTCCGCGGCCCGGTAGGCATTGTGGAGGATCGCCGGGAAGCTCTGGCCGCCGTCGGTGGTGGTGCCGCACTGGAGCTTCGGCGGATGCAGCATGCGGCCGTGGAGCAGATAGGGGCGGCCTTCTCCGCCGAACAGCTCCACCCAGCGCGCCATGATGTCGTGATCCGGCGGCACGTCGGGACGCACCAGCTCCGAGAGCGTGCCGTCGGCGGCGACCTGCTCCAGGCGCATGTCATCGACCCACACCCTGCCCGGACCATCGACGTGCATCATGATCCGCAGATAGTCGGCGCCCTCTGGGACGGTGAAGGTGGCCTCACCAAGGCCCCAGCCGGCCCCTGAGGGAGGCATGTCGATCTTCCAGTTGCCCCTGGACTGGAGGCCTCCGGTGAGTGCGGCCAGGCCGATGCTATTGGGCCGGGCCAGCCCCTCGGACTTCATCCAGACGCTCAGGCGGTAGGTGCCGCCGGCGTGGAACTGCCCCCGGAACGGGAGGTTGCGGGAGACCTGGACGACATCATCGTCTCTGGTGTTCTCCAGACGCAGGCTGCTCTCGCCGCCGTGCTTGTCCTCTTCGTCCCTGGCGAAGGATCCGCGCCAGACCCGGCCCTGCCAGCCGTCCACCTTGTCCCAGCCCACGGCCTTGTCCTGGACCCACTGTTCGAAATCGCCATTGCCCAGCAGCAGCCCGGGACCGATATCGGAGGAGGGTACCATGTGGGGGATCTGGCCGTTCACCAGGCAGTAGAGCTGCATCAGCCGGCCCTGACCACCGGGGTTGCTCTGGAAGGTGGGCAGGTACTCGTGGTACAGGTAGTTGAAGACCGAGGCCAGTTCCGGCGCCGGGGTGCGCCGGCGGCTCTCGATATCCCGGTAATCCTGCACCGCCGCCTGTTGGATGAAGTGCTCGTTGGGCTCCTCGAAACACGCCACCGCCTCGGGGTCTATCTCGCGCATCCGTCTGGTCATCGAGATGAGCTGAGCGCGGAACACGTCGGTCATCCACCGCCCCGGGCCGGGCGGGTGGCCGTGGTCTTCGCTGTAGCAGGGCGGGAAGGAGCCGCCCACGATCTGGTCGACCTGCACCATGTCGGCGCCGCGGCGGGTCAGCTCCACACAGATATTGTCGAACCAGTCGATGCCGAAGGGATCGCCGAGGCATATGCAGGAGTTCTCGCCGCCCTGGAGCCAGGAGGGCTTCATGGAGTAGACCGACCCGTCGCGATTGCGCACCGCGTGGGGTGAGAAGTCACGGGAGAAGCGCTCGCGGTCGTCCCACTCGAAGCTCCCGTCCTCTTTCGCGTTGAAGGTCAGGGTGTAGCGGTGGCCGGAGGGCCAGGGGAACACGTGGGCGCCGATCTCGCGGTTCATCCTGGAAAGAGCCATGAACTCCTCGTCGGAGGGGAAGACGGGGAAGTAGTCGGGGGTAACCCAGCTTGCCACCTTCTCCCAGCCCCAGTAGGCCACGATGAGCGGGATGTCGGGCGAGAAGTGCTTCTGCCAGTAGTCGGAGAACCAGCGCCGGATCAGCTCCGGGGTCGCCAGCCAGCCGCGGCCGAAGCGCACCATCGCGGGGCCGGACTTGAGCCAGTCGGGGATGTCCTCACGTTGGGCGAAGGTCTGCGCGCACCAGTGCTGTTGCTCGGCCCAGGCCTTGTAGATGTCCGCCGCATCCCGCCAGTCCGTGGGCGTGTCCGCGTCTGCCGACGAGAAAGTGGACATCGCCACATCGTACTGCAGGCCGAAGCTTCCCTGGGCGAAACACGGGTGCCGCCAGGTGACCTCGAGCCCCTCGGCCCTGCGGATGGCGCCGAGGCTCTTGGGGTAGCCCGCGCCGTCGTAGGCGGCCTCGTACAGGCCCACCTGCGGGTCGTAGTAGCAGCCGAACTGGGCGGCCATGGAGCCGGGCTGATAGGCCGAGGTGCCCTTGTTGACCTCCCACTCCGCCGGTCTGCGGTAGACGCCGCCCTTGGTGTGCCCGATGACCAGGGCCTCCTCGGCCCCGGCGTCATCCGGCACACGGAGCATCCCGACGGGGAAGTGCACCTCCTCCAGCACGAGGCCGTCCGGCACGGTGACCTCCTCAAGCCGCCAGTACACCAGGGGGTCATCGGCCCGGACGGTGGCGGCGAAGCGGCAGTCTATCCCCCGGTCGCCGAGGTTGCGCAGGGCCACCTGAGCGGTGCGCGACTGCCCGTCTTGCCGGAGGGCGTACCGGGCGTCGCCGGCGTCGTGATTGGAGACGTAGATGCGCTCCTTGCCGTCGCCGTCGCGCTGGGTGAGGACCAGCAGCAGGATACGCTGTGGAGCCGTGGCCATGAACTCGCGGCCGGTGGCGGAGTCGGTCAGCGAGACGAGCCCGCCCTTCTGCTCCTTGCCGATGGCCAAAGAGAGTCGTTCGTTGCTGAGCACCAGACGGTCCGGTTCATCGCGGGCGTCAAGGCCCTGGCCCAGCGCGCAGGCGGACAGGGCGATGAGGGGGACGCAGGCGATTGTGAGATAGCGCATGTGGATAGCACCTCTTGGGGTGGGGCGTTATTGGCTGCACGGACCGCGAGAGCACGGGAGGTTCCAGTCCTGAGGCCAGGAACAACAACCGTGATGGGAAAGCCACCGTGCTGGCGGGCACGGTGGCCTTTGCCGCGTGTTAGATCGGAAGAGCACACGTCTGAACTCCAGTCACGAGATTCCATCTCG
>CAZXDD010000239.1:0-11292 GCA_964639415.1 uncultured Armatimonadia bacterium
GGGAACGGGAACGGCCGTGGTTCGTGGTTCGTGGTTCGTGGTTCGTGGTTCGTGGCGCGGTACGGCGAACGGCGCCGCTCCCTGCGGGCCAGGGACCCGCTTTCCCTCTCCTTCGCGATGCGGCCGCTCAGGAGAGGGGTGCACGGCAACAACCAACGGCCGTGGCGCCTCTCTGTAGGGCACGGGCCTGTACCGCACCGAGAGAGCCATCCAACAACGGCCAACGACGGCGGCGCACAGGTCGCCGCCCTACAACGGCAAACGGCGGGAACGGCCGTGGCTCGCAACGGCAGCGACGCCCGTGGCGCGTGGTTCGTGGCGCGGTACGGCAAACGGCGGCGACCGCCGGCTCGCACAACCGACACCCTTCGGGAGGTCCTCTTCGTGTTCATCGACATCCACGTGCACACCCGCATCTTCGACGGCCCCAGGCAACAGAGCGAGTTCTCCAGCCATTTCGCCACACCCTCGGAGCTGATGGCCAAGCTCAAGCCCCAGGGAGTGCGGGCCGTGGTGGCCTTGCCCACGGTGAACCCCGACTGCGCTTGGTATGTCCAGTCCGTGCAGGAGGTCATGCTCGCCGCCCAGCGCTATCCGGAGTTCATCATCCCGTTCATGAATATCGACCCGCGCCAGGGCAGCAATAGCGCCACCAGCGATCTGGGGTACTTCATGCGCTACTGGCAGGACCGGGGCTGCAAAGGCATCGGGGAGGTCACCGCCAACATGCCTTTCGACCATCCCCTGATGGAGAACCTGCTTTCACACGCCGAGGCCTGCGGCCTATCGGTGACCTTCCACATCGCCCCCAAGCAGTGGGACTACTACGGCATCGTCGATCACTTCGGCCTCCCGCTGCTGGAGGGCGCCCTGCGCAAGTTCCCCAAGCTTACCTTCCTCGGCCACTCACAGCCCTTCTGGGCGGAGATCAGCGGCAACCTCACCGAGGAGCAGCGGAACGGCTACCCCACAGGCCCGGTGACCGAGGGCGGCGCCGTGGTGCGCCTGATGCGGCAGTACCCCAACCTCTGCGGCGACCTCTCCGCCGGCAGCGGGCACAATGCCGTCAGCCGGGACCCCGAGTTTGGCTATGCCTTCATGACCGAGTTCCAGGACCGACTGTTCTTCGGCACCGATGTCTGCGACCCGCGGAACGAGACCCCACTCATCGGCTTTCTGAATGACGCCGTGGCCGGCGGCCATATCTCTCGCGAGGTCTACGAGAAAATCGGCTGGAGAAACGCCGAGAGACTGCTGGGGATGTGAGGGGCAGAGACGATACTCCCGGCGGACAGGAGACAGCGATGGCACACTTCCGCATGCGCCAGGGCTGTGCATTGCTGGTCGTTGCGGTCTCGCTCTGGGGCCAGGCGTCCCGGGCGCAGGATGGCGTCCTGACGGGCGCAGACTGGGAAGCCCACGCACTGGGGATCACGACCCCCGAGCGTCTGGCCGCCGTTCGTGCCGCCGCCGTCCGGCGGCCGGTCACCCTCGCCATCGTCGGCCAGGGCGGGGTCAGCAAGGCCCTCCTCGAGCCCGTACTGGTGGACGGGACCACCCTTGGGTACCGGCAGTGGCCCGAAGGCCAGACCCCCGACCCGGGCACCAACACCCACGACACCCAGGCGGCACGGGTGATCCTGGATCTCACCCACAAGCTCGGGATCCAGGTGCGCCTCCTGGTCTACCACGTCGGCGAGACCACCGACAGCGTGGCCGAGGGCTTCTCCCGGGCCGGTGCCGAGGCCGACATCGTCGCACTGTATCAGTCCTTCTGGGGCAATGTGCAGGCGATGGCCGACAGTATCGGCACGGCGAGCGGCGCCCTGTTCATCTCGCCCTACGTTGAGGTCGGGCCCCGGGATACCGCCACCTGCCTGCAGGCCCATGCCGCCAAGCCCTGGGCCGAGGGCTTTCCGCACTTCATCACCACGATCCCGCTGGCCAGGCAATCTCCGGGGGTGCTCCTCACTCCGCAGAGCCGGCCCGGACAAGACACCGAGGCCATCAACTTCGTCGCCCCCTCGTACTATGCAAGCAGCGCCGGCGGCACATGCCCCTCGGCCGAGGTGGCCGCCGCCGTGGCCGCCTATATCGTGGCCGCCACCTCCGACAAGCCCGCACCCGAGGAGATCGTCGCGCTCATGCGCCAGACCTCGACGGACGATAGGGCCTCGCTCGGGTCGCTGCCCGAGTTCGACGAAGCCTCCCTGGACGCCTTTGGCGAGCAGATCGCCGCCCTGGCCACCGCGACCGACACCAGACCGCGAAAGCTCGACGCCACCGGCGTCCTGAACCTGTGGGCCATCCACGAGCACATCGCCACCGGCGGAGCGGAGCAGGGACACGACGATTGACGGCACCGGCACGAGCCGCCCGCCGCCGTCGGCCGTACTGCATCGCTCCCCGCGTCTCAGTGCCTCCGTGCTGCGCCGTTCCCATCTTGTGCCACCTCAGGAGGCGTTGCCTGTGTCCGGTACCGTCGGCTACGAACTCACGCTCCAGACCGTGCAAAGCGGCTTCGATGGCGTCAAATGCTGGGTGCATGCCCGGGCGGGCGTCATCCCCGGTGAGCGCCCGGTGGTGGTGCTCACCATGCAGAAGCTCCTTCTCAGCGGCTCGGATGTGTTCTACGCGCTCAACGACCTGCGCAGCGACGACCTGGGAGCCACGTGGGAAGGGCCCCGCGAGCGGCAGGCTCTGGGGCGGCGTAGCGAACCCGGGGGTATCGAGGCCGTCATCTGCGACTTCACCCCCAAGTACCATGCGCACAGCGGCAGGCTGCTGGGCATCGGCCATGTGGCGCGGTACGTAGGAGACGCCCTGATGCCCTCCCCCAGGCCACGCCAGACGGCCTACTCGGTCTACGACGCCGAGGCCCGCGAGTGGGCGGAATGGGAGACCATGGCCATGCCGGCCGAAGAGAGGTTCTTCTCCGCCGGCGCCGGCTGCGTCCAGCGAGTGGACCTCCCCGACGGCACCATCCTGCTGCCCATCTACAACCATGGAAACGATACGGAGTGCTCCTGGGTGACGGTCACCCGCTGCGGCTTCGACGGCCACAGACTATCGTACCTCGAGCACGGCAGCGAGATGACCGTACCCGAGCCGCGCGGGCTGGGCGAGCCCTCCGTGGCGTATCACGGCGGCCGCTACTACCTGACCCTGCGCAATGATGTGCGGGGCTACGTCACCTCCGGCGACGACGGCCTGCACTATTCCGAGCCCATCCCATGGTGCTTCGACGACGGCTCGGAGCTGGGCAACTACAATACCCAGCAACACTGGGTGGCGCACGATGACGCGCTGTTTCTGGTCTACACGCGGCGGGGGGCCAACAACGACCACGTGTTTCGTCACCGCGCGCCGCTATTCATGGCTCAGGTGGATACGGAGAGGCTCTGTGTCCTGCGGGACACCGAGCGAGCCATCGTGCCGGAGCGTGGGGCCAGGTTGGGGAACTTCGGGGTCTGTGAGGTGAGCCCGGAGGAGACGTGGGTCATCGCCGCCGAGTGGATGCAGCCCGTGGGGTGCGAGAGGTACGGCAGCGACAACAGCGTCTACATCGCGCGCTTGCGATGGGACAGGCCGAATGCAGGGGCGCTCTCGCACTGAAAAGCGAAAAAAACACCAGGCCCCGACAAGCGGGGCCCGGCGGCAGGACGGGGCTCAGCAGGATCGGCAACGGCATCAGGGATAGTACGGCCCCTGCAGGTACTTCTCCAGCTTGGCATGGCCGTCGAGGTACCCGACATTTCGGTAGACCGTGAGCGTGTCGGTGGCGGCCGACTTGCGGGAGTGGTTCGTGCCCCACGCCGGGCCGGAGCAGTCGGCGATGACCAGTGTGCCCGAGGCATCGGAGAACTGGGCCATGCTCAGCCCGTTGCCGGGGGCCCCGGCCGCCGAGGCCGCGAACAGCGCCGAGTTGTACTGGTAGGTATGGCTCCAGCAGGGATCGGCGGGATCGCCGCTGGGGCAGACGAAGATGTGCTGGTTCTTGCAGTACGGCTCCAGGAGATGGCCCTGCGCGAGGTTCGGTGTGACGTAGCTGTGCGTCAGAGTGTCGGAGCCCGGCCACACCGCGCAGGGATGCACACCCAGCAGCAGGCGTTCGTCATAGTCCTGCGCGTACATCAGAACACCCATCATCATCTGTTTGACATTGCTGGTGCAGGACGTCTGCCTCGCCTTCTCCCGTGCTCTGGCGAACACGGGGAAGAGAATGGCTGCCAGGATGGCGATGATGGCGATAACCACCAGCAGCTCAATGAGGGTGAAACCGCTTCGCTGCCTCGACATAGCAAACACAACCTCCAGTATCGTGATCTCGGTCCGCGGCCGCCGGCGTTAGCACGCAGCGGTCGCGCACGCCGCGAACGGGCCAGGAACCCCCATCAGTGCCTGGTCTGCCACGACACGCATGGTGGGCTTTCGCCACACGAACACGGAACACCTGCACCATAACCGATCCGAGCTGTGAAATCCTGTTTGTTTCGCTCAAGGCAGTTGGACAGCCGCGAGGATACCACTCACAGGCGCCCCGGAGGTCTGGCCGGGAACCTCGGCCGGACCGCCCCACTTCACCCCGGAGCGCCGGCGGCGCAGACACCGCCCGGGCGGATGCTCTCGCCGAACGCGCGATGGTTGTGCGAACCGCTCCCTCCGGGAGCCGACGCGATGGCGAGAGCATTGCCCGGTGAAGGCGGGCTTCTCCTCACATTATGCAGGTTCCGGGCAGGCGCCGATTCACGTCACCTCACCCCCCCAGCCCCCCTCTCCCTTACTCCGCCAAACGGCCGGCGGAGACGGGAGGAGGGGGGAGAACGGCAGTACTTCGACCGTTCCGGACGCGGGAATGGCGAAATGCGGCCCCAGTGCGTTCATGCATAATGTGAGTTCGAGGCCCGCCACCGGCGTCGCCGCGTGGGCGTCTCGGCCGTAGACACCGACGGCAGGGCAGATGCTCTCTGAGTGATATAGATATGGTCCTGTTTAAGTAGGGATAAGCATCGAATACAGTATCAAGACGTGAAATACTTGACATTGACCTTCATCGCGGCATAAGATCAATGACGGTGAGGTACCCGCGCCAACGGGCGGCGCCTCCGTGCCGCCGACAAAGGCCGGCTGCGCGCTGCGGTCCGTGCGTTCCACCGGCGCGGGCTGCATGAGCGCCACGCGGAGGCAGGAGGCGATCTGGACGTGATTGGGCGATCGAAGCGTCGCTTCCCGGGCAAGTGTCGGCGTGTGCCGAATGCGTGGTGCATCGTGGCTGCGGTGGCAGTCGCGGCGGCCGTCCTGTCGCTCTGCGTGCTGCAGACAGCCAGCGCGGCAGGCGCGCGCCGCCTGCCCGTGGTCGCTCTGCGGCCCTCCTCGCACGACGCGGCGCGCGAGCTGCGCCTCAATCTCCTGCAGGACTGGGCCGGTCCCGACAATGACCTCACTGTCATGTGGGGACTTGCTCCCCGGGAGGTGGGGAAGCGCGGACCGGCCCCCAACGTGTACGTCACCATCGAGGCCGGCACCACGCTCGCCGACGCGGACTGGGACCTGCGAGTGGCGTTGTGGAGGATCTCGTCGAGGCCCTTGGTCGCTTCCAGTTCGCTCCCTTCCGGCCGGAGGCTCGCCGATGGCGTCTGGGTTCCCCGCCTGAGGGCGACGACCGACTCGATCATCGGCGTCGCGCGGGGGCCCGCTTGCGCGCGCTTTGTTGTCAGCGCCCCCGGCCGCCCCGACGGCAGCGCCGCCCGCCTCGCCGAGCAGCTCGCAGAGCGATTCTGTTGGCGCGTGGACAGAGCCCTGGAGTACATCCTCGCCAAGACCTTCACTCTGAAGGCCGGTGGGGAGAAGCTGGAGTGCCGCCAGGTGCCCAGTGGGGCCCTGGTGGGCGACCTCGGTGCGCTGTGCGATGCCATCGATGCGGGGATTCGCGTGGAACAAGACGGGGAGGTGGTGCTGCTGCGTCTGGGCAAGAAGGAGGTTAGGCTCCAGGTGGGATACGAGACCGCCCAGGTCGGGAAGGCCGGAGCGAAGCTGCACTTCCCAACGCTGCAGTGGTCGGAGGACGGCTACATCGCCGACCTGTCGGGCATCGCCATCCTGCTGGGGGCCAAGGTCAAGTACTGAGGCACGAGGCGGCGGGAGGCGAACCGACGCAGGGCTTCCACGCGTCCCGCCATTCTGGTCCGGCGCCTCAGAGCACGGGCCACTGCAGGGGCACGGGGACATCTCCCTGGCGAAGTTGCGCCTCAAACCGACGAGTACGGCACGGAGGTTCACCTCGCCTCGGATCGGTGCCACGGCCAAACGCCGATCCCGCAAGGCGGGCTCGCCGAGTCGGGCTGGAAAGCCCGACCTACGCGCTCACGAACGGCGCGATTGCGGCCCCGCGCCGGCGTGCCGTCCGCGCAAACCCAACGGACCCGCGGCAATTGCTGCGGGTCCGCAGAGTTCTTCGTGTCCTCACGTGGCCGGGCGCTACTGCAGTAGCGGGTCCCAGTTGACCCAGATCGGGTCGGCGGTGCTGCGCACGCCATCGGTGATCCAGGCATCCAGGCGGACGGTCTTGACGTGCCCGTCGACATAGGCCATGTTCAGATTGTCGTTGTGTCGCGGCGAGGGACGATGGTCGTTGTCGGCGGTGCCGCTGTCGGGGCCCATCAGGTAGTATTCGCAGTCGGCCACGAGCGGGCATTCCGCCGGGCGCTTGATGCTACCCACCGCCGTGGGGCGCTGGTTCAGAGTGGGGTACCGGCCGACCCAGCTATTGTAGGCGTAGTTGGCGTTCGCGTCCCAGTAGTAGCCACCTGCGTAGCGGCTGGAAGCGGTGGGGCAGTTGAAGAGCTGGTCATTGTTGATGTAGGGGTAGACCATGTGCATCCACAGCATCGGGCCCGCCGCCGCGGTGGACCCGTCCGGGAATACGCGCTGGTTGGTCGTCAAGGTGTAGTTGGGCACCATCGTCTCGTCAAAGTCCTGGGCATACATCACAAATGACATGGCGATCTGCTTCAGGTTGGACTGACAGCTTGCTTGACGGGCCTTCTCCCGGGCCCTTGCGAACACCGGGAACAGGATCGCCGCCAGGATCGCGATAATCGCGATCACGACGAGCAGCTCGATGAGTGTAAAGCCGCGCCTCATTAAGAGTGCACCTCCCATGGTTTGCCGTCCAAGGTGTCCCAACACCATTAGACCAATGGTGTGTTCCCCGTGGACAGGCCGGGCTCCTTCAGGCCTTCCCACATTTCTCTGGGACTTTTCGCCGACGAGCCGTACGGACACAGAAGCGTGGCCGAGAAGCCCACCTGCACCGGAGAGTGTCATTCTGAGAGCGCCCGCTCCCGCAGGGAGCAGCTCGAAGAATCTCCCCGAGCCAGAAGAGATCCTTCGCTATCGCGCGACGCGGGATGAACGCTCAGGATGACAGCCCGGCACACGGGCGGGCGGAGGCCCGGGGCTACATGGTCAGACCTCCGCCGCCGTCCGCGTCGGCGCCGTCACCACCCGCGCCAAAGCGCGAGAAGGCCCGCAGGATCTCCACCGGAACGGCGAAGATCACCGTGTTGCTCTGATCGGAGGCCAGGTCGTTGAGCGTCGTCAAGGTCCGCAGGTGGAGCGCACCCCCTGCGCCGGACAGCGCCTTGGCGGCGATCACCAGATTGTCGGCGGCGATGCGCTCGCCCTCGGAGCGGATGATCACCGCGCGCCGCTCTCGTTCCGCCTCCGCCTGCCGCGCGATGACCCGCTTCATCTCCTCGGGCAGCGAGATGTCCTTGAGCTCCACCATCTCCACCTTGATGCCCCACGGCTCGGTGTGTTGGTCCACGATCTCCCGGATCTGGGTCGAGATCTGCTCCCGCTGGGAGAGTAGCTGGTCCAGCTCCACCTGGCCCACCACGTTGCGCATGGTGGTCAGGGCGAAGCGCGAGGTGGCGTACTGGTAGCTTTCCACCTCCAGGATCGCCTTGGCCGCATCGGTGATGCGATAGTACATGACGGCATCCACATGCACGGAGATGTTGTCCTTGGTCACACACTCCTGGCCCGGCACATCCGCCGTCTTCACGCGCATGTCCACCTTCTGGAATGCCTGGAAGACGGGGACGACGAGGTTGACGCCGGGCCCCATCACTCCCACGTAGCGCCCCAGGGTGAACTTGACGCCCCGCTCGTACTCCTGGACGATCTTGATGCAGCCGATGACAAGCACGATCACGATCACGGCGATGGTGAAGCCCATGTCGCGTCTTCCTCCCGGCGGATCCGCAACCGACCGCGGGTGGTGCCAACGTTTGGCCGCAGCATCCGCCATTCCCGCCCGGCGGCGCGTCCGAAGCGAGATGCTCAGGAGGTGCCGGCGCGCGTCGGGCGAACTAGCGCCCCCCAAAGGAGCGTGAACCCGGTGAGAAACCTCGGACTGTGCCTATTGCTTGCTATGGTCAGTATAGTCTTGATGGCCGGCTGCACCAAGACGAGTCCCACGCAAACCGCGGATGTACCCGGGCCGGGGCCGGCCCCCGCCGCCTCGGATGCCGCAAGCGAGACGCCGGGTGGCGCCGCCAAGGCAGGGGGCGGCATCAGTGTCTTGATGGTGCCCAAGATCAAGGGCATTGATTACTTCAATGCCTGCGAGAAGGGAGCCGTCGAGGCGGCCGGGGAGTTGGGCGGTATCGACCTGACTTACGACGGTCCCACCGAGGACAAGGCCGACGCCCAGATCCAGCTCATCGAGGGCTACATCGCCCAGAAGGTGGACCTCATCGCCGTGTCCCCCAATGACCCGGATTCCATCGCACCGGTGCTCAAGAAGGCCAGGGACAAGGGGATCCATGTGCTGACCTGGGACGCCGACGCCAATGTCGAGCGCTCCGGCCGCGAGTTCTTCATCAACCAGGCCTCCCCCGAGGCCATCGGGATCGCCATGGTCGACGAGATGGCGGCCCAGAAGGGCGAGGATGCCAAGGTGGCCATCGTCACCAGCTCGCTCACGGCGGCCAATCAGAACTCGTGGATCGCGGCCATGGAAGCCCATATGCAAAGCAAGTACCCGCAGATGAAGATGGTCTGCGACCCCAAGCCCTCCCAGGAAGACCAGCAGATCGCCTTCCAGGTGACGCAGGACCTGATGAAGGCCTATCCGGACCTGGAGGGCATCTTCGCCATCTCGTCGGTCTCCTTCCCCGGCGCCGCGCAGGCGGTGAAGGATGCCGGGAAGTCGGGCCAGGTGGCGGTGGTCGGGCTTGCCACTCCCAAGCCCATGCGTCCGTGGGTGGAGAACGGCACGGTGGCCACGGTGATCCTGTGGAACCCCATCGACCTGGGGTACCTGACGATCCAGGCGGCCAAGGCCCTCTGCGACGGCTCGCTGAAGGCGGGGAGCGAGACACTGAGCGCCGGACGGCTGGGCGAGGTCACGGTCAAGGGTGACCAGGTGCTCCTGGGAGAGCCGATGCGGTTCACCAAGGACAACATCATGGAGTTCGACTTCTGATGTGATTCTGAGAGCGTCCGCTCCCGAAGGGAGCAGCGCGAAGAATCTCGCCTCGGCCGGCAATGTCATTCTGAGAGCGTCCGCTTCCGAAGGGAGCACCGCGGAGATGCTCCCGCAGCCGGAAGAGATCCTTCGCTATCCCGCCGCGCGGGATGAACGCTCAGGATGACAACCGCACACCGCGCGGGCAGGAGGCACCCCACATGGCGTACCTGTTCCGTATGGGCACTATGGAGGATGCCGAGGCGATCCTCGAGGTCACCATGGAGGCCTTCGACATCGGGCCGGACAACCTGCGCTACCCCGCGCTGCGGGCGCTGTGCCTGTCGGCCCCCCATGAGTGCCGGGTGATGGAGGATGAGGGCGGCCGGATCGTGGCCGCCCTGCATGTCGGCGATACATGGATCCAGGTGGGGCAAAGCGCGGTGCTCAAGGGCGATGTGGGGCACGTGGCCGTCTTGCCCGCGGAGCAGGGCGGCGGGCTGGGGACGGCCCTGATGCGCGACACCGTGGCGTGGATGCGTGAGCGCGGCTATCACCTGTCACGCCTGGGCGGCCTCACCCACTTCTACAGCCGCTTCGGCTACGAGCCCTTCCCCCGCAGGTTCACCGAGTTTCTTGTGACACAGGTGCACGGCGAGATGGGCATGGTGTCGGCCACCGAGGCGTACCCCGAGCCGGTCTGCGGCCCCGGGGTCGTGCGGCCTTTCGACGAGGCCATCGACTGGCAGACGCGGGCGGCCCTGATTGACCGCTTCGACCGGGGGCGGTCGGGAGCGGCGCTGCCGGCGCGTGTTGTCAGGGCGCCGGTGGACCCGGCGCCTCCCGACCCCGCTCTCCTGCGCTTCGTCTACGAGCTGGAAGGTCAGGTGAAGGGCGTCCTGTTCGCCAACGACAACCCACTGGAGGCCCGGCCCGGCGAGAGCTGCTATACCATCACCCAGTTCGCCTATGACCCCTCCTGCCCTGAGGCCGCGGGCCTGCTACTGCGGATGCTGATGGCCCGTGTCGCCCCCTCCGCCCCGGCCCGGGTCGTCTCCCGGCTGCCGTATGACGAGCCCCTCGGCCGGGCCCTCACCGCCGCCGAGGTCCCCTTCCGCCGCATCGAGATGCATGAGGCCATCGCCGCCAACATGATCCTGGTGCTCGATCTTCCCGCCACCCTGGGCGAGGTGGCCGAGGAGTTGACTCGCCGCCTGAGCAGGAGTATCGTGGCGGACTTCGAGAGCAGTATCCGACTGAGTCTGCCGGGCCAAAGCGCCGTGCTGCGCCTGCAGGAGGGGACGGTGGCCGTCACCGAGGCCGGGCAGGCCGAGGTACAGGTCGCACTGACCCAGGCAGAGTTCGTCAGACTGCTGTTTGGGCTTTGCAGCTTCTCGGAGTTGTACGGCCTGGAGGATCCGCCGCTGGGAGTGAGGGAGACGGCGCTGATGGATGCGCTGTTCCCCCGGTGTCCGACAGGAACGGGAACGTGGGGCTAGCTCCGCAAGCGTAAGCGCCGGGGAGACGGCGGTGGGGCTGGGGTCCGGAGAGCATCACCCCTCCGGGGCTCCAGCTCGCGCCATGGCCCGGGAACAGGGGTTCACGCCTCCGTGAGTTCCGCCGCTGACGGGGCTGAACGGAGAACGGCGACGGAGAACGACACGGAATCGGGCTGGAAAGCCCGACCTACGCGGCGAAGAACGACGACGAAAGACGACGACGGAGAACGACGACGAAAGACGACGACGGAGAACGACGACGGCAAACGGCACGGAGTCGGGCTGGAAAGCCCGACCTACGCGGCGAAGAACGACGAC
>CAZXDD010000240.1:0-5830 GCA_964639415.1 uncultured Armatimonadia bacterium
GGGGTCTGGCCACAAAGCCCGACACCGTCCTGTACATCGACGACGTGCGCCTGCGGCGCCTCAAGCCGCTCCTGGAGGTGGAGTAGCGCGCGCAGCGCCCGATCATCCGCGGGGCGAGGTTCCGGCAGTCCACAGAGCGCTCGGCCGGGGAACAGGAGGGCACCGGTGGGGGAGCACCCGTCGTCGCCGGCGAACTCGGAGGTCCTCGACCCGGCTCGCGACGAGCGCGCACGTGTCGGGCCAAGCGGCGCCGCGCGGCGGCCGGCAGCATCGCGCGCCCTGGCGCTATCCGTCTGGCTGCTGCTGACCGTCCTTGTGGGTGCCGGCGCTCTGGCGGTCCATCCCGGGCACGCACCGGCGCCGCGCCTGGGAATGAGTGTCTACGGGCTGGTGGTGGTGAGCTATCTGGTCCTCCAGACCATCTTCGCCCATCTGTACTTCATCGGCCACCGGCATGCTTCGCGGAAGAGGCGCACGGAAAGCGTGTCGGTCGTCATCCCTACGTACAACGAAGACCCCACTGTCGTGGCGCGCACCGTCCGGTCGCTGCTTGCCCAGGACTACGATGGGCCCATCCAGGTCGTTGTCGTCGACGATGGAAGCCGTCCCGACTGCTCCCCGGCCAGGGTCCTGACCGCCCTGCCGGTCGGGAAGCGGCGCTCGCTGGAGGTGGTGCGCTTCGGCACGAACAAGGGCAAGCGGCACGCGCATTACGAGGGGTTCGGACGGGCGCGGGGGGACTTCGTGATCACCGTGGACAGCGACACGGAACTGGGCAAGGAGGCGGTGAACGCGCTGGTCGATGAGATGCTGCACAGGCCCCGCGCGGGAGCCCTCACAGGCAACCTCCGGGTCAGCAACGCAACCAATCTGTTCACGCGCCTCCTGGACATCCGGTTCTGGAGTTCCTTCAACCAGGAGCGCGCCGCACAGAGCCATTTCGGGGTGATGATCTGCTGCTCCGGGGCCATTGCCATGTACCGGCGGGAGTTCCTGATGCAGGTGCGGGATGTCTACATCGGCCAGCGCTTCCTGGGCCGCCCCTGCACCTACGGCGATGACCGTCACCTCACCAATCTGGCGCTGTGGCATGGATACGAGGCCGCGTTCGTGCCGGACGCCCATGGCCTGACCGCGTGCCCGACGCAGGTGAGGCGCTGGGTGCGCCAGCAGTTGCGTTGGAGCAAGAGCTTCTGCCGCGAGATGCTGTGGTCGGTGCGGCTGATGCACAGGCGCAACTGGTACTTCGCCTACAGCTTGACCCTCGGCGCGGCACTCCCCTTTGCGCTGCTGTGGGGATTGGGCTGGGGAGTGGCGCACATCGTGGCGGGGGAGTGGGCGCTGGCGGCACGGTACCTGCTGGCCATCGTGTTCATGGCCATGCTCCGCGGGGGCTACGGGCTGTACCGCACCGGAGAGTGGGTCTTCATGCTGGCACCGCTGTACGGGCTGATGCACCTGGCGTTCGTCCTGCCGGTGCGCATCGTGGCGCCCCTCGCGCTGCTGGACACCCGCTGGGGGACGAGGTAGCCATGGGCCGCCGGGCGGGCCTTTCAGCGCGGCATGGTTCCAGTTCGATGCCGTCCCTTGTGGCCCTCGCGACGACGGCGCGGCCGCCGCGCCCGGCTTCAACACGAACGATAGACTTCCCGCAACCGCGCCCTCTTCAGCCCCATCGCCGACCTGCGGCCGTTGCACGGTCATCCCGGCCCCGCGAGATCCCGCGGAATCCCGCGAGGCCGGTCGGCCGCGCTCAGAGATACCCGAGTTCCTCAAGCTTGGCAAACACCATGTCCACGGCAGTGTCCAGGCCGACCTTGTCCGTCTCGATCACCAGTTCCGGGCTGGCCGGGGCCTCGTAGGGCTGGTGCCAGCCGGCGATGTCGTTGATCTCGCCGCGCTCGGCCCTCGCGTACAGGCCCTTGGGGTCCCGCTCCTTGCAGACCTCCAGCGGGCACGAGACGTAGACCTCCACGAACCTGGGGCACCAGTCTCTTGCCCGGTCGCGATAGGCCTGCATCGGCGCAACGGCGGCGATGAGCGCGTTGACCCCGTTACGACCAAGAATCTTGCCCATCCAGGCCAGGCGCTTGGTGTTCTCGTCTCGGGCCTCTTCGGAAAAGCCGAGGTTGGGGCTGAGATTCTGCCGGACCTCGTCGGCGTCCAGATTCTCCACGAGCTTGTCCATGCCCCGCAGGCGCTCCTCGACCATCGAGGAGATGGTGGACTTGCCGGAGGCCGCGAGGCCGGTGAACCAGATGACAAAGCCTTGTTCAGCCATCGTGTGTGTCTCCTTGAGTTAGCGACATAGCCGCCGCAGGGCGGCGTGGGTCGGTGAAGGCGGGAGCAAGACGGCTAGGCCGTCGCCTCGCTGTCGTCGGTGGCGCGGGCTCTCCAGCCCGCGGGCGAACAACCGGCGGGCTCGAAACCCCGCGCCACCAACGGCAAAGGACCAACGGCGGCGGGCTGGAAAGCCCGCCCCACCAACGACAAAGGACCAACGGCTCGAGACCGCCGGCAAAGGCGACCTACAGCTCGATCGCCTTGCCCTCCATCTGCGGCGTGGGCCTTTGTCCCAGAGCCCGCAAGATCGTGGGGGCGATGTCCATCAGATGACGGCCGTCCGCGCGACGGCCGCCGTGCTCGCCCGGGGGAGCGTAGACGTAGAGGCCGTCGTAGTCGTGCACGCAATCGTCAGGGCCGATCTCGGTGTCCTGCGAGTACAGCTCGCCACGGCCGATGTCCTGCCCCGCGCGCCAATACAGGTCGTCGAAGTACACCGTCAGGTCCGGGGCGTCCTTCACATGCGGGCCGTTGTAGATCTCCTCGGGCCGCAGGGCCCGGGTGGCCATCCTCCGCCCACGATCGTCCGGGATCGCCTCCAGCCTGCGGATCAGATCGGCCCGCACGCTCTCGACCTCCCCCGGGGCGACGGTGCCCTGCGGCTCGCGCCCCGCGACGTTGAGGAAGATCCGGCAGTGGTACCCGCCCCAGGCCCAGGCGGTCGTCCTGTCCCAGTCCACCAGCGCCTCGTCGAAGCGCGTCGGCCCCTCGGGCTGCGTCTTGAGCGTGAGGAGTCCTTCACTCATCAGCCATTCGTTCACCGAAAAGGAGCCCTCCATCCGCTTGGCGCCGTGGTCGGAGACCACCAGTACCGTGGCGTCGGGGCCCGCCATCTGACACAGGACGCCCAACTGCTCGTCCAGGAGCCGATAGTAGTCCTGCAGGCTACTCTCGAACGGATTGCCGGGCTCGTACTTCCGGTGCTGCGGATCGGCGTACTTCCAAAACCCGTGGTGAAGACGATCCGGCCCCATGTAGACCATCATGAACAGGTCCCACGGGCCCTGCTCCGACAGCAGGTACCTGGCCACCGCGAACCGCTTGTGCGTCATCTCGTGGATGCGTTGAAGCAGGGCCTGCTTGTCCGGCGAGCGGAAGCCCTCGCAGTCGATGACATACCCGTCGGCAACCCGCTCGATCTCGGACTTCAGTCCGTCCGGGTAGGTGTACTGGCTCTCATTGCTCGGCGTCAGAAAGCTCGAGACCATGACGCCATTGAGCGGTGCGACAGGGTAGGTCTGCGGCACATTGAACACACAACAGCGTTTGCCCACATCTGACAGTAGGTCCCACACCCGCGGCACCCGTACCGCCCGGGAGGTGGCGATGTACCTGCCGTCATACGTGCCCACCGTGCGGTTGCGGAAACCGAAGAAGCCCAGCCGGCCCGGGTTGTGCGAGGACAGCATGCTGGCCCAGGCCGGAACGGTGATGGGCGGATCGGTGCTGCGCAGGGTCCCGAAGGCGCCGCGCCGCATGAGGGCATCGAGATTGGGCATATGGGGGCGCCAGAGCTCGAAGACCTCCTTCGGAGGCGCACAGTCCCAGCCGACGACGAGGACCTGCGCGCGGTTTGCCGATGCCATGGGCTAGGGGGCTCCCCGGAGGTGCTGGTGAAGGCGGCGGATGCCGTTTGCCGTTGTGCTGTTCTCCCCCCTCCTCCCGTCTCCGCAGCCGCATCGCGGAGTACGGGGACGGGGGTGAGGCGACGTCGGTGCCGTTCGCCGTTCGTCGTTGCCGTTCACCCGCCCCCCACCCCCCACGCCCCACAACGATACAAGGGGGCGGGGGGGTGAAGCGACGCGAGACGGCGGCCCGAACGGCGAGCGCCAACGGTTAGCTCACGAACGGGTCCTCGAAGCTGCGGATGACCTCGAACACCTCGGGCCGCATGATATGCGGGTCCGGAGCGACCCCGTCCACGATGCCATTGCGGATCAGCGTGCCGCTGAAGGGGATCTGGTGCTCCTTGTCATGCGGGCAGGTGCGATTGCTGGCCACCTGCTCGCAGGTCTTGCAGTACCAGAAGTCCCCGCGAATGGTGACCGGCTTGATCTCCAGGTCGGCGAACTCCGGCCTGTCGAACATCTCGATGGCCTCTTCCTCGCCGTAGTATTTGCCCACTCCCGCGTGGTCGCGGCCGATGATGATGTGGCTGGCCCCGTAGTTCTTGCGCATGATGGCATGCATGATGGCCTCTTTGGGCCCTGCATAGCGCATCTCGGTGGGCAGGATGTTGAGAAACACCCTGTCGGCGGCGAAATAGTGCTCGATGATGGTCTGATAGGCCTTGAGAATCACATCGTCACGGAAGTCGCCGGGCTTCTTCTTGCCGATGATCGGCTGGATGAACAGGCCGTCGAAGAAGGAGAGAACGGTCTTTTGCATGTCCTCGTGCCCCGCGTGGGGCACATTGCGGGTCTGAAAGGCACACACCGTGTTCCAGCCGCGCTCGGCAAACGCCGCTCGCGTCTCGGCCGGGAACAGGTTGTAGTCCGCATAGGGCCCGCGGTCGTTGTCCAGCAGGTCGATGGTGCCGCCCAGCAGATAGTCGCCGCGCTTGTGGTAACCCGCCACTCCCGGGTGGTTGGTGTCATCGGTGCCGAACACGGCTTTGGCCGTGGCGGCCTTGTCCCAGGGGTAGACCTCTGCAAGGTGCAGGATCGCCAGAGGGGTCTCGGCGCCGCTGACGACGAGTGCGTAGTCCTTCCCGGCCTCGTAGCTTCCGGCGTCCGGAACGTCCAGCATGATGGGGATGGTCCAGGCGTAGCCGCTGGTGAGCTTGTTGCTCTGACAGATGCCGCCCAGGTCGGCCTTGCCCACGAAGCCCTCGATGGGCGAGAACACGCCCCGGGCGATGTTTTGCACATCGCGGCCTGTGTCGTAGTCGACGGTGATCTTCGGCAGGCCGACGGCCTGCTCGCGACCTGCGCTCAGTGCGTCTCCAGTCAGTACGCGGTCCGTCAGCTTGCCGCCGTGTGGAGCGATCATCAGCAGTCTCCTGTGCCTTTGGGTGGTCGCGACGGGACTACAGGTACCCCAGGGAGCGCAGCCGGTCCTTGACGGCTTCCAGCTCCTGCGGATCATAGGGCTCCCCGTCGTCCATCCGACCGTGGGTTGAGACGATGTCGCGGAGCACATAGACAACGAAATCGGTGACCGAATCATACCCGGCGCCGTCGATGACGGTCTTGATCTTCTCATACAGCGGCCGGGGGATCTTGATGGTGACCTTGTCGCTTGCCGGTGACTTCGTTGCCATGGAAATGCACTCCTATAGCACTCTCAGGGGAGTGTAATGGGAGTGCAGAGCCGAGTCAAGAGGAGATGGGGGGTGTTTGCGTGGGTGTGAATGTCAGACCGAGCGCAAAACGCGAGTCGACCGGCAATCTGAGAGAGGTATTCGCGAATCAAGTGGATAAACGCGGAGGGCGGGGCGGCGAATGCGGCGGTAAGATGGGGAACCCGTGGCGGAATGCGTGGGCGG
>CAZXDD010000240.1:5840-11277 GCA_964639415.1 uncultured Armatimonadia bacterium
AGGCCGGGCTGGGGGGCGGGCGGGTTGGGCTGTCACAATCCGGGTCGGGTGGCGGGTGGGCGGTGGGGTTTAACTTGTGAACGGGCCTTTGGCGGAGGCGGCCCCTGGGCGGCTCTGGTGGTGCCGCCCAGGGGGGCGGACCTAACTGGCTTCGACGGTGGTGTCCGGCGTCATGCAGTCGGCTTCGCACAGACACGGTCGCGCTCGCCGGTTGGGGCGTGAGTCATCTGGGCGAAGCGTGCTCTGATGGCGTCGGCGGATGTATAGGGCATGGGCTATTCGTCGGCCTCCTCGCCATCGCGGGGCTCGAACTGGATGCCGTTGTCGCCCGGGTATGGGGCGTCATGCTGCACGGTGCAATCCAGGATGTCCTCTGGGATGCCGTCAGGGAACGCATCACACGAGACAGGGAACGTCATGCGCAGATGGCGGCAACTGAAGCACAGGCGATCGACAATCATATGACACCCCATTGCGTCCGGCGCGGCGCTCAGTTGACACCGATCAGGTTCCCGCAGTGGGGGCATTTCACCTGCAACGTCAGGGCGCCGGGGCGACCGAAGCCGTCACCCAGGCCGTGCCGTTCCAGACCTGCCAGTGGTTGGTGCTCGTGAGGTCTGCAATGGCCTCACTGTTGACGGGGGGGCCCGCGGTGTAGCCGGTGTAGGTGTCGTGCACGCGGATGACGCTCTGTGTGGTTCCGCCGGCGATGCGCTCCCCCGGGCCGATGGTGATGTACAGCACCGGGTACACCGTGCCGCCGATGGGTTGGCTCTGTCGTAGTTCGGCGATACTGTCGGTAGATTGGTTCAGCGATTCCGTCAGTAGAGTGGTTGGTTGCGGTCGCTGCCAGGCTATCTCTCGCCTCGCATCTGCCGCCGGAGTTCCTCCATGTGTCCTTGCAGTTCCCTGCCAACGTCGATGGCGGTCTTCCCTGAGGCCGGGAACACGTAGGGCTCTACCGGCTCGTCATCCATGGAAGTGACGCGCTTCACGTCCGAACCATCGAGGTTGCATACATAGATCCGGGGCAAGATGGCGTCGTCCGGGTCCCCGGACCACCGCCAGCCAGAAAACGCGACCCGTGTTCCGGTCGGGTCGATGACGGCCTCCCGAATGTCATACAGCTCCCTCTCCGGAGTGTCTGGGTCTGCCATTGCGCCGTCGAAGACACGCGTATTGTGACCTGTCTCCACGTCGATGGTGTCCCACCCTCCCGTACTCGAGACCAGTAGTCGTTTGCTGTCCGGGAAGGCACTGATGCTGGTGACGTCAGCGAGGCCATCTGCTATGCGTCGCGGCTCCCCGACGGGTTCGCCCGCGGGCGACAGGGAGATGACATGGATGCTGCAGGTGCCCTGCGGCGCCACCACGTACGCCACCCACTTGCCAGCGGGGGCACAGGCCAGACCCCACACATCGGCGTTTGTATGGAAGAAGGGCGATGAGCCCAGGCTTGACGTTGGTGGCGCAGTCACGGCGACCGAACCGATCCCTGCGCCCGGGCCCGCGGTCCAGTGGTTGAACAGCACGCGCGTGCCATCCGGCATCCAGGCGCGATAGCTCGGACCGCCTTCCCCAGGCAGCGCGTAACCGACCGTGCCTGTTGTCATATCGAGCATCACTTGCTCCCCTCTGATACCAAAGGCAAGGCGGGTCCGGTCGGGGCTGGGAAGCGGGGCGGCCGGAGTAATGGGCAGCACTTTGGGCACAATGCACTCAACGCGTCCAGATGCCAGATCGGCCCGCAGTATCGACTGTAAGGCTTCGTTGCCCAGCGACGTCCCCCACCCGCGCGTCGTCCTCAGATCGCTGCTGAAATACAGGCGGGTATTGCCGTCCCACGCTGGGCCGAAGTCGCCGGGGTCCAGCCGACGCGGCTCCGGCGGCAGCTTGGCGCGGAGTTCCTCGGGCGTCTCCAGAGCGTCAACGCCGGTGACATCCCGCACATCCCCGGTACCGGCATCCACGTCCAAAGTCCAGCGCTGTCGCATCGGCACTTTGACGACGCCCTGCTTCCCAGTGATCATCTCGGTCGGCTGCTCCCCCTCGAGTGTCACGGTCCACAGGAGGACTTGGTGGTCCCGGCCCAGCGTTGCGGTATCGTAGTCGAGCCAGTAGGCGATCCAGACCCGTAGTCTGGCCTCCACGGCCTTGACGTTGCGCATCCCATCTGCCGAGACGGCACGCTTCGCCTTGGCAACAGCCTCCTGCTCGGATACTCTCGGTGCCAGGGGTACACGTACCGGCAGGTAGTTGACCGCGAACAGGTCCTGCAAGACGCCATCGGCAAAGCGGATGCGCACCTCGAATGCTACAGGCATCTCGACATCGTTCTCGCGCAAGCTGAGCGACAGCGCTGCCAAGTGCTGCTGGTCGGGGGCTGTGTCACACACGCGGACATCCAGCCTATCCACGTCGACCGGCACCTTCGTCGCACGCGCATACTCCAAAGCAGCGACCCGAGCCTCGTCGGGGTTCAGTGCAGGCCCATCAGGCCCCACTGGGGGAGGATCATCGGTGCGAGCGTAGGAACTCACCCAGCCCCCCGCTTTCGTGACCGACACCATCTGCAGCCCATCCGGGGATCGGAAGGCATAGTCCAGCCCGTCGTAGGACTCGCCGTCGGGTTGCAGGTCGGCCGTCTGATCTCCAAGGAAACCCCGGGCGGTCGCCAGGGCAGCCTGGCTGTCTGGACCCTCTTCGGCACAGGACGAGAGCGCTATCATGACGACGGCGTAGAGGACGGCCCACGTCGTGCCCCAGATCCTGGGTAGCATAGCTATGGGATCACCTCATGGTTTGAGTGACTGGTTCTCACCAAGCATGCGCGGATTGGCGGAAGAGTTGTAGTGCCATTTCTTCTTGGAGGCTCTGTGGGTGGCCAAGCTCGCAGCCGCTACTGTCTTGCCCCTGCTGATCTCTGCCCAGAAGACAGAGTACCACACGTTGGGCCGCTTCCCCGTCCGGGTCCCACTTGAAGTAGTCAATAGTGCCGTTGGAGGCCTTGGCCCGGTCTGTCTGTACCCCGGTGCTCGGGTCCTTGCCCATGTAGACGTTCTTGACTTCAAACGTCTTGCCCACCGGCCCGCAGGTGTAGTCGAGAGCGGTTCGCAGTACCACCACCACGAGTCGCAGTCGGCGACACAGTGCAGCGTGATGGTGCGGTCACCCGGATTGGTGCTGACCGACGTGCCCTCCACCCACAGCTCGTCGGGGCAGGTGTAGTACCACATCCCCGGTGAGGCGGAGGCCTTCTGATCGTCTTCCCACAGGGCCACGCCGCCGCTGCCCCAGACGGTGACGATGCTATCGATCATGATCGGGGCGTCGGACGGGACGATGGCGGTGTGCAGGAAGGTCAGGTCGTTCTCGCCGTCCACCGGTGACTCGGTGAGGTCGCTGACCGTAGTCCCGTTGTCGTCATCGGTGTTGACGTAGATCTCGTCGCTGCCCAAGGTGAGCTCGATGTCCACCACCCAGATGGTGATGGTGGCGAAGCTGGTCCCGCAGGTGCACGTGATCTCGTACTTCGCCGGCTCGTCGACCGGCACCTACCGCAGGTCCGCCCTGCCGTTCACGGGATATCAGAAGTTAGTCTCCAAGCGCAGAAGTTGCTCGGGGATCGGGAATGCCCAGAAAGAGGGCCGCTCGAGCTCGCGCGGGGGTCTGGCCGGCTCTACGGGGACTGGGACATGTGCTCGCGGATGTGGGCCTGCGTGGCCGTGGAGACGGCCGGCTGCTCGGCGGCGAGCAAGAGGTGGCCCCCTGAGTCGAAACTGACCAGCTTCGCCCCGGGGATCGTGGCCGCCGCGAACTGAGCGTTGTGGTAGAGCTGCAGGGTGTCATCTTTCGCGTGGAGTATCAGCGTCGGGGTGCGGATCGCGGCGATCCTCTCATTCGGCAGCGTGGCTGTGTTGTCAAACAGGACACCTTCGGACCGCGGAACCACCGGGTTCATGTCGTCGATGATCCGGCGCACCAGCTCCCGCTGCTCGGGGCCCATCCGGGCGGTAACGGTGTGGTCCGCCCCCATCAGCACCAGGAACTGCTTGCGGAACAGCTTCGTGATCCCCCAGTAGAGCGGATTGTGGCTGTAGACGGTCACCAGCAGATTGCCCTTCTGGTTCGCCTGGTCCTGGTCCTGCTCGGTGGAGGAGGCCACGCCGCAGGAGATCAGCGTGAGCGAGTAGACCCTCTCGGGGTGAATGACGGCGAACAGCAGTGCCGAGGGTCCGCCGTGTGAGAGGGCAACGACGGCGACGCGTTGGATACCCAGATGGTCCAGCAGGTGGGCGTAGGCGTGGGCCTGATCGTCGAAGGTGGCGCCCTCATGGAAGGTCGAGCGCAGGTAGCCGAAGCGCGATGGCGCGATCCAGTGGAACCGGTCGTCCAGAACGGCCCGAGCCAGGAGCTCACCCTGGTCGTAGCCGCCGCCGCTACCGTGTACCGCCAGGACGGGCGGGCCGGACCCGCCCGTGGAGAACTCGATGTCTCCGTATGGCGAGGCGATGACGGTGCCGTGTGAGCGGATGCGCCGGTAGGCGTGGTGCATGTCCCGCAGATAGGCAGCCGAGATCAGGACCACCAGCGCCGCAAGACCCGCGACAATCCAGCGCAGCCGCTTCCCACGCATCCGCCATCCCTCGCTTAGGCCCCGCCGCCCACGCGGCGCCGGACAGGGCTGACCCGCACGCTTCACCGAGATTGACTGGGGAAGGCAGTTCGTGATTGTGGGAGGCCAGACCTGCTACGAGGGGGCACTCGCCGGGGATGAGTCGGTCTTCCATCGCCCCGTACCGGGGTCCGGAGCAGCGCCGGGTGTGCCGCGGGGCCGCGGTGGTCACGAGCTTGGCGCTTCAGGTGCCGAGTCCGGGCTAAGCGCCCATGCCTGCCCGCGCTTGTAGTGGATGTCGCAGCGCTTCAGGACCTGCTGCGCCCCCGCCGGTGTGAAGCCCCTGAGGCTGGGTACGGTCTCTGCCGGCAGCTTCAGCGACCAGCCGCTGCGGCCGATGTCGAAGGTCCGGGGGCTCTGCAGGGCATGGGTCTCCAGATCCTTCTCGTCCACCTTGGCGGGGCGGCCGCGCCCGGGCGCGATCTCGAAGCCTGCGAGCCCCTGCTCGCGGTAGCGCCCGACCCACCGGCACACGCTGTTGGCCGAGGGCCCGAACGTATCTACCACCCTCTGTCCCGTCTGGCCCCTGGCTACCACACCGAAGACCAGCGCCCTGACCCTCACACCCGCTTGGGGATGGCAGCGGCCGGCCTCGGCCAGTTCGTCGAGCTGCTCCTGGGTCCAGGTGATGGGCATCGCCGGGGCCTCCCGCGGCGTCAGGGCAACCCCAGCGCACCCTGTGTGGGCCAGGGGAATGCAGGCTATCTCTCAGATTATGCATGAACGCATTGATGCCACATCCCGCCGCAGCAAAGCCTCTAT
>CAZXDD010000241.1:0-178 GCA_964639415.1 uncultured Armatimonadia bacterium
CCTCCACCCTATCCTACACTCTTTCCCTACACGACGCTCTTCCGATCTCCGGATAGGACGAGGCCCATGACCTCTCGCAGGTCGGTCTCGTCCTCCACTACCAGCACGCGCGTCCCCGCATGGTCTTTCCCGCCGGGGCCGACCTCGCCGACCTCGCCGACCTCGCCGACCTCGCTGG
>CAZXDD010000241.1:278-11258 GCA_964639415.1 uncultured Armatimonadia bacterium
CCTCGGGAGCCTCGGGAGCCTCGGGAGCCTCGGGAGCCTCGGGAGCCTCGGGAGCCTCGGGAGCGGCGTGCCGGCCGATGTGGCCAGGAAAGCGGAGCTCGAAGGTGCTCCCCCGGCCCACCTGACTGGCCACCGTTATCGTCCCGCCGTGGGCCTTCACGATCCCGTGAGAGACCGCTAGGCCCAGGCCGTTGCCCGGCACATCGCTGCCCCCCAACTCGCCCTTGGTGGTGAAGAAGGGCTCGAAGACCCGCACGGCCACCTCCGGAGGCATTCCGGTGCCCGAATCGGTCACCCGGACGACCACCTCCGGCCGCGAGCCCTCTTCACCGTGCGTCTCCGTGGTGATCGAAAGTACCCCGCCGCCGGGCATGGCATGGGAGGCGTTGATGAGCAGGTTGACAAACACCTGCTCCAGTTGACCGGCGTCGGCCATGACCTGCGCCCGGCGCGCGTGGAATGAGAACCTGGTCTCGATGTCGGCCAGTTCCAGTTGTCGGGCCAGCAGGCCGTGGGCGGCCTCGATGGCGTCCTCGATGCAAAGCGGCCGACGCCGGGGAGTCTGAGGGCGACTGAAGGTGGCCAGCTTCCTGCAGATCTGCGCCCCGCGTTGGGCCTGGCGGCCCACGGTCTCCGCCAGTTGCCGGTAGTCGTCGATCGTGTCGCTGACCCCTGCATACTCGGCCCGCAGCATCAGGGTGGCCAGGATGTTGTTGAACTCGTGAGCGACTCCGGCCGCCAGTTGACCCACTGCCGCCAGGCGCGCGGCCTCCTCGACCTGCTTGCGCTCCGAGATGTCCATCGCCATCACCAGCGCCGCCGGACCGTCCTGCAGACGAATCGGCACAGAAACGCTCTCGACGCCTATCGTCGTGCCGTCCGCGCGCAGCACGGAAAGCTCCGTAGGGGGATTGGGTTCCCCAGACATGGCCAAGGCGTGGCGTTGCGCGACCAAGTCGGCCTGTCCCGGAACCAGCAGAGCCTCCAGCGGCCGCCCCTCGATCTCCCGCCGTTCCCTGTAGCCCAGCAGCCGCATCGCCGCCGGATTGGCGTACACGTAGCGCCCGTCCCGGGTGAGCAGGATACTCAGCGGGCTGGCGTCGATGATCGTGCGGTAGCGCTCCTCGCTTTCGCGCAAAGCCGCCTCCGAGCGCTCGCGGGCCTTCTGATGCTCCATGGACAACAGGGCGAAAGAGATGTCATCGGCCAGCTCGCTCAGAAGCCTCATCCCCTCCTCATCCAGTAACTCGCTGTCCGAGGTGCTCACCCCGAGGGCTCCGGACGTGCCTTCCCCGACTCTGAGGGCAAAGGCGGCCACCGCGTCACATTTGCCCGCCTCCCACAGAGCTCCCCACGGTCGGATTGACGCCAGGTCATCGCCCCGCAGGACGCAGGGCCTGCCCTCGTCCATCGCCCGCTGGCACGGCCCCAACGCCGTCTTGGCCGTCGAGAGGGTCTCTGAGAGTGCCGCCACTTGCTCCTGCCCCAACCCGTAGGAAGCCTTCAGAGCCAGGCCCTCGGCCTGGGGGACGCTCTCCGCGATCCACGCGGCCCCAAACCCCCCCTGCTCCACGGCGATGCGGCAGATGGTCGCCATGAGCGCATCGTGCTCCCGGAGCCGCACCATGGCCTGATTGGCCTCGCTGAGCACCGCATACAGCCTGGTCAGCCGCAGGATGCGCTGCTCGGCCAGCTTGCGCTCCGTCACATCCTGTAGGAAGCCCAGGGAGGCGATGAGGTCACCGCTATGCCCGTCCCGGATGGCCGTAGCCGCGTCGCTGATCCACTTCTCACGGCCTGCAGGGGTGACGACACGGTAGTCGGCGCGGAAGTGGTTCACCTGGCCCCGGGCGTAGGCACGGTCGTAATCCAGCCACTCCGCAGGAGCCTCCGGATGGGTATTGACACGCTCGCGGATCATGGCCCGGAAAGCAATGACGCTGAACTCCTCGGCCGACATGTCCAGGAGCTCGCCGATACCGGCACCCACGAAGTCGTAATCGCCGGTGCGGTGGTCGCGACGATAGGGCACCGCTGCCGCGCTCTCGATGGCCTGGCGATAGAGGTCCTGAGACTCTGCCACGGCCTCGTGCGCCCTCTTGCGCTCGGTGATGTCCGTGCCCAGCTTGACGACACCAAGCAGGCCGCCCTCCCTGTCCCGCACCGGATGGGCGCGCACCCGGTAGGTGCGCCCGTCCGCCGCCGTCCACTCAAGCTCATGGACCCGTCCGCTTCTGAAGGCGGCCAGGACCGGACAGTCAGGGCACGGGCTGTTGCGGTCGTGCCGCAGGCGATAGCAGGTCCGGCCTCCCGGTGCGCCGAGATCCGCGCCGGCAAGAGCCTGTGCGGCCCGGTTGGCCCAGGCAACCTTCAGGCTCGCATCTCTGTAGTACACGACGCTGTCGCCGATGCAGTCGAGGGCCGCGAACTGCTCCCGTTCGAGACTCGTTGCCCTCTCACGTCCCGATGCGGTGGCCTCTGCCTCCAGGTGGCCGCGGATGATCTCCAGTGCATCCGCGGGGATGTCGGTCCGGTGCAGAAGGTCATCAAGCCTCATCGCCACAACTCCTCGGGTTCTCTCCGTACCGCGGGCGGCCTGCCGGCTCACACTATGCATGAACGGAATGGAGACACATTTGGCCTTGGCTGCGCCGGAAACGTTCGTGCCAAGGCCGTTCTCCCCCCTCCTCCCGTCTCCGCCGGCCGTTTGGCGGAGTAAGGGAGAGGGGGCCGGGGAGGTGAGGCGACATGAGTGAGCGCCCGCGCACAAACCGCATAATGTGAGTGCCAGGTCCGACGCTACGCGGCTCGCCGTCCCCTCCACGCCCGGTAACGTTCCTGCTCCGCGTTGAGCGGCGGCAGCCACAGCCCTTCGTGGCGGCACGGGGCTGCCTCCCGGCTACTCCCTGCACGATCTGTGCCGCCTGAGGCATCTTGCGCGTCGACGTCCCCCGTCGCTCGCTCTTCCCGGCCCCTGTGGGCGCCCTCCCGGCGGCGAACCTCCATAGACGTGCTCGTTGGTTGGAGGCGGAGCTTCGCTACCCTTCAGCCTGCCGGCCGCCTGTCGGCCAGCACCGCGCCCACGGCGGCAAGCATTTCCCGGATGGAGAGGGGTTTGGGTAGGCAGCGGGCGGCGCCCAGGGCCAGCAGCTCGGAAGTGATGTGGGGCTCGGTGCGCCCGGTCAGAACGATGACCGGGGGCGGAGCGGCCAGGATGCGAGTCCGTTGGATGACGTGCCTGCCTCCGCCGCCGGGCATCAGCAGGTCTGTGAGCACAAGGTCGAAGCGGCTCTGGGCCAACCGGACCGCGGCCTCCTCGGCGTCGGCGCACGCCGTCACCCGATAGCCGTGATCGCTGAGCGCCTGGGCGACGAGGTCTCGCAGATCCTGCTCGTCCTCCGCCCACAGGATTGCCTTCCCGTTCTCGTCGCCGACGGCGGTCGGCGAGGGCCGTTCCGGCTCCCACGCGGCGGGCGGGAGGGCAGGGGTCTCCTGTGCCAGTGCGGCCAGGCGCAACTCAAAGGTCGTACCGGCCGCTACCTGACTGCGAACCGTCAGCGTCCCTCCGTGGGCGGCAACGATCCCGTGCGACACGGAGAGGCCCAGTCCGGTGCCGGGTGTCTCATCCTCGCCCAGCAGCCCCTTGGTGGTGAAGAACGGCTCGAACACCCGGGCCAGGTTTTCCGGAGCGATGCCGATCCCCGTATCGGTGACGGCCGCCACTACCTCCTCGCGCCCTCCCGGGTCGGTGGCCAGGAAGGTCGAGAGGATCAACTGACCGCCGGAGGCCATGGCGTGGCAGGAGTTGATGATCAGGTTGAGGAACACCTGCTCCAACTGGCTGCCGTCCGCGTTCACCCGTCGTCCGGAGGTCTCGTAGCGACGCTCGAGGCTGATCTCGGCCAGCTCAATCTGGCGCGCGGCCACCGCCAGCGCCGCCTCCAGCGGGTCCTCCATGTACAACGGCGCTCGACTGGGCAGGCGCGGGCGGGCGAAGGTCGTCAGATTCCTGCAGATGTCGGCGCCTCGGGTGGTGGACCTCAGTACCAGATCACACAGTCGCTCGTACTCATCGTTCGTCTGCAGGGACGAGGCCCTCTCGGCCCGCATCATCATGCTGGCCAGGAGGTTGTTGAACTCATGGGCGACGCCCGCGGCCAACTGCCCCACCGCCGCCAGCCGTTGGGAGTTCTCGGCCTTCTTGATGTCGGTGATGTCCTGCGCAAACACGGCCACCTTGCTCACCTGAGCCTCGGCGTCGAAGATGGGATGCGCCGTGGTCATCAGGTGCCGATCCCCCAGGACGCCTTCGGAGCGCAGGCGTCGCCCGTCCTCCACCACCCTGCCAAGACTGCGGTCACCGTCGCCGGTGACCCTGTCGGGTAGGAAGTCCCCCAGCGGTCGCCCCGGCAGCTCTCCCGCCGCTCTGCCCAGCAGCGTCGCCGCCGCCTCATTGGCGGCGAGGATGCGAAGATCGCGATCCAGCAGGAAGGCGATGTCATCCGTCGCGTTCAGAATCGCCCAGGCGGTCTCGCGGCTCTCGCGCAGTTGCTCCTCCGCCCGCTTGCGCTCCGTGATGTCGGTGAGCATGGCAAAGGAGCCCCCGAACCGCCCCTCTCTGTCCTGCAGCGGGGTCGCCGACACCAGCATGGTGACCACATGCCCGTCTCTGTGCCAAAACCGACGCTCGTACGTCTCGCCCTTCCCCGACCGCCGCACCAGCATCCTCTGCCTGTGGTCGGCAATCTCCTCGGCCGGCAGAAAGTCGGTGATCGGCCGCCCCAGCATCTCGGCCACCTCGTAGCCCAGGGCGTTGGCCAACTGCTGGTTCACGAAGCCCGTGGTGTCGTCGGGGGACACGGACCATACGCCCTCGCTGGCCGTCTCGACCACCCGGCGGTACCGCTCCTCACTGACCTCAAGCGCCTCCTGTGTCCGCTTGTGCTCCATGATGGTGCCCAAAAGCGAGCAGAAGACCGCGGCGATGTCCTGCTGAACGGGGTCGATCTCGGCCCCCTCCTCGCCGCCGTCATTGCACAGCATCCCGTTGGGCCCGGTCCCGGACTGGATCGGCGTCCAGACCGTCCATGGGATCCCCGCCGGTGCGCCGTCGGCCCACGGCCATTCCGAGGCCCCGTGGATGTCCCAGTTGGCCTCACCGCGGGCGCGCGGCCGGAACACCTGGCCCCAGGAGTCCGGCAGCGGCAGTCGCCGCGCCCGCTCATCGCGCAGGGCGTCCCCGCCGGCGGCGAGATACGTTCCGGCGTACAGGTCGCCCTTGAGCAGGAAGATGGCACAGCGCGCCAACCCCAGGCGTCTGTGGGCCCACTCAACGGCCGTCCGGGTCAGCGCGTCCGTGTCCGTGCACCTGATGAGCTCGGAGGCGACGGCAACGACCGCCTGCAGGCCCTCCGTGGTGCGACGCTGCTTTTGCTCGGCCTCCTTGCGGCCGGTGATGTCCAGAACGGTGCCGTGCAGCCGGGTCACCGACCCGTCCGGAGCGTACTCGGCTTCGCCCCTGCTGAGGGCGTGGCAGATGCCGCCATCGGGGTGAACGAAACGGACCTCGATCTCGTAGCCCTCGCCGTTGCGTGCGGCGTGCTCGACGGCCTGGGAGAACGTGGGCCAGTCATCGGGGTGGACGAATTGTCGGTGCGCCTCGAAGCTCGGGACGCCGGAAGCGGGGTCGAGGCCGGAGATGCGGAAGCACTCGTCCGACCATTCCGGCTGCCCGGTGGCCGGGTCGTAGCTCCAGCTCCCCAGATGAGCCAGCCGCTGGGCCTCGAGGAGCTCCTGCTGCCGGCGGCGCAGCGCCTCCTCGGCGCTCCTGCGCTCGCTGATGGCGCGGAACAGGCCGTAGTTCACCATGGACCCGTCCGATAGTGTCACGATACTCGGGGTGATCTCCACAGCGACCACGCGCCCGTCCGCGGTGAGCACCTCCCCCTCCACCGTGGAGCCGCCGCCCTCAGCCAGATGGCTGCGGAAGAGTTCCGCGTAGTCTCTGTCCCCCTGCGGGTGCAGTTGCGTCTGGTGCCGGCCGATGATCCTGCTGCGCGGCAGGCCCAGCAGGTCCTCGGCGGCACGGTTGGCGTCAAGGATCGTGCCCGTGTCCGCGTCCGCGACGAAAGCGGCCTCCCGGATACCCTCGAACAGCGCCGCGTACCTGCTCTGAGCCTCCAGCAGCATCCGTTGGGCGGCCCTCTGCGCGGTGGTCTCATTGCCGATGCACAGAAGCCCCGCCCCAGCCGTCCTCGCGTCTCCGATGGCTCGGAACGTCCAGGCCACCGAGAGCAGCCGGCCGTCACGGCTGCGGTGCTCCAGTTCGGCCTGCGCGGTCCCCTCCGCTGTGGCGCCTACCTGCTCCCACAGCGCCAGATACGCATCGCGGTTGGCCTCGTCGTCGCCGATGATGGTCCCGAACAGGCCCTTGTCACAGGTCTCCTTGGCCGAGTACCCGAACAGCCGCTGGGCGTGCTCATTGACGAAGGTGACCTGTCCCGCCCTGTTCAGCGTGAGGATCGCGCTGCTGGCGCTCTCCACCAGCCCCCTGTATCTGGCCTCACTGAGCCTCAGCGCCTCCTCGGCGCGCTGTCGCCGGGCCAGCTCATGCTGAAGCCTGCGGTTGGAATCGCCCGTCTCCGAGAGCATGTCCGCGAGCGTGGCCAGGTGGGAGATCATCGCCGAGACATCCTCGCGGGCGAAACACGGTACCCGCTGGAGCGCCGCGAGGTACGCCTCCTCATCGAACCCGAACTCCTCGGCCTGCCCGCGGAAGAAGCCCACATCGAGCTCCTCGTCGGAGTAGCGAAACTGGCCCAGGAACAGCGTGCCGATATGCTCACCCTCCACCACAATCGGCATCGCCACATCCCACAGCCCGTTCCGGCACTTGTAGGCCACAGGGGTAGAGCTATCCAGGTGGGCCTTGATGTAGGCGTCGCTCTCCCGGCAGCGGGCGGCGGTGGTGGGGTGGACGCGGTGGAAGCACGTGCAGATGTCCTGCCAGCCCCTCGCGATGAGCACCCGCCCATCGCTGTCCAGGATGGCTGTGGGCATCCCGGTGAAGTCGCAAAACAGGCCGAGCACACGCTGAAGCGCGGGCAGATCCACAAGTTCCGATAGGCTGAGACCAGGCATGGGCGGCACCCCGGGGTGAGTGGATCGCGTCCGGCGGGGACCGATCCCCATTGGGGCGGGGCTCGGACACACGCAGTATAGCGTCACCTCCCGTTCCACAGCAAGGGCGATGGTGGGCGGCAATGTGGCCCGGACAACGAAAGTGCCGGTCTGTGGCACCGGCCGGAGGAACAGAAGGCCGGACGCACCCGGAGGTGGCCGCTTTGGCGCAGCGAACACTCCGCAAGACGGCCGGGCCGCGCCCCGCCGACAGACACTACGATCCCGGAGGTAGCCCGACCGTGACCGACCTCGGCCATCGCGCGCCCCTCGATGACGCCCTCTTCCTGTGGCTTCCCGGCCACCGCTCCCCTCGTACGACCGGGGCCGCCCGCACAGCCACGGAGCCGCCCGAGACCGCAGCCCGCGCAGCCCGGAGCCCCGGCGGCGGGCAGGCGGCCCGACTCGATGGCGGACACCTCACGGTGGGCGAGGGCCTAAGGGTCACCGGCACCCGCATGACGCTCTACCTGCGCCTGCGCGCCGCCGAGGGAGGCTGGAACGGCCCCATCCTGGCCCGGGCCGACCCCGAGGACCGCCACGGCATCATCCTCCGCGCCACGCCCCGGGAGTTGGAGTACATCTGGCACACCACGCCGCTGCAGCAGCGAGTGACGCCACAGTGGTGGGAGGAGGCAAGCAGACGCGATCTGGAGCCCGACTTCGTCGATGGCGTCCTGCGCCTGTCGGTCCCGCTCGCTCACATCGGCCCCGATGGATGGCACGACATCCTCGTGCGCTTCGATCACGCCCGGCTCGAGCTCTTCGTCGACGGTGTACTGGTGGACGAAGAGTGGCCCCACGGCGGGCTGAGCGACTTCCGTGGACCCTTCCTGCTGGGTGCCGGCTGCGAGGACGGCCGCCTGCAGCCGGGCTTCCGGGGGCTGATCGCGCACTTGGCGATCTGGGACAGGGCGCTGACCGATGAGGAGATCTCCGCCCTGTACGGCGGCCCGGAGCGCGTGGCCCGGCGGGAGCTTGAGATCCTCGGTCCCCCGCCCGAAGGCATCCAGTACTTCAAGCCCCGAGGCCACAACGCCTTCGCCGGCGACTGCATCCCCTTCTGGCATGACGGTGTCTTCCACCTGTTCTACCTCCACGACCGCCGCCACCACCACAGCAAGTGGAGCCAGGGAGCACACCAATATGCCCACGCCACCACCACCGACCTGGTACACTGGGACCACCACCCCCTGGCCGTGCCCATCATCGAGCCCTGGGAGTGCTCCATGGGCACCGGTGATGTGATCTTCCACGACGGCACCTTCCGCATCCTCTACACCGACTGCGGCGGCCGCTGCGCCTTCCGGGACAAGACCCACCGCGGCGACTGGATCTTCGTCGCCGAGAGCACCGACGGCATCCATTTCCACAAGGACCTGCGGCCGTTCTTGCCCGGAGGCGACTGCGAGGTGTTCCAGGACCCGGCGACGGGCCTGTTCCACTTGATCCGCAGCGGCGTGGAGCGCCTCGTGTCCACCGATCTGCGCAACTGGCGGGAGGCGCCTGGCGAGTTCCTCGCCCTGCGCGAGGGCATCAGCCACGAGTGCCCCAACCACTTCGAATGGAACGGTTGGTTCTACTACATCCTGGGCCGCGCGGGCCTGTGGAGATCGCGCTCGGCGCTGGGTCCGTGGGAGGAGATCGCGCCCAACGTCTACGACGGGCTGATGGTGCCCAAGGTGGCGGCCTTTGGCGATGACCGCCGCATCCTGGCCGGCTTCCTGCCCGCACCGGAGTGGGGGGGCAACATCGTGCTGCGCGAGCTGCTCCAGGACGACGACGGGACGCTGCAGATGGGCTTCGTGCCCGAGCTTGCGCCCGCGGTGGGGGAGAGGGAAAGGCTGGAAGCACTGCCCGTCCGCGGCCAGGTGGAGGCGGCGGACGCGTCGGTGAGGCTGAGCGGCCGCGGCGGGCTCGCCGTGGCCGCTCTGGAGCCCGTCCCCGCCGAGGCGCGCATCACCCTGCGCATCGCCCCCGGCCCGGACGCCCGGGCCTTCGGTGTCTGCTTCCGGGGCCAGGGCGATTACGAGGCGGGTTGCGAGCTGCGCTTCGAGCCGGACAGGGGCCGGGCCCAGTGGGGCACGCCGCATGATGGCGGGCTGGCTCCGGAAGCCACCGACCCGTGGGCCAGCGGCCTGAACTTCGCCATTGACGGTCTCGACTGCCTCCGGCGCCCTTTCACGCTCGAGGCCATCCTCCGCGGCAGCATCATCGATGTGTGCATCGATGGCCGCCGCACCATGATCACCCGGAGGCTCGACGGCACCACAGGCGACCGGCTGTTCCTGTTCAGCGATGGGGGAGAGGTGAGGTTCGATGAGACTGATGTGACGGCGCTGGGAGCACTGCGGCACAAAGGCCAGCCAGAAAGGCATTGACTATCCGCGACGTCCTGCCGATAACAGCGGCAATACACTGCCGTGAGGTGCCTTCAGGCCTCACGAAATACGCCGCCGAGCCTCTCGGGGCTCGCAAGACACCGCCGGGGACCTCTGCACGAGGTCCCCGTATTGCGTTCTTGGGGGCGTCATCCGAGGGCCGTGCCGGGGTCCCCCGGCAGGTCACCTGCCATCGCCTCGCGAACCCCCCTGTATTCGTGGCTGTCGCCGTCGGCCTCCGGAGGTGTCGCTCATGCGCGCCCTGCTCGTCGCCCTCGTCTTGCTTGTCCCTGTGCAGCTTCTCGCCGCCGAGACCAACATGCTGCGCAACGCCGGGTTCACCCAGTGCACCAACCCCGGACAGCCCGACTACTGGGGCACCGGTGCTCCGGAGTATGTGAACAACTTCTACGGCAACTACCGCACTCACCCCGCCTCCCCGGTGGAGGGCACAGACAGCCTCATCCTTCGCAACCAGGAGGGACAGCCCGGCTGGACGGTGCAGTCCCACCTCTACCGCGGCCTGGACCCGGAGGCCGAGCACACGCTCTCGGTGTACCTGCGAGCAGGCGGGCCGGACACACCGGTGACCCTCGGCATGGGCCCGGCGACCAAGTCCATCACCGTCTCCGACCGCTGGGTGCGCTACGTCTGGACCGCCAGGCCCGGGGTCGCCTCCTGGGGCTACACGGTCCGCTTCGGTATCCCCAAGGGCACGCTGTGGATCGCGGCGCCGATGTGGGTCAAGGGGTCAAAGCCCGCGGAGTTCGCCCTGCACCCCGCCGACGCTCCCCCGTCTCTCGACACCGCCGAGCCGGCTCCCGCCGCCCCGCTGCCTCGGGTTACGGTGCCCCTCAGCGCCCACCACGGACTGGGGACGTACCTGGACCCCGACGCGGCGCCCTGGACCGAGGCCGTAGCATTGCCGCCCTTTGTGGCCCTCTACGGCGGCAGGCCCGCTGCCTTTCAGACGCAGGTGCGCCTCGTGGCCACCGCGCGGGCTCTGCACATCGCCTTCGACTGCCTGCAGCCCGACATGGCCAACATGAAGGTTGATCCTGGCGTGTACCCCGGCGAGTGCGTGGAGCTGTTCATCGCGCCCGAGGGCGCGACCGGTCCGTACTATCACTTCGCGGTGAACCCCGACGGCGCCACGGCGGACGAGCAGGGCTTCGATACCTCCTGGAACGGCGAGTGGCTCGCCACCACCACCAAGCACGCCGACCGCTGGACCGCCCTGATCGACATCCCCTGGGACTGGCTGCCCATCGGCTCCCGGACGGAGGAGGTGTGGGGCATGAACTTCTGCCGCCACGCCGGGGCCGGGGCCGAGGAGTACAGCCAGTGGTCCCAGACCGAAGGGGGCTTCCACAATAGATCGGAAGAGCACACGTCTGAACTCCAGTCACCGCTCATTATC
>CAZXDD010000242.1:0-11210 GCA_964639415.1 uncultured Armatimonadia bacterium
GTCGCACCCGAAGGGCGCCGACCTGCTGGCCGAGTTCCACCACCTCGGCGGTGCGAAGCATTATAAGCAAGACGGCCGTATCAAGTCAAGGTCTTCTTTGCCCCAACGCGGCGTCGGCGACCTCCCGGCCCGGCGCGGACCGTCATCTTAGCGCAACCTCGGCCCTGCGTCAACCGCCGCCGCGTCTCGAGTGCCGTAGAGCACGCCTCGGTCCGCCCGGCCGCTCACTTCACGTGACGCACGATAGCCTCCAGCGCGAGCCGCGGCCGAGCGTCCGGACTCTCTTCCGGATAGCCCAGGGGGGTCATGCACACGGGCTCCAGGTCATCTTCCAGGCCCAGCCCGGCGCGGAGCGCGGCGGCGTCGAAGGCGCCGATCCAGCAGGTCCCGAGGCCCTCGGCCGCAGCCGCCAGGATCATGTGGTCCATCACGATGGCGGCATCCACGTCGGCATAGCACCTACCGTCGCCGCGTGTCCAGGCGGCCGCCGGCCGCGAGCACACCACCAGGACCACCGGCGCCTCCCAGCACCAATCCCTGGCGTAGGCCGCCCGGATGGGCTCATATCCCGCGCCGGCCACCACGTAGATCACGAAGGCCTGCCTGTTGGCGGCCGTCGGGGCCAGACGCCCGGCCTCCAGCACGCGCTGCAGCTTCTCCGGCTCCACGGGTTGGGGCCGGTACTTGCGGATGCTACGACGATTGGCGATCACATCGTGGATGTCCATCCTGTCGCCTCCTTCTACCGCCCGGCACCGGACTGCACGGGCTCCGGAGCCCGTGGGGTGAGGGCAGGCTTGGGCTCCGGGGTCGGTGAGGTCTTCGAGGCCGCCGGCTCGGCGACGGCCGGAGAGCCGGCACCGCTCCCGGCGGCCGTCGTCCCGCGTGACCCCGCGCCGGCCGAACCAGTGGCGCTGCGCTGCCCCGACACAGCGGCTCCCGCCGAGCTCCGGGCGGCGGGTGTGGACGGAGCGGCGGGTGTCCTGCTCTTCGAGGTGGGTGTCTTTGCTCCGCTCTTGGGCTGCGTCCCGGCGCTCGGGCTTGTCGTCCCGGGCCTGTCCCCGGCCCCGGGTACGGTGGTGCCGGCGGCGGCAGACGGGGCGCTGCTGCCGGAAGCCGTCGACCGTGCGCCACTGCCGGAAGCGGCAGACGGCGCGGCCTTAGGGCGCTCTGCGGGCCTGTCGGCAGGCCCGGATTGTGCCTTGGCTTTCGCGGGCACCCCCGGAGCACTCGCCGGCTCGGGAGTGCTCTGTGGGCCTGTGGGCGTGACCGGCGGCGGGGAGACGGCACCGCTATCCGGCGCCGCCGGGGCGGGGCCCTTTGGCGTCACCGGCTGCGGCGGGGAGGCCTCCGGAGCGGTCGGGGCCTTCTGGGCCCCAGCATCCGCGGGCCGGTCCTCCCCCGCGATGGTCACGGTGGGCGGCGGAGGGATGTCGCCCACCGCCCGCGGCGGTGGACAGCCGGTGAGCATCAGCATCATTGCCACAGCGCAGACCGTGGCCAGGCCGGTGAGTAGTCGCCTCATGACGCTTCCCTCCATCGGGACGGATAGGGTGGTGCGGCCCGGGAGCAAGGCAGGCCCGCAGCGGCTCCGAAGCCGGGTCCGGCCTCCGCGAACGTCACCGGCCGCGGGCGCCGTTGCCCCCGTTGCCGTTGCGGCCGACGCCGCAGCCGTAGCCGTCGACGCCGTCAGTCGTTTGCTCGCGACTCGCCGAGTGGCGACTGGCGACTGGCCGTTCAGTGCATCGTCTGGCCGCCGTCGACGTTCAGCGCCTGGCCGGTGAGATAGGCGGCCTCGTCGCCGGCCAGGTAGACCACAGCGCCACAGACGTCGGCGTAGGTGCAGCCGCGCTTCATGGGCACCTTGTCCACGTACATCTGCCGCACTTCCTCGACGGTCTTGTTCCAGCGCTTGGCATACTGCTCGTAGAGGCTGTCTTGCCAAAGCGGCGAATCCAGCAGGTTCCCCGGGCAGATGGCGTTGACGCGGATATTGTGCTCCGCAAGCTCCAGGGCGAGGCTCTGGGTGAGTCCGATACCGCCGAACTTGCTGGCGGCATAGGCGCTGTTCTTGCTGCTGCCCACCTTGCCCGACTTGCTGTTGATCTGGATGATGGAGCCTCCGCCGTGGCCCAGCATCATCGTGGCCGCATGCTTGGCCACGACCATGTAGCCGACGAGGTTGACGTCCACGACCTTGCGCCACTTGGCCACCTCGAACTGGGTGATCTCGCCGGAGATGAGGATACCGGCATTGGAGACGAGGATGTCAAGGCGGCCGAACTTCTCGGCGACGGCGGCGAAGCCGGCCTCGACATCGGCCTCATCGGTGATATCGCAGCCCAGGCCCAGCGTCTCGCAGCCGTACTTGTCGGCCAATGCCCGGCAGACCTCGGCGGCGCCCTCGGCATTGATGTCGGTGACCACCACGCTGCAGCCCTGAGCCGCCAGGTGCGCGGCGATGGCCTCGCCCAGGCCCTGAGCGGCGCCGGTGACCATGGCGATCTTGCCCGGCAGACGCGGGCTGGGGGCGGGCGCGGGGTAGGTCTCTGGTGTTGCCATATGAGGATACCTCGGATGTGTGGGGTCGGTTGGGGCAAAGCCGTCTGCCGATGGCCGGACTGTGCCGACGCTGCGGCTCCGCGCATTGTGACGGCCGCGGGGCGGGCAGACAACCGTAGGCCGAACGGCACAGGCCGCGCGGCCTACGGTAGCATGACGGCCGGTGACATGCCGGGGCAGGACGCCTGCTCCCGGGAACGCGCAAGAAACGCCGGGCTATCCCAGGAAGTGCTCGAACAGCGCCTGCTCGGCCTCCTTGGTCCAGGCTCCCTCCGGGCTCAGCTTGGCGGCCACTTCGGGGAGCTTGTCGGCCAGGTCCTCCAGCGGGGTCAAGGGCAGGTCCGGGAACTGCGGGTAGATCACGACCTTGCCGGTGAACTTGGCATCCCTGACCCCCTCCAGCCCCTCATGAGCGGCGTGGATGCCGCCGATGGCCGCCACCGAACGGTTGGGCGAGAGCTCGCCACCCTCGGTGAGGTGCAAGGTCTTGCGCAGATCGTCGATGGAGGAGCCGCTGGTGCCGGTGTAGCGCACGTTGCGCAGGGCCACGTCGCTGAGCTCGAGCGTGGCCATGGTGCCGCGGGCGACGCCGGCGAAGATGTTCAGCCAGCCGCCGTCGGCCAGATAGCGTGAGCCCTGCTCGACCAGGGCGGGTACCGGGACAAGGACGACCACATCATCGAAGCCGTCGGGAGCCACCCGGCGCAGGGCCTGGTCGAACCCCTCGTTCCCCAGCTCCGCCGGATTGAGGCAGATAAGCTCGATACCCCTGGCCGCCGCCGCGGCGCCGAAACGCTGGGGCAAGGTGGCCAACCGCTCGGCGTCGATGTCGCTGGCAACGATCACCGAGGGGGCGTCTTTGCGCTCGATGGCGAGCTGGACGTGCATCTGCCCCATCGGGCCTGCGCCGCCGAGCATCCACGTCTTGCCGCCGACCTTCAGCTCCGGCCCGCGCCCCGCGCGGTAGGCTCGAGAAACATCGGTCTCGGCAGTCCCCTGGTAGAAGGTGCCGTCATAGTGTACCCGGCCGACGTCGATGCTCAGCGGGCGGGGCACCCCCTGCTCGGAGATGAGGCTGAGAATGCCGCCTTTGCCCAGTCTTGCCCCGGCCTTCTCAATGGTCTCCGGCGAGTCGGCGCCGAGTATGAAGATGTCGTCGGCACCCTCGGGAAGGAACGTCTCCAGGTCCAGCTCGCCGAAGGGGGCGGTGTCTTCCACCGCCACATTGCCCTCGCGGCAGAGCGTCTTGATATCGCCCGCCGGCCCGGGATCCACGTCTGTCAGGTACACCTTGGCCGGGATGGTGATCCCGTTGGCCAGCGGCCCCACGGAGTACGGACGGCCCCGGCCGCCGGGGGTGCCGATGATCCAGACCACGCCGCTTTGTTTCAGAGCGCTGCGCGGCTGCACGCGGTAGGCGCAGACCACGCAGGCCCACGGCTCGGACAGAGCGGCCTCGGAGTAGCCGGTCTCGTCCTTGACCGGGATGAGGTAGCAGCCGTCGTCGCCGTCCAGTAGCTCAGGCCCGATGATGGTGTACGGCTGCAGCGCACCGGGCAGCATGTAGCCGAAGGCGAGGTTCTTGCCCTTGTAGTACGCCTCGGCCTGCACCACGAAGCGGTCGCCGATCTCGCACTTGCCCTGGAGATTCTCGCCCACCTTGACGATGGTGATGGCCGCCTCGTGCCCCATGACGATGGGGTCGTTTTCCAGGTCGCGGCCAAACAGGCGCGGATGCTCGCGTCCCAGATTGAGAATCTTGATGTCTGAAAAGCACAGCCCCGCCGCGTCGATGCGGGCCAGGACCTGGTCGGGACCCACCTCATAGACGTCGATGTCCACGGGCCTACCGTCCTTGCCCAGGTTCTCGAACCCGCTGCCGAAGACCTGCCATGCGGGCATGGTCTGGGGGATCTGCCCGCCGCCGGCCTTGTATTGCTCGAATGTCATGGGTAGCTTCCTTTCCCCGATGTCGTCTTGTTCGCGCCGCGACACCACTCCCGGCTGCGGACCGGCCATCGGCTAGGACTTGCCGTCAAGGATTGCCATCCGGTACTTCTCGTCCGGGCGGCTGAAGATGCGGCCGACCTGCTGCTCGCTGAAATAGCGCGGCCCGCCGAAGGTATAGGTCCCGGCCAGCACCCGCGCCGTCTTGCACATCATGTGGGTCGCCGCCTCCACCTCGGCCGGCGTGGAGCCCAGGGCGATCATCCCGTGGTTCTGCATGAGGATGACCTTGGGACGCAGACCGAACTCCGCCACGTACTTTTGTACCTCCTCACGCACCTTGCGGGCCAGCGCGATTCCCGGGTCGGTATACGGGACCCAGATGGGAGCCACGCCGCAGCACACGATCTCGTCGGGAAACAGTCTCCCGCTGAAGGCCTTGTGCCCCTCCTTGGCGCAGGTGATGGAGTTCACCGCGGTGGGGTGGGTGTGGCCGATGAAGTTCACGTCCTCAAGCTGCAGCAAGAGTGCGTGCATGACGGTCTCCACCGAGGGGCGCATGCGCCCGGCGTCCACGGAGGCCGCGGCCAGGGTGTCCTTCATGACCTGGTCATCGACGCCCTCGGCGTCCAGCAGCTTCAGAACTGTCTCGAAGCGCACGCGGACCATGCCCTCGGCCTTGATGGTGCGCAGCTCCGTACCGCTGGCTTTGACATAGAAGGTCTCATCATCATACCGGGCCGAGGTATTGCCCTCACCGAGAATGACGAAGTCATTGACGGGATCGCCGATGCGATTGGACATCGCGACCAACTCGGACAGCACATCCTGACTCATGGGTATCATCGTCTCCTTTTGCCGTCCCGGCGGGCACGGATAGCTTTCGCCGGCAAAGCCGCGGCTTCCTCGTCGGCCGAGTATCCCCGGCCGCCTGCCGTGGCCCGCGTGGGTCGGCGGTACCTGCGGGCGCGGCGCCGAAGCGGCCGCGCGTAACTGGTGTGAGTCCGGGCGCCCGCCCTCGGCCCGGGACTAGCGAACTCCGATGCGCCGGCTTTGGCAGGCGCGGATCGTGGTGTACTGCGGGTCCGGCTGGATCTCGGCCCACAACTCGTGCGGGCCGGCCAGCGCCCGCCACGGCACCGACACCGTCACCATCCCGAAGCTCTCGCGGCGCATGGTCTCCGCCGGCTCGTAGCTGGACTGGTCCCTGGCCAGCGGGTCCACCCACTCCGCCGCCGGCAGACGCGGGATCACCTGGGTGCCCCCCACCTGCGACCCGCCGTTGGCCGGGTCACCGTCCCAGAATCGCACCCGCACATTGCGCGCCTCCATCCCGCCTACATTGTGCACCGTGGCATACACCCGCACCATGCCGTGGTGGTCGGGCTGATAGTCCGAGAGCGTCAGGTCGGCCTCCGAAAACAGCGCCACCGCGGGCTTGACGAAGTACCGATAGCAGCAGTCATTGGCCCGCCTCAGTACCGCCTCATCACAGCGGCTGGTGGTGAAGAACGCCAGGCCCCGCATCTCCGGACCCAGCGTCCGGATGGTGCGGATATGGTCCTCGATCTCCTCCGGCGTGCTGCTCCCGTAGTCCGTGGAGATCGATAGGCCGATGACGGTCTTCTTGCTCACCATCATGGTCCGCGCCATGTCGATGCGCTGCTTGAGGTACTCGTGGAAGGTGTGCTGGTCGTACCAGGCCTTGAAGTAGTTGGTGTACACCTCGCACATGATCAGGTCCACGGTGTCCCGGAACATATTGCACACAAGGGGCGAGAGCGCCGCGAACTGCCAGGCGGCGATGAACTTGTCCGGGCGCCGCTCGCGGGCCTCCGCCAACAGGGGCCAGAAGCCCAGCGCGAGCTGGGTCTGCTCCGGGTGCTGCTCCCACATGCCCAGCTCGTCGATGGCGATGCCGTCCCAGGGGTCTACCTCGGTGTAATCGCGCACCACCCGGGGCGCCAGACTCTCGAAGTCCACCTCCCGGGGCATCTCGTCCCAGCGTGGCCCGCCCAGGTACGAGACCCCACCCACGGCCTTGAGCGCCACGATACCGCGCTCGTGAAGCCGGGGAATCTCCGACTCGGCCGCCGTGAGGTGGTGCGTGATCCACTCCACCTCATCCCGGGTCCTGCCGTACCAGCAGAAGTACACATCCTGCGTGACCACCGGAACCAGGAGCGCGGTCCGGGCGCCCGTGGATTCCAGCACGGCCTGGAGACGGTACTGCCCCGACTGACGGGGTGACCACTCCACGAAGGCCTCAGACGGCCGGCCCGCAGCGGTGGACAGCACCGTCTTGCCGATGACCTGCTCTTCCTTGCCCGCACCGACGCTGAACACCACCGTGTCATCGCCCGCGGGCCTCACCCACCCATCCAGATAGGCGCCCAGCTTCACCGTATCCCCCTTGCAGGGGATGCGCTTGGAGATCGTGATGTTCAGGTCGGCTGCGTACACCGCGCAGCACGATCCGAGCAAGAGTGCCACGGACAGCACCCATGCGGATCGAGCCGTAAGGCGGTCGCTGCGACTGCTGGCCTGTGGGCGCATCCTGTGTACCTCCGGAGTCGGCGAGGCGCGGGTCGCGAGTCAACGGCGGACGGCGTCAACGGCGGACGGCGTCAACGGAACACGGCGGCGGCGGCGGACGGCGCCCCACGCGGACCTTCATTACGTTGCGGGAGGGCGCGGCGGACCACCCGTCATCCTACCGGCTCATGTAGCGGACACGCATGTCGCCGAAGGTGCAGGGGCCCTCGCCGGCCCAGATGCCGATCGCCCCGGCTTCGGTGAACTCAAGCTCCCGTGTCTCCAGCATGACATCACCATCTACCGCCACCCAACAGCGCTTGCCCTTCATCATCACCCGCACATCATGGGCCTTGCCGGCCTCGACGTCGAACTGGCTGAAGGCCGCCTTGGCCCACTTCTCGCCATTGAAGAACCACAGGTTGAGCCCCTTGTCGTAGAGCACCAGGGAGTACATCTTCCCCAGCACGCCGTCCTGAAGCTGGGCCCGCAGGAGGACGGAGGGGGCGCCTTTGGCCTCGAAGGCCATGGAGCAATCCACGCGCACGTCGGCGAGAGAGAGGTCCCGGACGATGGCGCTGGCCACGCCCACACCGTCCTTGGCCGCGATGAGGTCCTTGTCCTCCACCCCGTCGGGAATGCGATTGCGAAGGCCCCTGTCGGTGACGTAGAACTCACCCGCCGTGGGGAATCGCTCTTCTCGGGCCATCAGGAAGCTCTCCTGCGGCCAGGTGGTGAGGTCGTAGGTCAGGTGCACCGGGGCGGGCAGCGCGGCTTTGGCGACCGTCACCGGGGGACAGTCGGCCGAGAAGACGGCAGGGGTCAGGAGGACAAGCGCGAGCAGGACAAGAGGCATCTTCATCTGGCGATCACCTGTTTGGGCTGATGGTGTGTTCGCAAAGCTGCGTACCGGCGGCTTGAGCCGATGGCAGGCTCATTCCGCCCCTGACGGGGCCAACGGCAACGGTTCCGCAAGGCGGGAGCAACGGCGGCGGGCTGGAAACTCAGATTGGGCGGGTTCCGGGCAGGCGCCGATTCACGTCGCCTCACCCCCCCAGCCCCACTACCATGCAAGGGGCCGGGGGTGAGGACCGCCGTCGCCGTTGACGCCGTTGACGCCGTCGGCCGTTGACGTTGACTCGCGACCCGCGACCCGCCGACTCGTGACTCCTCACGGGACCAACTTCTGCAGCTCCTCAACGAAGAGCCGGTGGCCCCGGTCATCGGGATGGTTGATGGTGTTGAACAGATAGGTGATGTACGGGACGCCCTCGATCCACAGATGGGCCCAGCGGCGCGAGGCGTCGGCCAGGCCCACGTTGTTCTCGGCCGCGAACTCCTTCAAGTACCCCACCGCGGGCCGCACCTCGGGGGTCCGCATGCTCTCGGCCGGCATCCAATCCGGGCGCACGAAGTGCGGGGTGAGGATGACAACCTCGCAGCCCCATTCGCGCACCCGCGATACGGCCTTCGTGTAGTTGGCGAAGATCGTGTCCCGGTCCATCCCCATGTCGTTGACAAACTCGATGACCATCAGATCGGGCCTGTGCGGGACGACCTCCTCCTCGAACAAGGGGAGCTTGGAGTTGCTGTTCCACCCACCCGTGCCGGCATTGACGTACTTGATACTGGCCTGCGGGTACTTATTGCGCAGCCAGGCGGTGAAGGACTGTGGGAAGGCCTTGGCCTGACTGCTGGCCGTCCCGCCGCAGGTGACCGAATCGCCCCAAAACAGAATCGTGAAGTCCCCGCCGGCCTCGAGCTTCCGCAGTGTCTCGGGGATCAGGGCCGCATTGCGCTCCAGCTCGCCCTGGGCGGCGCTGGGGAAGGCCGGGCCGATGGGGTAGATCAGCTCAGGGGTGATCTCCCGGCAGCTCCAGGGGAGGTAGACATTGCACAGCGGCTGTGAGAACACATCCAGCTCCGGCGGAGCGGGGCAGACCTTGGCCTCGGCGCCGGTACGCAGGGCCACCGTGCCGTCCGAGTGCACGACGATGGTGTCCAGACGGGTGAGGCTGTAGGCATAGTCCACATAGACGGTGGTGTCGGCGGCGATGGCCCCGCCCTCAAGGCGGCCGATACGCGCCCACTTCTTGTCCGCCCGCCAGTCCGTGCCCTCCACATACGGCCTGCCCTCAGGGCCGGCCTCGGCCTTCACCACCAGGGTCTCCGGCTGGAGCGTATCGGCCAGCGTGATGCCGTCGCCGATACAGGCCCGCAGCGGGGTGCCCTGGCCGTAGCCCCTGGGCTCCTGCTCGGTGAGCGTCCCGGCTTCATCGCGTACCTCAAGCACCCGCGGGCGGGCAAGCTCAAGCTCCGTGGCCTGTGTGACCTCCACGACCTGGCCGCCGATCTCGATCTTCCCCGGATCGACGACGACCTTCATGCCCCCGAGCGGCCGTACCTGCAGGCCCTCGATTACATGCGGGTTGATGGCGATGCCTTCGTCCACACGGATCTCTCCCATCTCACGCTCGACGACCACGCTATCCCAGTACATCACACTGCCACCCAGCCCGGGGCCCTGTCCATGCTGGAAGAGCTGCAGCCGGATGGCCGTCTGATCCTTGTTCTCGAAGCTGATCTCGAGCTTGACCCACTCGTCGCGCACCTCAGTGGTGGCGGAGGCCAGAGTCGACCAATCCTTCCTGCCGAAGCTCAGCGCCGGCAGGCCCGGCTTGTCCTGGGTCGGCACGTAGACCCACGCGCCGGCGCGGTATGTGGCCCGCAGCTCCGCGGGGAAATCCAGGTACCAGACGCTGAGTCCGTGCTCGTCCTCGAGGGTTTCCTTGACCGACCACTCGCCGTCCTGGGCCACGTACCGCGACCGCTCCGCGGGCCCCCAGGACTTCTGCCACGGCAGGCGGTCGGGGGTCTCGAAGGAATCGGAGAACAGGACCTCGGCATGGCACAGTGTGGTGGCGCCGAGCAGACACAGGATGAGCGAGCAAGGCCTCATGGGGCCGCCTCCGTTCCTGATTGCGGCGGGCCGACAGAGGTGCGGCCGAGAAGCCCGCCTTCGCCGGGAATGCCATTGTCGGAGCGCCCGCTCCCGGCAAGAGCAGCTCGAGGAATCTCCCGGCATTCAGCGAGATTCTTCGCTATCTCGCTGCGCGAGATGGACGCTCAGAATGACAGGAAACCGATGGAATGGCATGGGTCAGGGCAGCCAGACTTTGCGGCCGGACTTGTAGAGAGTACCACTTCCGCTGCCGTCAGCCAAGGCCGGCGCCGCCCTAGCCCCCGCGTAGCAGGGCACCCAGCCCGCCGTCGGGCAGATCCACGGTGCCCACCACCCGCGGGACCGCTTCGAACACGTCCAGACAGGCGGCAAACCTGACGTCCTCCCCCAGGCCGATGCGCGTCAGGCGCGAGCCGTTGTCGCAGTCGCGGAAACACTCCGTCAGCGTCTCCCGGCCGATGTCGCGCGTCAGAGCCCGGCACACGCGCGCCCGGTCATTGCCGGGCACCACATCGCCGCAGCGGGCCACGATCGCTCCCACCGCCAGGTGGTCCTCAATCGTCAGGCGCACCTCGTCCACCGCGGCCCCGGCGGTGATGAAGACCAGTTCCTCCTTGCCCAGCCGCCTCGCCTCCGCCAGCGCCAGCGCCGCCACCGCGGAGGCGTTCACCGTGCTGCCCAGCAGCGTCACCGGGCATGAGGCCGCGCCCACGCAGCAGCGAGAGCAGTTCGACGAGCTGAAGACCACACTGCTGATGTCCATGCTCGGCGGCTCCTGCAGCGGGCTATTGCCCAGATCGAACCCGGGCACCATGGGCCCGCCCCGCTCACCAACCAGGAGCGCCCCCGGCCGGCGCTGCCGCTCGGCGAAGGCCTGCTCGACTTGCTCCACCACCAGCACCTCGCGGGTTCCGTAATGGAACATGGAGACGATATTGGCGCTGGCCCGCAGGGCATCGACGACGATGGTCACCGTGTCCCGTTCCACAGCCAGCCGGCAACCGGCCAGGCCGTTCTCGACATATGCAATCACAGCCATCAGGCCCCTCCTGCGGGAGTCGCGGGTCCGCGAGTCGGCGAGTCGCGAGTCAACGGCGACGGCAGTCAACGGCACCCCGGCCACCGGCTGGTCTCCGTCGCCGTTTGCCGTCTGGCCCAAAGGGCCATCAGCGCCCCGCAAGGGGCGCTACCCAGCGGCGGCCGT
>CAZXDD010000243.1:0-11157 GCA_964639415.1 uncultured Armatimonadia bacterium
TTACTGCCGACCCACAGTGTAGCACATCTCGGGAAAAGAAAGGAGTACCAAACTTCCGTTCGACCGGGGGCCAGCTAGAAAGTCAGGAGGCTCATCATCGCCATCCTTGCCGCCATCCTCTTCCCCGTCTTCGCCCGAGCCCGCGAGAAGGCGCGGCAGGCCAGTTGCCAGAGCAACCTCAAACAGCTCATGCTCGCGGTCATGATGTACAAGCAGGACTATGATGAGCGCAACGTCTACGACCGCATGGGCACCACGGACGCTCCGACGCCCACCGGCCCCTATGCCACCAGCTACTGCGGCACCGTTTACTTCTGGAAAGACATCATCCACCCCTACATCAAGAACGATCAGTTGTGGATCTGCCCCAGCGACGGGGCCACCAGTTGGTGCGTCGTTCCGGTCAAACGCTCCTATCAGCCGAACACGGAAATGGTCGGCGTCCGGGACTCCCTGGTTCAGGATCCCGCGGGCACCATCCACGTGATGGAGTCGAACTACAACTCCCGGGCGCACTATACCGACCCGGGCAGCTACAACATGGCCGGCAATCCCGCCAGTCGGCACAACGATGGCTGGAACATCGGCTACGCCGATGGGCACGTGAAGTGGGCCAACCAGATCCCGAACGGCTGGTTCACTCTGGCTGCGGGCGACTAGCCCGGCAAAGCCTCGGCAGACACACCAGGGAGGCCCGGTATCGGGCCTCCCTTTGTTTTGAGCGCGGCTATCGCCACCCCCACCACCAGGTCCACCGGTAACCATCTTGCATCATCAACCCGGAGCTGTCCACATGCGTGACCCTGGCTACCTGGTGTCGCAGGTACCGGCGCCACATCGCCACCGAGACCCAGCCCGATAGCGCCGGGCCCGGGAGAACCGCCGCCGGGGGCAGCTCCGGGGAGGTGTGGCCCATGCCCGGCAACTGACCGATGAGTACGACCGCCGCCACGCCCAACGCCGTCGCGGCCCAGCCCAGCAGCACCCGGCCCCACCAGAAGTCCGAGACACACAGACCGTCTTCGTAGGTACGGCGGAGGCTCCGGACTCTGCAGAGTGCTTCCACCCTCGAATAGGCCTCCGGGTACCCCGCCATGACCAGTACCACCCGGTGGCGGCCCAGGTAGTGCACGAGGGCCGGGAGCGCTACCGACGCCAACCCCAGCGGCGCCCAGACCCGGGCTTGCAGGGCCGCCGGACCCGGGGGGACCACCACCGCCGCGATCGCCGCGGCCGCGAGCATGCCGTTGGCGATCCTGAGCTCCAGCGAGCAGGCAAGCTCCCGGACCACGGCCGCGCGCTCCGACATTCGCCGCCCATCCAGGTCTGCCATGGGCCCGGGACCTTCCTCCTCGACGGGCGCTACCCGCCGGCGCACTGCGCACACCTACGCCGCTTCCACCGCCCCCAGGAGCCCGCGCACCGCCTTGAGCGCTGTCTCCTCGCCGTAGAATACCAGCGTGTCACCCACCGCCAGCGGAAGGTCGGGATCGGGGTTGGCCAGGAGCTCGTCGTCCCTGACGATCGCCACCACAAGGGCGCCGGTCCTGGCCCGCAGGTCCAGGCCCCTGAGCGTGGCGCCAACCGCGGGGCTGTCGGCGTCCAGCTCCACCTCGCCCAGATCGGCGATCCGCAGCAGACCCGCCAGAGGGGGCCCGGAGCGCACCTCGCCACCGGTGAGCATGGCGTAGTTCTCAGACCTGATCAGGTCCTTCTCGCGCTCGATGGCCCGGTGGGGGGCTCCGTAGGCCTCCATGACAAGGGCGACAAGCTGCAGGGAGGTCTCGAACTCCTCGGGTACCACCGCTTCCACTCCCTGGGCCTGCAGTTGTGCCACCTCGGCCACGAAACGGGTTCTCACGATGATATGTAGATCGGGGGCCTGTGTACGAGCAATGGCGGCGACGCAGCGAGCGGCCACGGCATCGGCGATGGAGATCACCATCGCCCGTGCGGTATGGATCTGGGCCAGCTTGAGCAGCCCCTCCTGGCACGCATCGCCGTAGATCACCCTCTTGCCGCTCTCCCGCAGCTCGCGGGTGGTGTTGGGGTTGAGCTCCAGGACGATGTAGTCCACGCCCATGGTGTCCAGGGCGCGGGCGACGTTGCGGCCGTTCACCCCGTAGCCCACGAGGATCACGTGGTCCTCGAGGGTCTCCTCCTCGAGCTCATCGCCGGCCTCCTCGGCCCTGCGCAGGCCTTCACGAACCCGGTGTTCCATCCTCGCCAGAGGCCCGGAGCGCCCCGCCAGCCGCCGCCCGAGCGAGATCAAAAGCGGCGTGGCGGCCATGGTCAGCACCGAGATGCTCACGAAGCTCTCGTACACCGATTGCGGCAGCAGGCCGGCCGCGAGTCCCGCCCCGGCCAGGACGAAGGAGAACTCCCCCACCTGCGACAGTGACAGCGCGGTCGCCATGGCGCTGCGGATACCGATGCCGAAGAGCAGTACGACGAGGCAGACGATGACGGCCTTGAGTGCCAGAACCTCCGCGGCTCCGCCGAACACCAACAGAGGCTCTCTGAGCCACTGCGCCGGCTGCACCAGCATGCCGATAGAGACGAAGAACAGGCTGCTGAGCGTATCGCGCAGGGGCATGATCTGCGCCGTCACGTGGTGCGAGTAGTGGGTCTCGCTGATGATCACCCCGGCCAGGAAAGCCCCCAGCGCCAACGACAGGCCTGCCTCACCCGAGATGTAGGCCGTACCCATGGCCACGAGGATCACCGTGAGAGTGAAGACCTCCGGGCTGCGGGTGCGGACGACGGCCTCCAACAGGCGCGGGAAGATGAGCCGCGCGGCCAAAGCGATGGCGGCCAGCAACAGCAGCGAGCGCCCCAGGCCCCAGGCCACCTGGCCCCAGTCCGTCTCGGCCGCGCCGAGCATCGGCACAAGCAGCAGCATGGGCACCACCGCGATGTCCTGGAAGATCAGGAGGCTGACGCTGAAGCGCCCGTAGGGGGTGTTGGTGTCTCCGGACTCCTCCTGAAGCTTGAGCACGATCGCCGTCGAGCTCAGGGCCGCCAGGAACCCGTAGAAGGCGCCCTGGGTGGCGGGCAGGCCCCGGTACTGGCAGTAGAGCATCACCGCGCCGATGGTGAGCAGCACCTGCAGCGACCCGGCCCCCAGTACCCATGCCTTGAGCCGCAAGACCTCCTGGATCGAGAACTTAAGCCCGATGGTGAACAGCAGCAGCACCACGCCCAGCTCCGCCAGCAACTCGACGGTCTCGCGGTCGGAGATCAGTCCCAAACCGCCGGGACCGATCAGCGCGCCGGCAACAAGAAAGCCCACAACGGGCGGGACCTTCAGCCGCCGCAACGCGCAGACCACCAGAAGCGACATGAAGATGACGACCAGCAGCTCGCTGAGCAGGGGGAACTCGTGCATGAGCCTCTACTTCGACCTGCGGCCGAGCCGGTCCTTCCGTCCCCACGCCGGGCGGGGCTGTAGGGCGCGAACCTGTGTCGCGCCGGGTCCCGGCGGGGCTGTAGGGCGCGAACCTGTGTCGCGCCGGGGTCCCGGCGGGGCACAGGTGTTGCCCTCCAGCGGCGGAGCGGGAAGGCACCCGGTCGGCAGGTATCGCCCGTCACTGCGCCGAAATGGGCATCTGCTGAGCCTTCCTAACCCGTCTTCTGGGGGCGATTGCCGATGGGCGCCATGATGAAAGCCGCCGTGCTGCACGGCATCAATGATATCCGTGTGCAGGAGATCGCCCGGCCCGAGTTGTGCGCGCCGGACTACTGCCTGATCAAGATCGACTCCTGCGGTATCTGTGGGTCGGACATCCACTTCTTCCGGCACATGAGGATCGGTCAGTTCGTGGTCGAAGAGCCCCTGGTGCTGGGGCATGAGGCCGCCGGGACCATCGTCGAGGTGGGAGCGGAGGTCAAGCACTTGCAGGAGGGTGACCGGGTCGCCATCGAGCCGGGCTGGACCTGCCGCAAGTGCGAGTTCTGCAAGAGCGGGCGGTACAATCTGTGCAAGGACGTGGTGTTCCTCGCCGCCCCGCCCTACCACGGGGCCTTCGCCGAGTACCTGGCATGGCCGGCGGATTTCCTGTTCAAGGTGCCCGACGGGGTATCGCAGGATGAGGCCGCGATGGTCGAGCCGTTCTCGGTGGGCCTGCACGCCGCCCGCCGCGCCGGGGTGCGCGGAGGCGACTGGGTGGCCGTCAGCGGCTCCGGGCCCATCGGGCTCTGCGCGCTGCAGGCGGCCAGGGCCAATGGGGCCACAAGGGTCATCGTCAGCGACATGGTCCCTTCCCGGCTGGAGGCCGCCGGGCGCCTCGGAGCCTGGAAGACCGTGAACCTCGGCGAGCAAGACATCCGCGAGGCCATCACCGAGTACACGGGCGGCCGCGGGGTGGACGTCGTCTTGGAGTGCTCCGGGACCATCCCGGCGGTGCACGACGCCGTGGAGATCGTCAAGCAGGGCGGCACGGTGCAGCTCGTGGGCAACTTCATGGCCGAGATGCCGCAGATTCCCATCCAGCGCATGGTGGAGCGCGAGCTCTCCGTATCCGGCCTGTTCCGCTATGCCAACTGCTATCCGGCCTCCCTGGACATGATCGCCGCAGGGGTGGTGGACACCGGCGCATTGGTGACTCATCGCTTCAAGCTGGACGAGGTTCCCCAGGCCATGGCCTGGGTGGATGAGAACAAGGACGAGGTGGTCAAGGCGGTTGTGCAGCCCTGAGGGGAGGGGACCGCGGGGTGGGAGCACGGCGGAGGCCGGTACCGCCGGCCGCCTGGCGGTAGCGGAACGGGCCCTGTGGCCCGGCATCCCCGCGGCCTGCGGTGACCGTGCACACACAAATGCCCCGGAGCGCGACGCCCGTCACGTCCCTCCGGCAGCCCGATACGAGGTGTCTACATGGAGAACTGGCAGCAACTGGCAGCACCGGCGGTCTTCGCCGCCACGATGCTGGCGCTGTTTTGGTTCGTTGTCATCCGTCCCACCCAGCAGCGACAGAAGAAGCATCAGGAGTTGGTGACGGCCGTCGTTCCCGGGGACGAGGTGGTCACCGTGGGCGGGATCATCGGCAACATCAAGCGGGTCAGCGAGAAGACGATCGAGCTGGAGGTCTCCGAGGGAGTGGTGATCACCATGGATCGCCGCGCCATCCGGCGCCTGAGGAACCAGGAGGACTTCTAGCGCCGGACGCCATCGCCGTAGCCGTTGACGCCGTAGCCGTTGACGCCGTAGCCGTTGACGCCGTAGCCGTTGACGCCGTTGCTCCCGCCTTGCGGGACCGTTGACGTTCGCCGTCGACTCGCGACTCGCCGACTCGCGACTCGCCGACTCCCCCGGAGGGGCGCATGGACCCACTGGTCATCATCGCACTGGTTGCTTCCGGCCTCGCTCTGACGGGGTCGGTCTTCTGCCTGTGGCAGGTGCGGGCGGCCTATCGGCGCCTGGCGGAGGTGACTCCCGACACTCGCGGACTGGCGCAGCGGGTGAAGGGCAAGGAGGCCGAGGAGGCTTTGGCCTCGATCTTCGCCCAGCTCGAGACCACCTCCCGCAACATGGGACAGTTGCAGGTCCAGGTTGCGGAGCTGGACCGCGTGGTGGCCAGGTCCATTCGGCGCGTGGGCCTGGTGCGCTTCGACCTCAACGACACGATCCGCGGCGAGCTGAGCTTCGCTCTGTGCCTCCTTGACGGGCGCGACAACGGCCTGATGATCACCTCCAACTACACTCTGGAGCAGTGCCGGGTGTTCGTGCGCGGGATACTCAACGGCAAGGCGCTCCACGATCTGATGCCTGAGGAGGAGGAGGCGCTCCAGCAGGCGCTGGATGAGCGATAGCGGTGAGCTACCTCAAGGGCTTCCTGGACCAGATCGACCTGTTCGCCGATCACCTGGTGGTGGAGCGGCAACTGGCGGACAACACCGTTGCGGCCTACACCCGGGACCTGGAGCAGTACGCTCACTATCTGAGCGGCCAGGGCTGTAGCGATTTCACCCAGGCCACCAGAGAGCACACCCGCGCCTATCTGGAGAGCCTGGGCACGAAGCTTGGGCTCAAGCGCAGCACCATCGAGCGCAAGCTTACGGCCCTGCGCAGGCTGCACAAGTACCTGATCCTCGAGGGCGTCACCAAGAGCGATCCCACGGCCAACCTGCAGTCGCCACGGCCGGCCCGTCCCCTCCCGAAGATTCTCAGCGTCGACCGGTGCCTGGCCCTGCTATCCGCCCCGGATCGCGAGACTGTCGAGGGTCTGCGGGATGCGGCCATGCTGACCTTGATGTATGCCACCGGGCTGCGGGTCTCCGAGCTGGTGAGCCTGCGGGTGCACCAGGTGGACTTCGAGCGGCGCACGGTCCGGGTGCGGGGCAAGGGGAACAAGGACCGTGTGGTACCCGTGGCCGGCCCGGCGCTACGCCTCGTGACCCAGTACATGGAGCAGTCGCGCGGGCACTTGCTCCGCGATCCCGCCGAGGAGGGGCTGTTTCTGACGCGGCTGGGCAGACCCATGACCCGGGTGCGGTTCCACCAGATTCTCAAGAGCTACCTGCCGCAGGCGGGAGTACCCCGCGAGACCTCCCCCCACACTCTCCGCCATGCCTTCGCGACACACCTACTCGAGGGCGGCGCCGATCTGCGCGTGATCCAGGAACTGCTTGGCCACGAGTCCCTGGCCACCACGGAGATCTACACCCATGTCTCGGCCGGGCATCTGAGGGAAGTGTACCGCGAGGCCCATCCCCGGGCGCGCTTCCCCGCCGGTGAGAGTGGAGACTGACACAAGGAGAGCAGCCATGCTCAAACACCGCAGCCTATCCGACGGCCGAGTCGGGCGGCCGAGCCCGACGGGGGCGGAGCGCCGCGGCCCCAAAGCTGCCCTGATGTTTCTGCTCCTGGCGCTGTGTCTGAGCCTTCCCGCCTGCGCCCAGGAGGAGGGACGCTATGCCCTGGTACAGTTGACGGGCGCGGGAGAGCTACTCCTGCCGCCCGCGGTGGAGGTTGACCTGGACGATCTGGCCGCGGCGTTGGACATCGCGCCGGAGGACCAGGCGCCGCCGGTCTGCTTCCTGGAGCAGGGCGAGGAGCTTACATTCCTGCTCAGCCAGTTCGACCCTGCGCCGGAGGGCAACGGCCGCGGGACGCTGAGCTTCGTCCTCCCGCCGGAGGTGGATAGCGACGCGCGGGTGCGGGTCTACCTGGGCGGCTCGACGCCACCTCGGCCGGCAGAAGTGTTCGCTCCCGGGGTGAGAGTTGCGCAGGAGGAGGGGAGGATCACCATCACCGGCCCGTACCATGAGATCGTGCACGACCCTCAGATTCAGGGCGGATTGCCCGGCAGCATCGTGTTCCAGCCCTCAGGAAAGAGCTTCAGCGAGTTTCGCTGGAACGATCGGGTGTATGACAAGACGCTCAGGGGCTTCTACCTGCGCGACTGGCCCCAGCCGCAGGTGGAGCTGCTGGCGCGCGGTCCGGTACGCACCGTAGTCCGAGTACGCCTGAGCTACGGCACCGCCGACAGGCGCCCGGACACCCACCCCGCGGCGGTCTACGACTTCTCGTATTACCCGGGCTCGCCGCTCATCGGTATCCGGGCCCGCATGAGGCAGCAGGAGGCCTTCGAGTGGCCGGAGTTGCACTTCATCGAGATCAACTTCCCCGGCGAGGACTTCCTGCGCTTCGTCACCTCGGACAGCCCGGAGCCCGCGGACCTCACGGCCGCGGAGAAGACCTTCTCGGGCAAGTGGGCGGCGCTGCTGGATGGCGACAATACGCTGGGGCTGTGTTGCCAGAGCGCCCGTATCTACGACGGTCGCGGCGGTTACGGCACCTACCTGCACGGTCCGTGGGAGGGGTGGACGACGGAGAGCCACGAGCTGGAGGCGGTGCTCTATGCCTCCGGCGATAAGGACTCCTCGCAGCAATTCTCGCGGTTGGCGGCCGGCGTGTCCTCTCGGCCCGCGGTCGTCGTCTCGGTGCCGGCAGTCGCTGAGGCGGTGGGCGCGCTGCGCGGGCGTATCGAAGAGCTCCCCGCCGGTGCCCGGCGCGACGGCTATCTGTGGGCACTGGGACTGGCCGAGAGGGGTCAGGCGCTGCCCGGCCACGCCGGCGTCTCCCGCCGCGCGCTGGAGACTGTGGCGGCAACCGTCGCCGCCGACCGGCCGGTGTCCCTGCCGGATCTGGTCTCCCTTCTCCGGCCCGGAGTGACGCTGCATGCCCTGCAAAGCGCGGAGCTGGGTCTCGGTCTGCTGGTGGAGGCGGAGGGTGGCGTGAGCGCCGGCAGTCTGTTTGGCTTCCGCCACGGCCGCGATTACCTCGCACCTACAGAGGGAGGCGGCCTGTTCCGCCTGGAGCTTGTGGACGCCGAGGGCAAGCAGAGCAAGGTGTTGTCCTCCGGCAAGTGGGCGGAGACGAGCATCCAGACCTCGGGCGCGGAAAACGGGAACCCCACCGCAGCGACGATCCGCATGACTGGGCCGGCCGCCCCGGGCCTGGAGGACCTCAGCGTGACCGTGACGGTGCGGCTGGAGGGGCAAAGGAGCCTGTGGCACATCAGCGTCTCCGGAGACACCGGTCCGTGGGGACTACGGAACGTGGCCTTTCCCACGGTGCGCTTCCGGCGCCTGCCCGGCGGCGGGGACTTCGCCTTCGTGCCCAATGGATCGGGAGTGCTGTCGCGCGACCCGGTGGCGACGATGAGCCCCTTCCGCGGCACCTACCCCAGCGGCTGGTGCTCCATGCAGCTTGTGGGGTACTACGATGCCGAGGGTGGGGTGTACTTCGCGGCCCATGATCCGGTGGCGAGCACGAAGGTCATCGGCATGCGGCCCGCCGAGGGGGGCCTGGGGGCGGAGTTCTGCTGGGCCGCCCCGGACGCCGGGGTGCCGGGAGCCGGCTTCGAGCACCCGGGCGACTGCGTCCTGCAGCTCTACGACGGTGATTGGTTCGATGCGGCGGGACTCTACAAGGCCTGGGCCCGGGCGGAGGCCGGCTGGTGGCCCACCGGTGAGCAGGAGAGCAGGCCCGACACCCCGCAGTGGATGAAGGAGGTCTGCATCTGGGCGCTTTCCAGTGGCGGCCCCGAGCCCGTGGTACAACCCTGCATCGACTTCGCCGACTACATGGGGGTGCCCACCGCCCTGCACTGGTACAGTTGGCACCAGATTCCCTTCGATGACGACTATCCCCACTACTTCCCCGTCAAGGAAGGCTTCGTCGAGGGGGTCAAGGCCCTGCAGGACGCCGGTGTGCGGGTGATGCCGTACATCAACGGCCGGCTGTGGGACAAGGACACCGAGGACTTTCCCACCGTGGCCTTCCCGGCGGCCACCAAGAACGAGCAGGGCGACCCCTACATCGAGACCTACGGCTCCGGGCAGGAACTGGTGCCCATGTGCCCGACCCAGGAGCTGTGGCAGGACAAGGTACAGGAGATTGTGCTGAGACTGGTGGGGCCACAGAACAACGTGGATGGGGTCTACATCGACCAGATCGGCGCCGCCGCGCCCCGGCTGTGCCACGACAAGAGCCACGGTCACCCTCTGGGCGGCGGCCACTGGTGGACGACTGACGGCTACTGGCCCATGCTCCAATCGCTGCAGGCCCGCCTGCCCGAGGGCAAGATGATCACCACCGAGTGCAATGCCGAATCGTACTGCAAGTGGATGGATGGGTACCTGAGCTGGCACTTCCAGGAGCAGGGGCAGATCCCGCTGTTCGCCGCGGTGTACGGCGGGCACGTGCAGATCTTCTCCCGCGCCTACCGGGCGGACAAGACGGGGTCCCTGATGAAGGCGGCCCAGTCCCTGGTATACGGCGAGCAGATCGGCTGGCTGAACCCGAGGATGGTGCTGGAGGACAAGGAGCTGCTGGGACCGTTCCTGCGCAGACTGGCCAGATTGCGCCATGCCCTGTTGCCGTATCTCTCCTGGGGCGAGATGGCCAGGCCGCCTGTGGTGGAGGGCGATATCCCGCAGATCAGCGCCGACTGGGGCTGGCGCAAGGGCGGCATCATCACCGACACAGCCCTGCAGCGCGGGGCATGGCGCTCGCCGGAGGGCAAGCTGGCTTTGATCTTCGTCAATGTCCTGGGAGAGCCGCTGGAGGCGACGCTGCGGTTCGACGCGGCGACGTACGGCCTCGAGGGGGAGCAAGTGACGGTGCGGGAGCGTACCGAGGACGGTCCGGGCGCCACGAGCAGCATGCCGCCGGTCTTCGAGCAGCCGCTCCGGCTGGCACCGTACCAGGCGGTGGTGTACGAGGTGGCCGGAGCGGGGTAGTCGCGGCGCGGCCCCTTTGGGCAATCGCGCCCTACGGTCGAGCCATGGCGCGCCGCCACCTCGGAGGGGGCGCGCGGCGTGACGCTCCCGCGGGGGGGAGCCGCAGGACTCTGGGGGTCCGGCCAAGGTGGCTCCGGCGGTGGCTCCTCGGTCTGAGCCGGCCGAATGTGGGCGGGAAAGCAAAGCGGCGGCTCCCGCCGCTGAAGCGGGAACCGCCGGATGCTCTGGGAGCGACCACTCTCGTCCCCACGACAGCCTTGGCCAGGGCGAGAGCGGCCCGCTCGGTCTACCCCCGGAGGCCGGGACCTGCGCCCACCGGGGGGTCTGGCGACATGACCGTCGGTACCCCCGGGCGCCCCCTACCGCGATGGGTGGGGTGGGGCCCCGCCCCGCCGCTGCGCGGGACCGGCGTCGGCCCTCGAGCGGGTGTCGGCATTGCTCTGAGCCGACAGGGCAGGAGTCCCGGGCCCGGGTGCGATTCTGCTACTGGTCGTCCGGGTAGCAGGTGACCGTGGCCGTCTCGCTGCGCTCGCCATTGGGGCTGATCGTGAAGGCGCGGATCTTGTAGGTGAGCTTGGCATCCCTGCTGCCGCGGAACCAGATCCTGGGTGTGGAGATGCGAAGATCGAAGTTGCCCGCATCATCCGTCCAGTGCCGGTGCCCCGGTATGGTCTGCCACGGAGCGCGGTCGGCCCCCTCCACGTAGACATCGGTGAGCAGGATCACGAACTGCTTCCCCACGGTCTTCCCCACGACATCGACACTCGGGCCGATCCTGGACCCATTGGTTGGTGACAGGATCTGCGGCGCGGGCCCGGCCGCGACGGCCGCGCCCCTCATGGACAGCCGAACCACAACGACAGCAACAATCCGGTACAACACAACCGCCTCCAGAAGACGTCGTCTCTCCGC
>CAZXDD010000244.1:0-1966 GCA_964639415.1 uncultured Armatimonadia bacterium
AGATCAGGATCTCTTCGGCGGTCAGGCCCTTCTCCCGGAGCGGCACCTTGGCCAGGTCGACGCGGGCCCCGAAGCCGCCGTAGCGCAGGAGTAAGGTCTGGCTCAGCCAGCCCAGGCACACCGACAGCCACTCCCGGGGCAGATAGACGATGTAGCTCATGGCATAGCCCACGGGGTGCAGAGGCCACCACAGATAGCGGGTGCGCAGCCAGGTGAGCAATACCACTTTGAGGGCCCCGTAGCCCACGATGCAGGCACTCAGCCAGTCGGTGCTCTTGGAGTTGACGCCGACGATCCTCTCCATGAACTGGTCGCAGGCCCGGGGGAGGCTCACGAAGCGGTAGGTGTTGATGGCCACACCGCCGTGGGTGTAGGCCGCATCCAGCAGCGCCCGGTAGGAGACGGGAATGGCCACCAGGGCGGCGATGGCCAGGGCCCAGGTGAGCTCGCGACTATAGGTGCCGAACTCGTCGGAGATCTTCAGCGACTGCATGACCCGCGGCATCGGCGAGACGCGCATGTCGTGGGTGAAGGCCAGGAGCACGGCGACGGAGGACCATGTGGCCTGGGGCAGGGCCCCCCGGGGCACCCAGGCGCGGAGGATGTCGTGGGCGCGCCAGTCGGGCTCGGCCATCCACGGCATTCCCGCCTCGGAGACGAGCCGGGTCATCGCCAGGTTGTAGCCGAAGGCCACCAGCAGCACCAACGCCCCCGCCCAGGGCGGGATGTGGGCGTAGGCGCACCAGGCCACGAGGAAGGCGAAGGACAAGACGGCGCCCCAGACGGCGGCCCGGTAGGAGAGGGGCTCGTCGGCGTCGTCGGCTGTGGAGAAGCTCAGGCCCTGCAGGACGATCTTGCCAAGTGGCCTACGGGCCAGCCAGATGCTCACCGCAGCCAGGGCCAGGTAGGCCCCGGCGGTCTGCTGCCCGGGGAAGGGGAAGCCGTCGCCGCCGGAGGGGATGGTGACTCCATTGAGGCCCAGGGCCGTGCCGAGTACCGCTTCCAGCCGCGCGATCCAGTAGAAGGCCCACAGGCTGAAGGAAACCTCGCGGGTGAGAAGGAAGCTCAGCCCGATGATCAGAGGGTGGAAGGCGAAGTAGAAGGTGCCGATGGCGCTCCAGGGACGTCCCCAGGTGTACGTGGGATAGGCTTTGCCCATCAGGGCGGCCAGCTCCACCTCGGGCAGCACGGGATAGTAGGCGTGCAGACCGTTGTAGAAGTGGAGCAAGAAGGCCCCGCCCAGCCCGATCCACATCACCTTGCTGCGCCAGAACTGATTGGAGAAATGCCCGCCCCGGGGATCGTCGATGACTTCCAGGGGCACGGCCGCCAGAGGGAACAAGAGCCTCTCATTGCTCACCCACTGCCGGCGGAACAAGGTGAGCAGGCTCATCATCAGCACGTAGGTGGCCAGGGTGAACAGCGTCCAGGCGGTGAGAGGCACGACCCAGGCGCGCCACGGCACCCCGTACGGTGAGCCCTCGTACAGGCCGCGCACCACCTCGGGGTCTGAGGGGGACATCCAGGGAGGGATGGAGTTGAGGAAGGCCTCGGAGTACGGCTTGTCCTCGGTGGCGTAGTAAAGCGGTCCGGCGATCATGGGAATGAGCTTCTGGCCCAGGTCGATGGAGGCGATGCCCGAGGCCAGGACGTTCATGGTGAAGATCACCAGCAGCTCGGCGCGGCTGAGGGCCAGGGGACGATGGAAGAGCTTGAGCACCACGTTGAACAGCACGAAGATGCACAGGAAGATGAAGAAGCCGCCGATGGGGGGATAGGTCAGGGAGATCTGAGTGCCGTGGATGATGAGCTCGGCGTACTGGCTCCAGTCACCGAGGAAGGCGGCCGAGAGGACGCCGAGCACCAGGGCACGCCAGGTCAGGCCACGGTTCATGGTACCGGTTACGCCCCTGCACAGGTGCGGTGATCGCCGGCCGCGCCGCCGGCACCAAGGGCGGCAAGTTCC
>CAZXDD010000244.1:2066-11138 GCA_964639415.1 uncultured Armatimonadia bacterium
AAGGGAGCAATGCCCATGCGAGTGCTCATCATCACCGAGCGCTATCCGCCGCAGATCGGCGGCGTCGCCGTCTCCACGTGCCGCATCGCGGGCTCACTGGCCGCGGCGGGGCACTGTGTGCACGTGCTGAACCTGAGAGCCGACCTGGAGGCCTGCCTGGTACAATCGGGCCCGGAGGATGCCGTCATGGTGCACCGGGTGGGGGTGCGGCCGGGAGATGACATGGCCCTGCAGCTCGTGGGCAATATCATCTGCGACCTTCACGAGCGCGTGGGCTTCGACATCCTCCACGGCCACTACCTCACACCTCCGGGCTACCTGGCCGCGTTCCATGCGCAGTTCCTGGGCACCCGGTCGCTGGTGTCCGTGCGCGGCAATGACGTGGACCGCGGCATGTTCGTGGGCACCCAGCTTCCCTTCGTGCGCTGGACACTGGAGCACGCCGATGCGATCGGCTGCGTCAGCCGCGAGCTGGTGCACAAGTGCCGCGTACTGTCGGGGCGGGAGGACGTGCGGTACACCCCCAACTCGGTGGATGCAGAGGTGTTTCGCCCGCTGCCGCCGGACCCGGCGCTGGCCCGGAGCTTCGGGATCGACGGCCACACAGTGCTGGGCTTCGTGGGCGAGCTGAGGTTCAAGAAGGGCACGCTACATGTGCTGGAGGCGTTCCGGCAGGTTCGCCAATCCGGCCCCTGCAAGCTCCTCTTGGTGGGCGGGCTGCGCGGGCCGGATCGCTCGGCGTTGCGGCTGTACCTGCGGCAGCACCCGGAGCTGCGCGATGACCTCCACGTTGTGGAGTACATCCAGGACAGGGAGGAGCTCATCAGACACTACAACCTGATGGACCTTGTCCTGCAGCCCTCGCTGTGGGACGGGATGCCCAACAGCGTGCTGGAGGCCATGGCCTGCGCCAGGCCGGTGTTGGCCAGCAGCGCCGGGGGCATCCGGGACATCGTCACCCACGGAGAGACCGGACTGCTCATCAGCCCCCACGAGCTGCAGCGGCTTGGGGAGGGTTGCCTGGAAGCCCTGGAACTGGGGGAGGCGGAGCTGCGGCGGATGGCGGCCGCGGCCCGGGATTACGTCTCGGCCGCGCACCGCCCCCAGCAGGAGCTGGAGCGCCTTACGGAGCTGTACCGTGGAGGGAGGGCCGCGCGCGGCGGGTGATGGATCTCGCAGGGGGGGCTCGGAGCTCCAGCGAGTTCGGAGGCACCTGAGCCCCGAACGCCGGCCTCCGCGGACGGGCCGAGCAGATGCTCTGCCTACCGTGAAGAGAGGCTTCCGGTGCGTCCCGGGGGGAAGATGACGATGGCCGCGACGCCCTCCACCAGCTCGCGGGGGAGGAAGGGGGCCGGCTCCAGCACGCCGTCGCGCCCGCGTCTGTGCCAGGTATGGCTGTCTCGGCTCACATTGCGGTTGTCGCCCAGGACGATCAGATGGCTTCCGGGGCAGGTCACAGGTCCCCAGGCGTAGTCCATGTGCTCCCGCAGATAGGGCTCCTCGGCGACCCGGCCGTTGCGGATCAGCTTGCCCTCGCGGATCTCGATGATATCTCCGGGCACGGCAACCACTCGCTTGACGGTCAGATCGCGGCTACCCAGGACGGGCACGGGAGAACGGAAGAGCACCAGGCTGTTGCGCCGCGCGACGCCGCGTTCGCCGGCGGCCCTGACGATCAGGACCCTATCGCCCTCGCACAGCGTGGGGGCCATGGCATCGCCGTCCACCAGGCAGATGCGACAGACCGAGCCCGTGCACAGGCCGACGGCAATGAGGGCTCCGCAGAGAAACAGCAGGGCATTGCGCCACAGGCGGCGGCGCGGTGAGAGGCGGGGCCGCCGCGGCTGGGGCATACGGGCCGCCAGCTCTCGGAGCACCTCCTGAGGATCTCGGCGCGGCTGCTGCGACATGGCCTGACCTCACAGCGGCACCGCTTTATCGAGCCGGTGCAGACTTGTCGCGGCGTGTGCGTTCGTGGTTATGAGACAACGCTCGGTGGAGTTATGTTCCGGCGGCTTGGTCCGGACTGGAGCAATGGGGGCATCGCGGGGGCTGTGGCGGGCTTGGCAGCGGCGGTGACGACCCGGCGGATGGTGGCAGTACCTCTCCTGCGTCGGAGCCGCGCGCCCTGGCGGCCCGGGGGTGTGGCCGAAAAGTCCAGCCCGCCCGGTTCCTGTCATTCTGAGCGTCCATCTCGCGCAGCGAGATAGCGAGGGATCTCGCTGAATGCCGGAAGATTCTGCGAGCTGCTCTTGCCGGGAGCGGACGCTCTCAGGGTACCCCCCCGTCGGAGACGGGGTTCTCGGCCGGCCCGGTTCCTGTCATGCCCGGCGAAGGCGGGGTTTCCGACCGGACCTCTAGCCCGCCCCGTGGCCCTCCGTGCGCGGCAGGACAATGCAGAACCTCGCGCCGCCCTCAGGCCCCTCTTCGACCCACACCTCTCCCCCTTCGCCCTCCACGGCGTGCTTGACGATGCTCAGCCCCAGACCGGTGCCGCCCAGCGCCCGGGAGCGGGCGCGATCCACGCGGTAGAAGCGCTCGAAGACCCGCTGCCGATGCGCAGCGGGGATGCCGGGGCCCGTGTCGGTGACCGTGAGCTGCACGTGGCTGTTGATGGCTGCGGCGGCGAGGCTCACGCGACCGCTCTCAGGGGTGTACTTCACCGCATTGTCGATGAGATTGACCAGTGCCTCCATGAGGCTTTCTTCCCGGCAGAACACCTGGAGGTCCGGGGGAACCTGGATGCCGATACTGATGCTCTTGGCGTCCGCCTGGGGACCGAGCCGCGCCGCCGCCTGAGCCATCGCGTCCGCGACCGACAGCGGGCCGCGCCGGGCCGCGGCCTCCACGCTCTCGTAGCGAGCCAGGGTGAGCATGTCGTCCAGCAGCCGCGACAGGTTCTCGGTGTTCTGCACGATCTGGCCCAGGAAGCCCGGGGCCGCTTCGGGGTCATGGATGGCCCCGCTGTTGAGTGTCTCAGCCAGAGCGCGGATAGCGGCCACGGGCGTGCGAAGCTCGTGGCTGGCATTGGCGACGAAATCCTGCCTGACCTGCTGGATGTGCTCGATCTGCGCCATGTCGCGCAGGGCGATGACCACGCCGATGAGCTCGCCGCCGGGAGAGGTCACGGGTGTGGCGGCGGCGACGACGGCCCGATCGGTGTCGCGTCCCGGCCCGAGCCGCGCCTGTCCGGGAGTCTGCAGCCGTAGCGTGCGCCGCGCCAGCTCCTGCACCTCGTAGTCCATGGCCACTTCCGAGAGCCTGCGCCCCACAGCGGCCTCCGGGGGCGTGCCCAGCAGCCGGCCCGCGGCGGCGTTGTAGATACCGATCTCCTCGTCGGGCGAGAGCACCAGTATGCCGTCGGACATCTGGGCGAGGATCGAGCGCAGGTGAGCGGTGCTTCTCTGCTGCTGCTCCTGACTGAGAGCGAGGTTGCGGGCCATCGAGTTGAGCGTCCGGGCGAGTGCGGCAAGCTCCCCGTCGCCCTCCTCGTGGGCTCGGGCCGTGAGGTCGCCTTCGCCCAGGCGGCGCGCCGTGCGGGCCAGGTCCGCAACCGCGCGCGTGGTGCCCACGGAGAGACGCACCGCCAGCAGAGCGGCGACGATCAGGGCGACGAGAGCCGCGAGGCTGATGTCGCGCGCCCGGGCCGCCCAGGCGCGACGCACGTCGCCCATCGGCACCGCGAGCCGGACGATGGGCTCCGTAGGGCCGATGCTCTGGGCGACGTACAGGAGCTCCTGCCCCACCGTGGTGCTCCCCCGGATGGTCACTCCGAGACCCTCGCGCACGGCCTGATCGATCTCGGGGCGCCCCCGGTGACTGCTCATCTGCCGCGCGTCGGCCTGACTGTCGGCAAGGACCGCGCCGTCGGGCGCGATGATCGTGATCCGCATCCTGCCCGCGGCGGCCATGCGCCGCACCATCGCCTCGACGGCCTGCGCGTCCCCGGCGGCGCCGATCACCTCCCGCACCAGCCCGCACTCGTCCGCCAGGCGTGTGACCGAAGCCTGCCGCACATCGCGGCGATAGGCCTCACGCAGGTACAGGCCCAGGCCCAGTAGCAGGGCCGCGATCAGCGCCACGTATGCCCCGGCGATCCGCCATCGCAGGTTCAGTCCCATAGCCTATTCCGCCAGTCTATAGCCCACGCCGCGCACGGTCAGTATGCGCCTGGGATTGCCGGGATCGTCCTCGATCTTCTGGCGCAGCCAACGGATGTGCACATCCACCGTATGCTCGTCGATGTAGTCCGCTTCGCCCCAGGCCTGCTGCAGGATAACCGTGCGCGTCAGGGCGCGGCCGCGGTTGCGGGCCAGACAGTGTAGCAGGGCGAACTCCTGGGGTGAGAGCTGAACCTCGCGCTCCCCCACGGTGACCAGCCGCCGGGCCCCGTCCACCACCAGATCCCGCACCCTGAGGACCTCCTCGTCCTGCACGACGCGTCCCTGCGCCCGGCGCAGCACCATCTTCACCCGCGCCACCAGCTCCCGCATGTAGAAGGGCTTGACGATGTAGTCATCGGCGCCCAGCTCAATCCCCGCCACCCGGTCGCTCTCCGAGGCCTTGGCCGTGAGCATGATCACCGGCACCGAGGAATGCCGGCGCAGGGCGCGGTAGACGTCGAGGCCGTCCATGCCGGGCAGCATCAGGTCCAGGACGACCAGGTCCGGCTTGGCGCCGAGGGCCTCGGCCAGCCCATTGGGCCCGTCATAGGCCACCACCACCTCAAAGCCCTCCTGCTTGAGGGTGTAGGCCACGGAGTCGGCGATACTGCGCTCGTCTTCGACGATCACAACCTTGGCCATATCTGCTACCTGGAGCCCGGGCGGCACCGACCGGCCGCGTGCAGGTTGGTTCGCCCGAGCCCGATCCCTTCCCATGCTCTGTCCACCGGGCACTCGCTCTCAGCCTAGTGGACGATGGTTATGAGGAGGTTATGGTGCTGTCAAGGGTACCGAAAGCGGCGCCGGCGGCGGCCGTTGTGGGGCGTGGGCCGTTGTAGGGCGGGGGCCTGTACCCCGCCGCCGTTGTCGTGTGTCGTTGAGCCGTCGCGGTTCGCCGTCGCCGTCTACCCCGAAGGGGTAACACACAATAGCCACGGGTGAGACCCGTGGACCCTGCCCCTTCGGGGCAGACGGCGACGTCAACGGCAACGACGAGAGGTGGCGGGCTTGCCTTCCACGGGTTGCACCAGTGGCTCTCCCCTGCCTCTACCCTGCCTCTACCCTGCCTCTACCCCGCCTCTACCCCGCCTCTACCCCGCCTCTACCCCGCCGTTACCAGGGTCTGCACCAGCTTGCCCACGACCAGCGCGACCCCCAGGAAGATGAAGTAGGCAAAGGCGGCACGGACCCGGGCCGGATCGAAGCGTCGGGTGAGGCCGGCGCCGACCTGTGTGCCCACTACCGAGCCCAGCAGCAGCAGGAGCGCCAGTACCGGGTCGACGTTGCCCTTCAGCGCATGGCTGAAGGCGCCGTAGGTTGACACGAAAACCATCTGAAACAGGCTGGTGCCCACGGCCACCACCGTCGGGACGCCGATGGCGTAGATCATGGCCGGCATCATGATGAACCCGCCGCCCACACCCAGGAACCCACTGACGAGACCGCTGACGAAGCTGACGGCCACGATTCCCCACACGGAGATGGACGCGATGCCCGAGGCGGGCAGGGCGATGCAGGGCCGCAGTCTCAGTGCGCGGAGTCGGTCGGCGATGGCGGTGTGGGGTTCGTCTGTGCCGTCCCGTGCGTCCCGCGTGGCGCGGCTCTCCTGGAGTACTCGCGCGGCGATCCATGTGAGGACGATCGTGTAGGCCGCCCCCATCACCAGCGCCTCCACCGGCACCGGGGCCGCTCCGATACGCACCGTGCCGCAGGCATCCAGCCCATCCAGGGCCTGGGCGCCCAGCTCCGCCCCGAGGGCGGCCCCCACCAGACACAGTAGCCCCAGGCGATAGTCTATGCCGCCCAGATAGCTGTGGCGGACGCTGGCGGAGGCGCTGAGGCCGGCCATCTGGCTCAGCCCGGAGCCCACGGCGACGGGATAGGAGATGCCGAATAGCGCGTGGAGCAGCGGGGTGAGGAGGAAGCCGCCGCCGACGCCGAAGAAGCCTCCGATGGCGCCGATGAGCAGCCCGATCAGGGGGATCACGTAGGTGGGGATATCGACGTGCGCGATGGGCAGGTGGACCAAGGTGCAACCGCCCCTCCGTTCGCATGGCAAGGTGGCCGTTGCCGGTGCCCCGGCGGCGGTGGCCGCATACCGAGAGCCTCCAGGCGGTCGGAGGGACGGCACGGGCGTGCGGGTCGACAGAGCGCCATCATACACCATCGGGACGGCGGATGCACGGAGCGCTCTATCCCGACGCTCGGGAGGGGGGCGCCTTGCGACGGCGAATGTATATAGTGTATGTAGAGTGTCGGAGCACCGACGAGTGCGGGGCGTTTTTCCCGCGCCGGGACGTCCGGGACAGGGAGTTACCGCCGCGATGACGTGGGACGCAGGTCAGCCGAGACCGACTCAGACGGTCGCCATCCTGTTCACAGACATCGAGGGCTCCGTCAGGCGCTGGGAGAAGCACGGGGCCGGGTTCGAGCCGGTGCTGCAACTGCACGACCGCGTGGTGCGTGGCTGCATCGAGCGGCATCGAGGCCGCGAGGTCAAGACGCTGGGTGACGGCTTCCTGGTGGCTTTCGAGCGTGCCGGCGACGCGGTGCGGTGCGCGGTGCAGATTCAGCAGGCGCTGGCAGTGACGGAGTGGCCGGAGGGTGTGGACCCTGTGCGGGTTCGGGGGGCGGTGCATGCCGGGGAGGTGCTTTTGTCCGGCGATGACCTGCTGGGCCGGCCGGTCAACACCGCCGCCCGGATCCTGCAGGCCGCCACGGGTGGCATGACTTTGGTCTCCCAGACCGCGCTGGACCTGGCGGAACCGGACCTCCGCGCCGCAGTGGAGCTGATCGAGCTGGGCCCCCACGTGTTGCGGGATGTGGTGCGCCCGGTCCGGCTGCTGCTGGCCCTGCCGTCAGGCGCTCCGCCCCCGGCCTCCGTGTTCATCCGCTCCGCCGACAGCCTCCCCACCAATCTCCCCGTAGCCGTGGACGAGTTCGTGGGCCGGAGCCGGGAGATCGCCCGGGTGGAGGAGTTGCTCATCCGCCACGGCACGAGACTGGTGACCCTCGCCGGTCCGGGCGGGGTGGGCAAGACACGGCTGCTGCACCGGATCGGTGAGTTGTGCCTGGACGACTTCAGCGACGGGGTCTGGCTGGTAGAGCTGGCGGACATCGGCAGCCCGGCGGCGGTGCCCGAGGCCATCGCCTCGGCGCTGAGCATCAGTCTGCCGGGAGATGCGGCCGATCCCACGGTTCCGCTGGCACAGGCCCTGTCGCGCAAGGACCTCCTGTTGCTCCTGGACAACTTCGAGCACGTGATCGAGGCCGCTCCGGCGATCGCCCAGCTCCTGCAGGGTGCGGCGGGACTGAAGTGTCTGGTCACATCGCGAGAACGGCTTCAGCTACGGGCCGAGGGTGTGGTGCAACTGGCGCCTTTGGAGCTGCCCGATGCTTCAGACCCCCCGGAGGATCAGGCCACAGCCGACAGCTTCCGGCTCTTTTGCTACCGGGCCACCGCCGCCCGGGGAGCCCCCCTGGATGAGACGGAGACCCGGTGGGTGGCACCGATCTGCGCCGACCTGGGGGGTCTGCCGCTGGGGATCGAGCTGGGGGCGGCGCGCCTGGCGCACATGACCTGTGCCGAGCTGCATGAGAGTCTCAGCAACAGGCCTGTGCAGCTCAAGTCCGCCAGCCGTGATCTGGCCCCGAGGCAACGGAGCATCGAGGCCACCATTGAGTGGTCGGTGGGGCTGCTGCCGCCGGAGGAGGCCCGCACGTTCTACTCCGTCGGTGTGTTCCGTGGCGGCCTGTTTGCGGACGCGGCCGTGGCCGTCTGTGAGCGGGCCGACGCCGCCGAGCATCTGGAGAGCCTGCAGGACAAGTCGCTCCTGCAAAGTGAGGCCATCGGCGACCGCACTCGCTACAGCATGCTGCCACTGGTCCGGGCCTATGCCCTGGAGCGCCTGGAAGGCGAGCTGGACACGCTCACGGGCCGCGCCGCCAGGCACCTGACCGAGGCGTCCGAGCATCTGGACCTGCACGGCAGCCCCGCGGACCTCGCCTGCGCGCAAGCGGAGCTGGACAACGTCCGGACGGCACTGGGCTGGGCCCAGGAGCACGAGGAGAACGGCATCATCCTGCGCCTGATGCGCTGCTACTGGCCCATCTTCAACCTGGCGGGGTCGGCGACCGAGGGCATTGCGTGGCTGGAGCGTGCGGTCCACGCCGCCCGGCTCGAGCGAGACGAGCTGGCCGCCGCCCGGCTGCTCATCGCCTTGGCCGTCGGGCACAAGCTGGCGCGGAGACTCTCCGAGGCCGATGTCCTGGTGCAGCAGGCCCTGGAGGCCTGTGCGGCCGGGCAACACGAGGATGAGGCCTGCCGCCTGTGGGCCCTGATGGAACGCGGCTGCCTCCTGCATATGATGGGAGACACCGTCCACGGCGAAGCGGTGATCCACGAGTGCCTTGACGCCTACACGGCGATAGGCAGCAACTGGGGGCAGGCGGAGTGCCTCCGCGCCCTTGGGCGCATGGCCTGCGAGGGCGCGCGCTACGACGAGGCCCGCACGCATCTGCGGGCCGCGCTGGACCTCGAGGACCCGCGGCACCAGGCCTGGGGTGTGAGCAATACGCTGTTCGAGCTGGGGAACGTCGGTGCCGCCGAAGGTGACCCGGCCACGGCGCTGGAGCACTATCAGCAGAGCCTCAGACTCAGCCGGGATCTCGAGGACCAGCCGGGGCTGATCATGCGGCTCCTGGCGGTGGCGCGCACGTCGCGTGACCTGGGCGAGCGTCAGGCCGCCGCGACGGCCGCCCGAGAGGCTCTGATGCGCGCCCGCCGACACGCCCCGGGCATGGCCGACGAAGCCGCCGACATGGCACTGTCGGCGCAGTAGTGACGCTCAGGGCGTCGCGCTGTGACCCGCCGGGCGAAGGCACGGCGGCTGTGCCATCGGTGCCGGCG
>CAZXDD010000245.1:0-11137 GCA_964639415.1 uncultured Armatimonadia bacterium
AAACGTCGCGGCATGCGCGGCCGCCGCTGCCGTCACGCGCCGCGAACCACGCGCCGCGGCCGTCCCGTCCCCTGCGGCTATCGCTTCAGGCCTGCTTCAACCTCCGAGACCAGACGCAGGGCGTTGTCGCAAAACACGTCACGTACATCGTCGGGCGAGAGGCCTTCGCGCTCGGCGGCCTTCTTGAAGGCCCGCACGATCTCGTAGGCATAGAACGTGCAGCGCATCTTGTAGCTGCCCGCGGAGTTGTTGATGCTCCAGGGGTGCACGCGCTTGGTGAAGAAGTGCCGCTGCCCATTGGCCGAGAGCAGCTTGCCCTTCTCCTGGGCCACCGGCATGTCCAGACCGAACAGGATGCGCCGGGGGCCAAAGGTGTCGATCATGATCTGGCAGACCTCCCAGTCCTGCACCATAGAGCAGTCGACCAGCAGGTTCTCGTAGGAGGGCAGGTCCTGCAGGTCGCCGACGGCCTCCGGGAAATACGCTCTGCCGAAGTGAGCCATGATCACCTTCGCCCCCGGGCAGTCGACGCACAGCCTCCTGAGCCCTTCGACGTTCACCGGGTCGGCCAGCCGGTCCAGCCGCGGGATGTGCACCATCAGGATCAGGCCCAGGCGGTCGGCGAGCCGACGCTGCGCCGGAGGGATCATGTCCTCCAAGGTCACATCCGCCTGCGACTTCCAGGTCACATAGCTCCAGTAGGGCTTGAGGCCCAGGAACCCCCCGGCCCGCAGGTCATCCTCCAGCTTCGCCTCGTCATCACACACGCCCCCGAGCATGAGGGCATGCAGGTTCTCGGCCTGTGCCACCTGCGCCAGGTACCCGTTTTGCACGGAGAGGTCCATGTTGGGGTCGATGGTGTTGAAAAGGAGCGCATGCAGGGTCTTGCCGGGGAAGAGCCTGCCCATCGAGTCCAGGTAGTTCTCCAGCGGGTAGGACTCGCAGACCACGGGCATCGAGGGATTGCGACTCTGCTTCTTGGTGTAGCTCACATCCTCGGGGCGATAGACGTGGGAGTGGAAGTCGAAGATGGCCTCGGGCAACCACGGCCCCAACTCGTGCTCGAAGACGGGGGCATCGATCTCAGCTTCGTAGTCCAGCGGGAAGTGCATATCCCTAGTGCGTGATCTCCTGTTGATGACCGCGGCGCCGCAGCCCGGGGCTGTGCTCCCCAGGCGGCGGTCAGGCGACGTCCACGGGTACGCCTGGCTCACCCACCCAGCAGGCTTGCCCCGGGAACTTGGCGTCCAGATAGTCCACGAAGAGCTCCGGGTCCTCGGAGTTGCCGGCGAACATGTCGTAGTGCGTGGGCACCACAAGCCGGGGCCGCAGGGCGCCGGCCAGGTCCACCGCTTCCTGGTACGTCATGTTCCCGATACAGCCACTGCGGTAGCGGCGGGCGTCGCGCCCGTTGATCGGGAGAAACGCCACCGTCAGGTTCCATCTCGCGAGGGCCGACAACAACCCCTCGTAGCAGAGCGTGTCTCCGGAGTGGTACACCGCACAGCCATCGGCCTCCGCCACATACCCCATGTGCGGGTGCCCGATACCCTCCTGGTAGTCGAAGAACTCGTGAGCGGCCTTGATGCCGGTGATCTTCACCCCCGCCACGTCCTCGCTGTCCCCGTCGTCGAGACACAGAAGCCGCTGAGCCGGCACGCCAAGGCTCAGCATGCGCTCCCGGGCGGGTCTCGGGGCAACGAACACCACCGGGGCAGTTGTGGCGGCGATGGGCGTGATGGCCTCGGGGTCGATGTGGTCGGAGTGGTCGTGGCTACACAGGACCAGATCGGCGTTGGTTACCTGCTCGCCGAGAAGCAGCGGAGGGGTGCGGCGCGCCGGGCTCGGGGCCAGGTACGGATCGAAGTACAAGACCCGCCCGCCGAGCTTGAGCACCACGCTGTGCTGGCCGAGCCACCAGAAGGTCAAGCCGTGCGCAGGGGGAAGGTAGGTGGATATCTGTCGGATGAGTGCGTCTCCCGCGGTTGCGTGCATTGCGCCGTCCTTTCGCCGGCCGACCAAACCCAATTCCTCAGGTGGTGCCGATGACCTCCCGCGAGCGTCTGCTGTGTGCCATGCGCCTCGGCGATCCCGGAGAGCTGCCCATCCACATTTGCGGCGTCCCCGTCTGGGATGACGCCTGGGTACAATCCCGGGATCGCAGCTACGCCCCGGTCATCGAGGCCGTACAGGAGTACGGCGACTACTTCGCGAGCTGGGCGCCCCCCTCGGGTCCGTTCCTCTCGCAGACCACGGTCCCCACCGAGGCCGAGCAGATCGACCACCCGGACTGGGTCGAGACGATCACCACGTGGCACACGCCGCGCGGAGACCTGCGCACCCGGCACCTTTCCAGCAAGCGCGGGCTCCCGGGGTACCAAGTGGAGTTCGCCGTCAAGTCCCTCGGCGACGTAGAGAAAGTCCTGTCGGTGCCCTACGTGCCTTTGGAGCACGTCGACGCGTCCGGGTTCTTCGCCCTGCAGGAGCGTGTCGGCGACAGGGGCGTCGTCAACGCCTCTGCAGGCCAGAACCCTATCGGCGATGTCCGTGACCTGATGGGGTCAGACCTGCTGGCGGTCTGGAGCATCGAGCAGCGCGGCGCGATCCACCGGCTCCTGCAGATGTTCCTGGAGCGCATCCTCGACCGCCTGGAGGCCATCCTCGCCGCCGGTGTCGGACCGATCTTCACCACCCTCGGTCAGGAGTACATCACCCCACCCCTGCACGGACGCCGGGACTTCATCGAGTTCTGCGTCGAGCCGGAGAAGGCCATCATCGACCGCATCCACCGGGCCGGAGGCCTCCTCCACGTCCACTGCCACGGCACTCTGGGCGCCATACTGGACGACATCGCCCGCATCGCCGACATCCTGCACCCTATCGAGCCCCCGCCCATGGGCGACGTGCCCCTGCCTGAAGCCAAGCGACGCATCGGCGACCGCGTCTGCCTCGATGGCAACATCCAGACCGGCGACATCTACGCCATGCCCACCCCCCGGCTCCTGGATGCCGTCAAGAGAGCCATCGACGACGGCGCACCGGGCGGAGGGTTCATCCTCTGCCCCACCGCATCACCCTACACGCAGGTGCTCACCGACCTGACGGTCCGCAACTATGTGGCGATGATACAGACCGCGGCGGAGTACGGCCGAGGCTAGCGGCGACGGCAGACCACGGAGACACGGAGAGCACGGAGTTCCACGCAGAACGGCACACGCCCCAACACGGAGAACGGCGGAGTACACCGCCAACGGCGGATTGCGGAGACGACTGGACACGGAGATACGGAGCACCGCAGGAGCGGCCGGGGGAGGGCGTCACCGGCCCCGGGCATTCCCCACCCCCGGCGGGCCCTGCGGGCGCAGAACCTACCCGAGCATCCCCGTCTCGCGGCTGCGTTCGTAGCCCTCGTTACCCTCTGGCCCGCTGCAGATCGCCCATTCATTGGAGCGCACCACGCCGTCGCCGTAGCCACAGACCTCCACCGTTGTCGCGATCCTCTCGAACATCAGCTCGATGAACTGGCGGGCCGGCAGGACCGCTCCCGGCTTGAGCCCCACCTTCTGCAGCACATCGAGGTCCTTCTTGAGGTCGCGGATCAGGCCCCCGGCGTGGACGCAGCGTGTGGTTGCCGGATGGAACCCGTCGCAGCAGTCGCAGGCGTCACAGCAGCCCTCCACGATCCGCACCGGCACATCGGGCTCGCGCCGGATGCGCTCCCAGATCTCGTAGATCGTGTCCTCCGGTCGCTCGCCGCCGTGCTCGCCCCCATTGTACCAGCAGGCCATGCACATGAAGTGGTGCGCGCGCACGCTGATGCAGTCGCCCTCCGCCGCGACTTTCGCGCTGCGACGGCGGTACTCGTCCTTTTCCTCCTGCGGCCGCAGGTAGACCACGGCGCTGAAGCCCTGCTGGCGAACGCTTTCGTAGGCCCCGCTCCGGGCCAAAGGACAGCCCTCCCAGCCCGGCGTATCATGGGCGCAGATGCCGCGTAGCGTCTCGATGCGGTGGAACAGCAGGTCGTAGAGGTAACGCGCCCGGCGGGTATCGCCGGGCAGCAGGCCCAGGCGCTGCAGTACGTCCAAGTCGCGCTTGCGGTTCAGCGCGTCCTGAGTGTCCGTTTCGGCGTAGTCCTCCGGGGTGAGGCGCGAGTGGTGCGGGATGCTGTCGGCATCCGAAGTGAGGCGGATGGCGACGGCCGGATTGGCCTTCACGGCATTCAGCACGGCCCGGGCGGCCTGTTCGTCGATCAGCGGGCAGTCGGCGCCGCCCAGACGACAGACCGTGCCCGGCAATTGCCGGGCCTCGATCTCGATCTGCGGCGAGCAAAGGCCGTCGCTGAGTCTGTCTCGGTCCATGGTCATTCCCTCCGGTAGTGTCGGCCGCTCGCGACGGGGCGGCCCGTGCTCCGGGGCGCGGGTCCCGAGCGGCTCGGTAACGCTCTGAGTGAGCCTCCCCATCTCGCTGCCGTCCGCTTCTCACGGCGTCCGTTCGCTGCGGCGAGCCCCACAGCGGCGGGAGCTGCCTTGTGCTGTGTGGCCTGCGGACGCTCTCAGACGCTGCGCGCGCATGAGGAACACCTCCGCGACCCTGGATCGCGGGCCCGCCCGGACACACTTCGCCGGAGGTAGGGGGCCACCTCTGTGCAGTGCGGGGCCGACAAGAGCGGTCCATCGGACAGGAGGGCATCGGAGCGGCGCAGCCGCAGAGTGTCAGGAGCGCCCGGGACCAGACGCCTTCAGACCGCGTCCACGTACCGCGCCGCCCCGGGGTACCGCCTCCGCACCGCCGCCCGCACCTGCCCGTTTCCCCTTCCCTGCCCCCATGCCTTTGTGCTACAATCGAGGCCCGATGGATAGTGAACGCAATGCGGCGACCCGGCGTGAGCCCATCGGAGTGCTCGGAGGCACCTTCGACCCTATTCACGTCGGTCATCTCCTGCTCGCCGAGCACGCCCGCGAACAGCTCGACCTAGGCCGCGTTGTCTTCGTCCCCAGCGCACGTCCGCCTCACAAGCTCACGGAGCCTGTCACCGATCCGGAACACCGCTACGCAATGGCACTTTTGGCCACTGCGACGCATCCGTGTTTCTGCGTCTCACGGCGTGAGCTGGACCGTCAGGGCCCGTCGTATACCATAGCGACCGTGCGCGAGCTGGCGGCCGAAGGTTTCGACCCCGTCTACTGGATCGTCGGCGCCGATGCCGCGCTTGATCTTCCAAACTGGTACGAGGCCGAGGCCATCCTCCGCGAAGCCCGGGTGGTCGCGGTGGCCAGGCCCGGCTTCTGCCTGGATCGCCTGACCGAGGCTCTCGGCCCCCGCCGCGCGCAGATGGTCGCCGTGCTGCAGGCGCCGCGGTTCGACGTCTCGTCCACCGCCATCCGCGAGGCCCTGGCGCGCGGCGCGTCCACCAGGTACCTGCTGGACGATGCGGTGGAGGCCTACGTGCGCAAGCACGGCCTGTACGCAGCAGGCGACACGCCGCGAAAACCGAGTGGCTGAACAGGGCGAGGGCCGTCGGCCGGGGTCCGCTGACGGCACAGAACACGGCGGCCGACAAGGGACCACGCTATCATGGCACGGCGTACCGCACCCATCGACGGATTACTGGTGTTCTTGCTGGCGCTGCTGTCGGTCGGGACAGTGGCGGGAGTCCGCGACGCCATGGGCAATCCACAGTCGCCCGCGCGTCCCGGCGCCGCACGGCCGCATTTGCTCAGCGCCCCGCCCATCGGCCTGCTGGCCCGCGGGGACACCCTGCGCGTCCTGCTGGTCGGTGCCGACGACCGGGAGGACCGCGGGCGCGCCGATTGCGTCATGATCGGCTACTTCAGCACGCACACCCATCGAGCCGTCCTGCTCTCCATCCCGCGAGACACGAAGGTCGACATCCCCGGGCATCGCAGGGACAAGATCAACCACGCCTACCGTTTCGGGGGCGTCAAGCTCCTGCGCAGGACGGTGGAAGGCGTGCTGGGGCACCCTTTGGAGCACCATGCCAAGCTGGATTTCGAGACCTTTGTGGAGGTCGTCGATGCCCTGGGCCCCGTGGAGGTCGAGGTGGAGGATGTCGAGCGCCGCGGGCGGGGGATGAACTACGACGACAATGCCGGCAAGCTGCACATCCACCTCAAGCCCGGTAGGCAGGAGCTCACCGGCAAGCAGGCCATCGGCTTTGTCCGCTACCGCAGGGACAGCGACCTGAAGCGTGCCGAGCGTCAGCAGCAGTTCGTCAAGGCGGCCATCAAGCAGCACGTACGCCCGGGCAACCTGCCGGCCCTGCTCAAGGCGGCTTCCCACATCCTGCGCAAGATGGACACCTCCATCACGGCGGGCCAGGCGGCCTCGCTGCTCCCGGCGATGGCCGGCATGTCTGCGGACGACATACTGACGCTGACCGTCCCCGTCGTGTCGGCGCCGTCCCACGGAGTGTACTACTCGCGGATCGAGGACGGCGCAGTCGAGACCATCATGACGAAGATCGACGGGTTCCTGGCCGCCGAGGGGTCGTTGCCCCGGGCAAAGCCGCTGAAGGAGTGCACTGTGGCGGTGTTGAATGGGTCGGGGAGAGCCGGCGTGGCCCGTTCGGTCGCGAGGAGAATCCAAGATCAAGGGGCGACGGTCACCGCTACGGGCAACGCCGAGGCGTTCGACCACAGCAGAACGGAGATCCGCTATCGCCCGGCGGGCCGTGAGGCGGCCGAGGAGCTGCGGGACGTGCTGGAGGTGCCAAAGGCCGGGCTCATTCAGGACAATAACCTCGTGGCCCCGGAGGGGGCGACGATCCTGGTCACGGTAGGAAGGGACTACAAGGCAGACTAGACGCGGACGAAAACCCGTGGGCACACAGCATCTCCGGCTACCGCCGGCGCACCGCCGGCACGTGTCGCCGTGGTGGGCGAGCACCGCCACCGACACGATCGGCAGCGCCTGGGACTGCGACCACACCTCGGCAAGGAGCATGATCTCACATGGCAGACTTTCTCAACGATGTCAAACGCGTCGGCAGCGACCTGGCGCGGTGGGGGAAGAAGGGCGTAGACAACATCGCCGTCGCCGTGGACACACACACCGAGATCAGCCGCCTGTCCGGACAGATGAAGAAGCTCAACTCGCAGCGTGACTCGGCCCTTCTCGAGATCGGCCAGAAAGTCTTCGCCCTCTACGGACGAGATAAGGTCGCCAACGCCGACATCATCGCGGCCTGCAAGACTGTGGAAGCGCTGACGGCTGAGGTCGCCAAGCTCCGGGAGCAGATGGACGAGGTCCGCCATGGGGCCACCGTTCTGGAGGTCGAAGTCAAGGACGAGGCCCCGCTGGAGCGGGCGGCAGGCACGGTGGCGACTGAGGCGCCCGCCGAGCCGCCGACACCGGCGCCCCCGGACGCGGCCGAGCCTCCCGTGCCGCCGGAGCCTCCCGTGCCGCCGGAGCCTCCTGTGCCGCCGGAGCCTCCTGTGCCGGCCCCGCCGGCTGTCCCCGCGGCCCCGGAGGCCTCTGCTCCGCCGGATACAGAGGGCGCCGGCGGCCGGGCCACGGAGGAGGACGACCTTCTGCTGCCCGACGACGACTTCGCGCTGCCGGACGAGGACCTTGACGCCTCCGCCCCCGACGACGAAGACAATGCACGGATGTAGCACAAACCACGAGAAGGGCTGACCCAATGACCAAGTACGTATTCGTAACCGGTGGCGTCGTCTCAGGAATCGGCAAGGGGATCACCACCGCCTCCATGGGCCGACTGCTCAAGAACCGCGGGTACCGGATCGGGATTCTCAAGATCGACCCGTACATCAACGTCGACGCCGGCCTGATGAACCCGTTCCAGCACGGGGAGGTCTTCGTCACCGACGACGGCGCCGAGACCGACCTGGACCTGGGGCACTACGAGCGCTTCGTCGACGAGCCCCTGGGGCAGGAATCGAACATCACCACCGGGCAGGTCTACGGCGAGGTCATCCGCAAGGAGCGGGACGGCAACTACTATCTGGGCCACACCGTCCAGGTCATCCCGCACATCACCGACGAGATCAAGACCCGCATCCGCCTGTGCGCCCGCAAGTACGAGGCCGACATCTGCATCGTGGAGATCGGCGGCACGGTGGGCGACATCGAGGGCCAGCCCTTCCTCGAGGCCATCCGTCAGATGCGAATCGACGAGGGGCCCCAGAACGTGTGTTACATCCACGTGACCTTGGTACCCTTCGTCAACACAGTCGGCGAGCTCAAGACCAAACCCACACAGCACAGCGTGCGGGAGCTGCGCAGTGTGGGTATTCAGCCCGACATCATCGTGGCGCGCACGCCCAAACCGATGACCAAGGTGGAGCGGGAGAAGCTCGCGCTGTTCTGCAATGTCCCTGCCAGCAGCGTCATCGAGAACCAGGACACCGAGGGGAGTCTCTACGAGATCCCGCTGACCCTGGAGGCCCAGGGCCTCGGCGATCTGGTGACACGCACGGTCGGCCTCGAGCCACGGACTGCGAATCTGCAGGACTGGCAGGCCATGGTCGACCGCGTCAACCACCCCGAGGGCTCGGTCACCATCGCCATGGTCGGCAAGTACATGGACCTGCGCGACGCCTACCTCTCGGTCACCGAATCCGTCCGCCACGGGGCCATCGCCCACGACTGCGGGGTGAACATCAAGTACGTTGACTCGGAAAAGTGCATCGAGGAGGATGGGCCTGAGGCCCACCTGGCCGACGTGCACGGCGTCGTGGTACCCGGGGGGTTCGGCAACCGCGGCATCGAGGGCAAGATCGCGGCGGTCCGCTACGCCCGCGAGAACGGCATCCCGTATCTGGGCCTGTGCCTGGGCCTGCAGATGGCGGTGATCGAGTTCGCGCGCCACGCCTGCGGCCTTGAAGGCGCCCACACCCGTGAGGTGGACCCGGAGACCCCGCATCCGGTGATCGTGTACCTCAAGGAGCAGGAGTACATCACCGAGCTGGGGGGCTCCATGCGCCTGGGAGCCTATGACTGCAAGCTGGCCGAGGGCACTCTCGCCGCTTCTTTGTACGGCGCCGAGATGGTCTCCGAGCGACACCGGCACCGGCTGGAGGTCAGCAACCAGTACCGGGACATCCTGGCCCAGCACGGCCTCAGCTTCTCCGGCACTTCCCCCCAGGGCGACCTGGTGGAGATCATCGAGCTGCCGGGACACCCGTTCTTCATCGCTTCTCAGTTCCATCCGGAGTTCAAGTCGCGCCCGAACCGTGCCCATCCGCTGTTCTCCGGCCTTATCGCCGCCGCCCTGCAGCGCTGCCAGAGCATGCAGGCCCCGCCACAGGCGAGCCGCTGCTCGGGCGAGGCTGAGTAGACGGACCCCTCGGGCGCCCGGCAAGAGCACTTCGGGAGCGGCCCTCGTGCCGCTCCCGAAGCGCCTCCTACTGTCTGCCGGGCTCATCTCCTCGCGTCGGAGGTACGAGCTACCATGGCGCCTCGTCTGTTCCGCAGAGCGGTCGTCGTCCTGCTGTGCCTCTTCTCCCTTCCCCCCGCCTCCGCCCAGCAGCAGTACCCCGTCCCGGTCCCGGAACCGGTGGAGAGCCCCCTCCTTGTGGGCTGCTACTACTTCCCCGGCCACTTCAACGCCATGCGCTGGGTCCCGATGGCCCGCTACCACCATCCCTACCCGCTGCTGGGCTACTATCGCGACGGCGAGCCGGAGGTGGCCGACTGGCACATCAAGTGGGCGGTGGAACACGGCATCGACTACTGGGCCTTCGACTGGTACTACGACCACACCACAGGCTCGGTCCACGAGCACAACAACGCCCTGGAGCTAGGCTTCCTGAGAGCAAGGTACCGTGACCTGATCGACTTTGCCATCTTCTGGTGCAACGAAGAGCGGTCGGACGAAGCCTACACCGAGGAGCAGATGCTGCTCCTGGGGCGCACGCTGCGGGACCGGTACTTCGCCCGGAGCAACTATCTTCGCTTCGAGGGTCGCCCGGTCGTCTTCATATCCAGGCCACTACGGTTCATAGACAGCTTCGGCGTCCCGGGATCGGCCGAAATGTGGCGGAAGATCAGCGCCGAGGCCGGCGCCGACATCTACCCCGTCGCCCTCCATCATCAGCAACAGGAGACACTGAAAGCAGCGGGCTTTGCGGCCATCTCCGCCTACAACTACGCCGGCGTGAACGTCCCTGAAGGCCAGAATCAGGCGCCCTATGACACCATGGTCAGCGGCTATGAGAGCACCTGGCAGGTCGCCAGAGGCGACGGGGTGCTCCCCTACATCGTTCCGGTATCCCCCGGTTGGGACTCCCGCCCGTGGTATGGCGACAGCGCCATGGTCCGCACCAACCCGCGGCCCGAGAAGTTCCGCCGGATGTGCGAGGCCGCCAAGAGTCAAGTGGACCCGCGCCTCAACGCCGTGATTGTCGAGTGCTGGAATGAGTTTGGCGAGGGCAGCTATATCGAGCCGTGCACCCAGTATGGGTTTGGCTACCTTGATGCTCTCCGCGACGCCTTCTGCCCCGACAGTCCCCACCACCTCGACCTTACCCCGCAGCAACTGGGGCTCTCTGCACCTCAGTTCGCAGAGATCCCCGTCTTCGGCGAAACGGAGATCGCCGCGCAGGGCGGCAATGTGCTTTACAACCCGGGATTCGAGAAGACTTGGGGGTGGGTGTACTACGCCGGGGCCGACGCGCGCACCGATAGCTCCCACAGCCACAGCGGAGCACGCAGCGGCCAGGTCACTTTGGCCGACGGGGGCCTGAAGTCCTGGTACAAGGCGGACGTCAGGCCCGGGGACCAAGTCGAGGTCTGGGCCTGGGTGCTGTGCGGGCCGGGGGCATCCGCCACGGTGCAGTGTGCGCTCTTCTCCGAGAGCGGCTCCTGGCTGGGGCGCTACGCAGCGGTGGGGCGGTCGTCTGCCGCCGAATGGACCCTCGTGACCGGGAAGCTGACGATGGACGACCCCGAAGCACGACAGATCAACCTCGAGATCGTCCCGCGCGGCGGGGCGGTCTGGGTGGATGACGCCGGTATACGGGCGCCGTCCCGGCGGACGGTTCAGTGACCCGTCCGCGGGGATGGCGAGGCACGAGTCGGCCATTCACGCGCCAACGGCGATCAACGCTACCTCCGGGCCCTTCCCGCAAGCGGCAGGGAGCGACGCCGCCCTGCC
>CAZXDD010000246.1:0-4696 GCA_964639415.1 uncultured Armatimonadia bacterium
GATGGAATCTCGTGACTGGAGTTCAGACGTGTGCTCTTCCGATCTCGGGGTCGATTCCGACCTCACCGTGGAGGGCAAGCAGGGCACGCTGGGCAAGCTCAAGCTCGACGGGAAGGTCGTGAAGATCGACGACCCGTCCGGGACCAAGATCGGCTCGGTCAAGGTGGAGAACCAGGAACTCATCGTGGACGACGCCCAGGGCAAGAAGCTGTTCCGGATGGCACCCAAGGACGGGGGCTACCGTGTCAAGGACGCTCAGTCCACGACGCTGCTGAAGATCAAGCCGGATGACAACGGCTTCAAGCTGGGAGACGACGCGGGCAAGAAGCTGGGCAAGGGCAAGAAGAAAGGTGCCGATACCATCATTTCCGACGCCAACGGTGAGGAGCTGTACCGCGTGAAGGGCGCGATTCGCCCCAACGTGGCGGGCGTGCTCATCGTCCCGGAGATCACGCCGATCCAGAAGGCGGCCCTGATCTTCGCGGCCAGTCTGTAGGGGACGGCGAGTCGCGAGTCGGCGAGTCACGAGTCGCGCGTCAACGGCGTCGACGGCAACGGAAACGGCAACGGCGTCAACGGCCAACGGTCCCGCAGGACGGGAGCGACGGCGATTGCGGCATTCACGGCTACGGCGGGGTCCACCGGAGCCGCGGGATAAAGAGCGCACGGATCGGGCTCGACATTGTCTGATTTGGAGGGCTTCAGATGTCCAAGTGCCAGGCGAAAGTGGGCTTCCTGCTCCTCCGCCCGTGCGGCAAGACGGTGGAGCAAAACTGCCAGTTCTGCGGCAAGATGCTGTGCGCCGAGCACTCGCTCCCCGTCGCGGAGGGCGGCTTTGCCTGTGCCGATTGCCTCAAGCAGCGCCACCCTCAGGCGCAGCAGACCGACACACGCACCCGCTACTTCGGCACCTCCTACGTTCCCTACTACTGGAACGACTGGGATGAGAGCGACCGCAGCGTCTTCGCTCAGGATCGCGACTCGCGTGAGACGTCCGCGCCCAGTACCTACGACAGTTGAGCATGCCCCAACAGCCTCGCGTCCTGTATGTCTGCTACGATGTGATCCCCGCCCCCAAGGGTGCCAGCACCCACGTGACCAGCTTCGTCGGGGCTCTCGCCGCTGCCTATGAGGTGACTTTGGTCAGCCTGGCGGCCGATCCCCCTCCCCCCACCGACACCTCGCCCGACACACCGGCCCCGGTCACCGCAGGCACCTACCACGGCGCCCGCCACCTGCAGGTCGCGCCCACTTGCCCCGGGTTTCTGGATCGCGCCGTCCAGTTCCGCGAAGCCGTCTGGGACAGGCTCGCGGCCGAGGCTTTCGAGGTCGTCCATTTCCGCACCATGTGGGCGGCGCTCCCGGTGGCCGAGGAAAAGGCGCGAAGAGGGTTCTCGGTCCTGTGCGAGGTCAACGGGGTCGACAGCATCGAGCTCAAGTACCATTTCCCCGGGCTGCGCTCTCACCCAAAGGTCATCGATAAGCTGAAGCGACAGGAGCGATTGGCCTTCGACTGCGCCGACGCGCTGATCACGCCCTCGGCCGTGACGGCGAAGTACCTGACCCGCCGGGGCGTGGAGGCCGATCGAGTGACCGTTATCCCCAATGGTGTGGACCTCACGGTGTTCTCGCCCGGGGAGCCCCCTTCGCAGCCGCGCTCCGGCCCCGTACGGCTGCTGTACATCGGCACACTGGCGCCGTGGCAGGGGGTGGACTTCCTGCTCGAGGCGCTGGCTTTGGCCCTTCGGGCACCGGACTGCCCCGCCCTTGAGCTTCGCATCGTCGGGCCGCTCCGGCGCCAATGGGTCAAGCCCCTGCAGAAACTGGTCGCCCGCCGGGGGCTGGAGGGGTGTGTGGAGCTGCAGGAACCTGTCCCCCATGGGCAGGTCGTGGGGCTCATCCGCGAAGCGGACATCTGCCTGGCGCCGCTGATGCCCACGGAGCGCAATACCGTTCAGGGCTGCAACCCGGTGAAGCTCTTCGAGTACATGGCCTGCGCCAAAGCCATCGTGGCCACGCGGCTTCCGGTGACCCAGGAGGTGCTCAGCGATGGCGAGGAGGCGCTGCTGTTCTCGCCGTCAAAGCCCTCGCGGCTGACGGACTGCCTGCTGAGACTGGCTGCAGACGAGGCCCTGCGAGCGCAACTGGGCGCCGCTGCGCGGGAGAAGGTGGCAAAGAGGTTCCAGTGGCGTCATGCCAATGAGGCGTTGCTTGAGGTCTACCGGGGCCTGCTGGGCGAGGAGCGCCGGATGGAGGACTGAGCCTGCGGCGTCGCTCGGGCTCCCCGAACTACGGATTGCCCAGGAGCCGCGCCAGGTTGCCCCCCAGGAGCATGGCGACTTCCTGCTCCGAGAACCCCAGACGCCGGATACCTTCCAGCCCCCGGGCCTGCGTCTGCCAGGGGAAGTCGCTGCCCCATACCACGCGCTCTATCCCGTGAGTGGCGATAATCCGGCGAATCTGCTCATCGGAGCAGATATCGAAGACGTACGAGGCATCGAGGAACACGTCTTGCCCCACCAGGTACTTTTCCACCTCATCCCAGCGCTGATAACCGCCGAGATGGGCCAGGATCAGCCGGACCCGCGGGTGGCGCCGGTGAAGCTCTGCCAGCCGCGACGGGGTGGGCTCTACTTCCGGCAGCGCGATGATCTCGTCCCCACCGTGGATGAGCACCGGGAGGCGTTCGCCCACGCAGTGGAGGATGCGGTCCAGGCCTGGATCGTCCAGGCCGTAGCCCTGGAAGTGCGGCTGGAGCTTCACGCCGCGGACGCCGGCATCGATGAGGCGCTCCACATCGCCGTCGATGTCCTCCGAATGCGGATGCAAGGAGCCGCAGGGCACCAGACGGGGTTCGTGCAGGTCGGTGAGGAAGGCGTTGATGGATTCCACCTGGGTCGGCTTGGTGGCGACACCCACGACCATCGCCCGGTCCACGCCGCACTCATCCATATGCCGCAGCAGTCCGGCGGGAGTGGCGCGAGCCACGGGCTCGGCGCCGTACCTCTCCGACAAGACCTCCATCGCCCGGTCCACCAACTGCTCGGGGAAGATGTGGGCATGACTGTCGAAAACCATAGGGGTGATATTGCTCCTCGGCGGAAGCAGGCGCCGGCCTCCCGCGGACCGGACGCCCACACAGCCGCCGACCCCGGCCCGGAGGCGGCTCGCCGCCGCCGTTGCTCCCGCCCTGCGGGACCGTAGCCGTTGACGCCGTAGCCGCCGTTGCTCCCGCCCTGCGGGACCGTAGCCGTTGACGTTGACGTTGACGTTGACGTTGACGTTGACGTTGACTCGCGACTCGTGACTCGCCGACTCGCGACTCCCCGAAGGCCTACTTCGCCGTTGCCGGGCCGTTGGGTACCATGCACAGGAACTCCAGGGAGCCCTCGGGCAGGGCGCAGAACTGGTGGGGTTCATTGGCCTCGATGAGGATCGCCATGTCCGGCCCGATCTCGCGCTGCTGTCCGTCGGTGACCAGCAGGCCGCGACCGCGCAGGACGTACACCTCGTGCTCCCAGTTGTGGGTGTGGTGCGGGGTACTGCCGCCGGGCTCGATGACGAAGCGGCGCAGGGCGAAGTTCGGGGCCCCGCGGGATTCATCGATCAGCCACTGGATGCGCACCCCCACGGCACCGGGCGAGGTAACCTCGGACGACTCGAACTGGTAGGCATCGACTCGGTACATGGCAGGTCCCCCTGATTGTCGGCTTTGGCCTGCGGATGACGGCGGCGGGACGGCGAGGCCGGCGGCCACCCCGCGCAGCGGGATAGCGAAGGATCTCTTCGAACGGCAGGAGATTCCTCGGGCCGCGCCCTCCGGGCGCCATGGCCCTCGGAATGACACCTTCGGCCGGGGGATTCCCCGAACTGCCCTTACCGGGAGCGGACGCTTTGCGGATGAGACGCTCGGCGAAGGCGGGCTTCTGCGGCCGCGCTTCAGATCTCGACCTGCATCCCGTCGTACCCGACCTCGATTCCCTGCGGGCCGAAGAACTCCTCCAGGTCGCTGTGCAGCCAGTAGCCGTTGTGGGAGAAGTGGTTGGCGATGGCCCGGCAGTCCGGTGCCAGGGCGCCACTTTCGCGCAGCGTGTCGCGCATCTGTACGACATCGGGGGCTCCCAGATGCCCCCGACGCTCCTGGCGGGCGCCGTAGGTGCAGTCGAAGATCGCCATGTCGATACCGCGCGAGGCCAGATACCCCCAGACTTCGTCCTCCCACCAGCCGGTATCATGGGCCAGGAGCAGTTGCCGGCTCCCGATGGTGAACAGGTAGTTGTACGACCCGCCGATGTCCTTGGCGTGGGCCGCCGGGAGCGCCACCGCCACCACACCGTCGGCAAGCTCACGGGGAGTGTAGAGCTCCATCTGCCGGAACTGCAGCCGGTAGGTCTCCAGGTCGCCCAGGTGCTCGGAGAGCGCCTCGCCCACCCCCTCCGGGCCGTGCACGGAGAGCATGCTGTCCTCGGCGACCGCCGAGAACCCGGGGCGCCGGTAGAAAAGCTCGTGCGGCGTGAAATGGTCGGAGTGGTTGTGGGTGACGATCAGGTCGGTGAGCGTCGACGTATCCAGGCCGAAGGCCAGACAGGCGCCGTAGGTGTCGGGGCCGAAGTCGATCTGGATGCGATCGCCCAGACGGTAGCTGGTGCGGCGGCGGATGTCCTTGCCCCCGCGCCGGCGGGCCTCGGCGATGGCC
>CAZXDD010000246.1:4706-11120 GCA_964639415.1 uncultured Armatimonadia bacterium
GCCGCGCTGCCGAGAAGAGTCAGTAGCAATGGCCTCAATCCCTCGCAAGTCGGTGTCAACTGGCCGGCGTTGTCGTTCGGGGGTATCGTGCCGGAAGTCGGCGGCCGTGTCAAGGGAGAGTGGGAGCAGGGGCCGGCGACCGCGGCAGCGGCCGGGATTGGCCCGGTGCCGCCGGCTTTTGTGGTATCATGTGGCCGCTGAACCGAACCGGCCCAGGGAGGCGATCTTGCATGTCTCACTACCAGCCGTACCGCGCGGGGCGTCCCATCCCCTACACCGATGAGCAGCTCTTCTCTGTCGGGCCCCAGAAGACATACCGTGGCGAGCATCTGCGGGAGATCGCCTTCCCACTGGGCGGCATCGGCACCGGCTGTGTCTCACTGTCCGGCAGCGGCCAACTGGTGGACTGGGAGATCTTCAACCGCCCCAACAAGGGCTATCGCCCGGACATGAGCTTCTTCACGCTCTTCGCCCGGCGGCAGGGCGGCCCACCGGTGTTCCGCGTCATGGAGGGGCGCCTGCAGCCCTCGTACCAGGGCTGGGCCCACGGCGCCCAGCAGTTCAGGGGCTTCGGTTTCGGCCCACCGACGGCCTTTGGCTCCGGCCTGCTGCGTTTCGCCGACTGCAGCTTCACCGGCGCCTTTCCCTTCTGTCGCCTCGATCTCACCGATCGGCCGCAGGACCCGTCCATCGCCGTGCCCTCCGAGCCCTGCCCGGTGGACGTGTCCATCGAGGCTTTCAGCCCCTTCATCCCGCTGAATGTGGATGACTCCTCGATCCCGGTGGCCATCTTCGATGTGAGGCTCACCAACGCCACCCCCGACCCTGTTCTAGCTACGGTGGCCCTGGGGCTGCAGAACATCGTGGGCTGGCCGGAGGTGGGCAGGAGTGTGAATGAGTGGGTGCAGGGCGAGGGCTACAGCGGTGTGTCGATGCGCACACTGAAGCATGCTCCCGACTCGCCGCGCTTCGGCTCGCTGGCCCTGCTCACCCCCACAGCGGCGGATCGGGCAGCGGATGCGTCGGGTCCCGCGTCCGCCTGCGCGGAGGACTGGTCGGGCCTCACCGGCGAGCTGCGCTGCGCCGAGACCGGTTGGTTCCGGGCCACCGAGCTTCTGATGGACCGGTTCGGCACCACGGGCGAATTCTGCGGACCGCAGGAGCCCCTGGAAAGCGGGGACGGCGAGGCCCATGTGGCGCAGCTCGGGGTGAAGGTCTCTCTGCAGCCCGGCGAGAGCGTCACGAGGACCTTTGTCCTGACCTGGTACTCGCCCAATTTCGAGAAGTACTGGGGGGCCGGGGAGACCTGGCCGATCTGGCAGGCCGGGCGCTGGCGAGATGCCGAGGACGTGGGGCGCTATGTGGTCTCGGAGCTTCCCCGCCTGGAGAGCCAGACCCGGCGCTTCGCCGACGCCTTCTTCTCCTCCACTGTGCCCACCCACGTCCTGGACGCCATCTCCAGTCAGATGTCCATCCTGCGCACCCCCACCGTCACCCGCCTGACCGACGGGACCCTGTACGGGTGGGAGGGCTGCCACTGCGACGCCGGCTGCTGCCCCGGGTCGTGCACACACGTGTGGTCGTATGCTCAGACCATCGCCCACCTCTTCCCGGAGTTGGAGCGGGGCATGCGCACTATCGACTTCGCCCTGGACCTGCGGGAAGAGGACGGGCACATGCAGTTCCGGATGGAGCTGCCACCCGGCACGGTGGCGGACCACGGCTTCGAGGCCGCCGCGGACGGCCAGATGGGTAACGTCCTGCGGGTCTACCGCGAGTGGCAGCTCTGCGGCGATGACGGCTGGCTCCGTGGCCTGTGGCCGGCGACGAAGAAGGCCCTGGAGTACGCCTGGGTGGCCTGGGACAAGGACAGGGACGGCCTGCTGGAGGGGATCCATCACAACACGCTGGACATCGAGTACCACGGCCCGGAGACCGTGTGCGGCAGCATGTACCTGGCCGCACTGCGCGCGGGCGAGCAGATGGCCCGCCATCTGGGCGACGCGGCCGCGGCCGAGGAGTACCGGCGGGTCTTCGACTCCGGCAGCCGCCTGAGTGATGCCACGCTCTACGACGGCGAGTATTACTACCAGCAGATCCCCGAGGGTGTGGACGCTCCGTATCAGTACGGCCCCGGCTGCATCTGCGACCAGGTGCTGGGCCAGTGGCATGCGCGCATGTACGGCCTGGGCGACCTGTACGACCCCGAGCACGTCCGCAGCGCCCTGGGCAGTGTGTTCCGCTACAACTTCCGGGAGAGCTTCTTCGACCACCACAACCCGCACCGCGTCTACGCCCTCAACGATGACGCAGGGCTTCTCATCTGCACCTGGCCCAAGGGCGGTCGGCCGGAGAGTAGCGTCACCTATGCCTTCGAGTGCATGATCGGGTTCGAGTACCAGGTGGGAGCCCATCTGATCTACGAGGGCTTCCTGCGCGAGGGTCTGGCGGTGTGCAAGGCCATCCGCGACCGGCACGATGGGCTCAAACGCAACCCCTTCAACGAGTTTGAGTGCGGCAGCCACTATGCCCGGTCGATGGCCAACTACGCCTATCTGCTGGCCCTGTCGGGGTTCCGGTACTCGGCGCCCGACAAGACCCTGTACATCGACCCGGCCATCTACCCCGAGGACTTCGGGTGCTTCTTCTCCGTGGACGGCGCCTGGGGCACCATCCGCCACCGACGGGCGTCCTATGGCACGGTGGTAACGATCGAGGTCATCGAGGGCGAGCTGGAGCTGGAGAAGGTGATCGTGGGCGGCGTGGAGGTGGGAGAGACGGGCGCGACGCTCGAGGCGGGCGAGCAGCTCACCACACAGACACAGAGACGCTGAGGACGACGGAGAGCAGCAGACGGCCGGGGAACGGACGGCAGTAGCCGTGAGCCGTTCTGTAGACGCGCTCTGTGTCTCTGCGTCTCTGTGTTAGGTCGTCGGCACAAGGAGTTCTGCCATGCGTATCGTAGTGCTGACCAGCGGCGGCGACGGGCCGGGGATGAATGCCTGCGTGCGGGCGGTGACGCGCACCGCGCTCACCTGGGGCTGGGAGGTGTTCGCCTCTTTCCACGGGTACAACGGCCTGGTTCAGGGCAAGCTGGAGGTCTTGAGTCACAACTCTGTATCCAACATCATCCAGCGGGGAGGCACGGTGCTCGGCGCCGGCCGCTGCCCGGAGCTGCGGACGGAGGAGGGCCTCGAGCGCGCCGTCGAGACACTGCGGGGAAACGGCATCGATGGGGTCGTGGCCATCGGCGGCGACGGGACCTTCCGCGGCCTGCGCGACATCTCCGCGCGCTGGGAGGGCCTGTGCGTCGGCATCCCCGGGACGGTGGACAACGACACCACCGGCAGCGACTACTGCATCGGGTTCGACACCGCGGTGAATACGGCGTTGGATGCCATCGATCGCATCCGCGACACCGCGGAGGCCTATGACCGCTGCTTCCTGATCGAGGTCATGGGCCGCGATTCGGGGGCGCTGGCCATCGCCGCGGGGCTGGCGGGTGGAGCCGAGGAGGTCTGCGTGCCCGAGACACCCACGGACTACGAGGGCATCGCCGCGCGGCTGTTGGCGGGCAAGCAGGCGGGTCGGCTGAGCAGCATCATGGTGGTCGCGGAGGGAGATGAGGTGGGCGGGGCCGTGGGTCTGGCGGCGAAGCTCGAGGCGCTGTCGGGCCTGAAGTTCCGGGTCTGCGTCCTGGGGCATATCCAGCGCGGCGGCTCCCCCACCGCCCGGGATCGGATTCTGGCCTCAAGACTTGGGGCCGAGGCGGTGAGGCTGCTTTCGGAAGGCAGGGGCGATGTGATCGTGGGCGAGATTGCAGGCAGGCTGGCGACCACGCCGATCTCGGAGGTGGACCAGCCGCTGCCGGGCTCTACCGAGGATCTGCGGCTGATCACGCTGCTGGCGCGCTGAGGGGCGAGGGCTGCATGCGCGGCCGGGAGCCGGAGGGTGAGGCGCTCTCCGGCTCGCCGTTCTTGCGGGGATGCGGCACTATGAGTCCGGCCGAAGACCCCGCTTCGCCGAGAGTGTCATTCTGAGAGCGTCCGCTCCCGCAGGGAGCAGCTCGAGGGATCTCCCGGCATTCAGCGAGGTTCTTCGCTATCTCGCTGCGCGAGATGTACGCTCAGAATGACGTCAGACGGGCTATCCGGACTTTTCGGCCGCGCTTCTAGGCTTCCGGGCCGGCGGCCACGTGGGCCGTGGGCACGAGCTTGTCCGGCTCCACCCGCAGGAGGCCGGCGCTGTTGAGCACCACGGCCACGGCCCCGACGTTGTGCAATAGCGCCCCCACGATGGCTCCCACATAGCCCAGAGCAGCGAGCGTCACCATCACCAGCGCCGACGCGATGCCGATGCCGACATTGACGGTGATCACGCGTCGAGTCATGGCCGAGAGGCGCATGGCGGCGGCCACGCGGCTGAGGTCGTTGTTCATCAGGGCGATGTCGGAGCTGAGAATAGCGGCGTCCGAGCCCATGGCTCCCATGGCCACTCCCACGTCGGCCCGGGCCAGGGCCGGGGCGTCATTGACGCCGTCGCCGACGAACAGCACCGCACCACTCTCGGCTTCGCGCTCCACGAGAGAGACCTTGTCCACGGGCTGGAGGTCCGCGTGCACCTGATCGATCTCCAGTCCGTGGGCGATGCCCGCGGCCACATCCGAGCGGTCCCCGGTGAGCAGCACGACCCGCTCCACTCCCAGACGACGCAGGGCCAAGATGGCCTCCTTCGCCTCGGGACGGGGCCTGTCGGCCAGCAGGACGGCACCCAGCAGCGTGCCGTTGCGGCCCGCCCAGACCACCGGCCCCGTGTGTCGTCCCACCTGCTGCTCCACGTCGCCACCGACCTTGAGCCAGCCGGCGTTGCCCAGGCGGAGTGTCTCGCCGTTGCGCTCGGCCTCCATCCCCTGCCCCGGGTGCTCGGTGATGCTCTCGGCCGGTGAGAGACCCAGAGATCGCGCCTGGGCCTCGCGCACCACGGCCTGCGACGCCGGATGCCTGGAGCCCTGGGCACAGAAGGCGGCGGAGGCGAGTAGTTCGGCCTCGTCAAAGCCGTTGAGCGGCGCCAGGCCCACCACATCCAGGCGGCCGATGGTGACGGTGCCGGTCTTGTCCAGTACAAGGCGACGCGCCTCGCACAGGACCTCCAGGAATCGGGCGCTCTTGATGAGGATCCCATAGCGGGAGGCGACCGCCAACGCCGCCACCATCGCGGTGGAGCTGGAGAGCACCAGGGCGCAGGGGCAGGCCACCACCAGGACGGCCACGGCGCGACTCACCTCGCCCGTGAGGATCAGAGCCACCGAGGCCACCAGCAGCACGAAGGGCGCGTAGTAGGAGGCATAGCGCTCCAGGAGCTGAGTCACCGGGGCCCGGGACTGCTCGGCGGCCCGCAGGGTCTCCAGGACCTTGCCCATCGCCGTCTGCCCACCGGTCTCAGTAACGCGGACGGTGAGCATGCCCGAGACGTTGAGAGTGCCGGCGAAAACGGGGCTTCCGGGCCCGACGTCCACCGGGACCGACTCGCCGCTGACGGCGCTTTGATCGGCGGCCGAAAGGCCCGTCTCTACGCGGCCGTCGGTGGGAAACACCTCCCCCGGCCGGACAATCACGCAATCGCCGGGAGCCACCCGGTCCAGCGGCACGCCCTCCTCGGTACCTCCGGAGCCCATCCGGGCGGCGGTGGTGGGCTGTAGACGCTTGAGGCCCTCGATGGCCGCATGGGCACCCAGCACGCTGCGCTCTTCCAGGAAATGCCCGATGGCCATGAGCAGGGGCACCACGATGGCCGTGGCGTACTCCCCGGTGGCGATGGAGGCCAGGACGGCGATGGCCACGAGCTGGTCCATGACCCCCACATGACCGTGCACCACATGTCCGTGGGGGCTGTGGGTGCCGGAGTCGTCGTGCGCGTGGCCCGTGCAGGAGCACTTGCCGTCTACAAGGCTGCGAGCGGCGGCGATGAACACCGGGACACCGGCCACCAGGGAGCCGCAGAACAGGATGAGGTCGGCGACCTGCTTCTGATCCGGGACAACGGCGGCATAGGCCCACCCGACGATGAGCAGGGCGGCGGCGACCAGGGAGGTGCCGATGCGCACCGCCAGACGGCCCTGCTCCTGGTCGGTCAGGGCCGTGTCCGCCACCTCCCGCACCTGCCTCGGCCCGTCGGAGTGGGTCTGATCGGCTGTATGTTCCATAGGTGCAAGACACCTCGATGAGTGCAGTGTGGTGGCGTCCGGCCGGAGGCCGCCTACTTCGCCTTCTTCCTCTCGGAGCCGTCTGCCGGAAGCAGGGTGCGCAGCTTGTCATCTCCGTACGGAACCAGTACGCGTGACCCCACGCTGCCCAGCACGCGCTCCACCGCCTCGCGATAGACGCGTTCTTTGACCACACCGGGATTGCTCTTGTA
>CAZXDD010000247.1:0-11060 GCA_964639415.1 uncultured Armatimonadia bacterium
TCAGACGTTGCTCTTCCGATCTAGCCGGTCAGCGCGGCTCCACCGATGAGCAGGATCGTAACGGCGCAGGCCATGTCCTCAGGGTCGAAGCGGTTCCCGAAAGCCCACACCATGATGGTCACAACCGCCCAGCAGCCCAGGAGGATCGTGGTCCAAAGGACCCAGGCCCCGATGGGCACCCACGGGTTGATGTCCGTGCTGTGGTCCTTATCTTCGTGCGGCGCGGTATCCGGCGTCAAGACGACACCTCGGCTCTGAGCGTGGCGCGGGGGAGCGCCGGGCAGGTCCGGCTCGGCCGCGCCGGTCGCCGCCACGGTCTTCAGCGGCACAGGGGCGCTGGGGCGGCCTGCGCGGGCGGGGTGCAGGTCAGTCTATTCCCAGCCCGAGACGCAGAGTCCTGCCCCGTCCGTCTCAGGCGCGGCTCGTGGCCCCATGAGCCGCCGCGCCGGACGTCGTCCTCCGGCGACAGCATTTGACAGGCCCATGGTGCCGCCCTGAAGTGAGGAGCAGACAGCAGGGGGGATAGCGCATGCGCCAGGCAGAGGCAGGTCAGGGAAGACCGCGGGCTCACTCTCGCACACGGAGACGGGCGAGGATGGCCAATGCGGCGACAGTCGTCTTGATGCTCGTGTGGCCCTGCGGGGTCTTCTCCGCCGGCGCCCAGGCGGGGGCCACCGGCGCGCCGTGGACGGGCCCGGCGACTTACGACATCCATGTCCGGGGCAGTCTGGAGAAGGTCATCTCCGAGGTGCGCGCGGTGACCGGGAGCCATCTGACCTCGGCATTCCCGGAGCCACCAACCGAGGCCGAGATCGTCCTGGACATGGAGGATGCCACACTGAGCGAGCTCCTGCTGGAGCTGTGTGGCCAGGCGGGGCTCGTCTTCGACGTCACGTCGGCGACAGGCCACATCATGCTGCGGCCCGGGGACATCTCCGTGGACCCGCGGCCCTGCGCAGACGTGGGCGACTTCTCCATCCGCGTGGACGGTGTCGGCCTGGAGAGCCGCCGCTCGCTGGCTCTGCGCTGGGGAGATCCCGAGCCGCTGCGGGAGGAACGTCGCCAACTGGCAATTGACCTGTCCATCACTCCGGCGGCCCCCGAGCTGGTGGACCTGCTGGCCGGGCTCTCACCGAAGATCGCGGCCGTTACGGATTCCGGCGAGACGCTGGCGCCGCAGACCGGGGCCGACGGTGAGGCCGCCCCCGGAATGGTGCCGATCCCCCTGGCGCCCGGGAAGGGCTGCACCATCGCTCTGGCGGCCCCGGAGGGTCCCGCCGGCTTCATCGAGCGCCTCGAGGGCCGGCTGCTGCGCTACGCGGAGGTCAAGTCGACTCTGGTCACTCTGCAGCCGGGGGCATTGGGGGCCAACGTGGCCGGGGGTGATGTAACGGGCAGCGTCCGTACCTGGCACCTGCTGGACGGGATGCTGACGGTGACGGTGAACCTCAAGTACCCTCCGCTGGTTTCTGAGCCGGCGGCGGACGTGGTGACGGCGGCCCTCGTTCTCGAGGACGGCACCACCCGACACGACGGGGTCATCAGCCTGCGCGGCTCCGCGGCCGAGGGCGGCCTGGAGGCCACGATCCGCTACCGCTTCGGCGAGGCCGCCCCGGCCGAGGTGGACCACCTGGACCTGACCCTCATCCGTCGGGGGCCACCCGGTCCGGAGACCCCCTTCGTGATCGAGCACATCCCACTGCCTCCAGAAGGATAGCAGGCGCTGCTCCCGGGCCGCCGACGGCCCTTCTGCTCCTGTTCTGGAGGTCCGGCCGGAAAGCCCCGCCGGCCCGGTTCCTGTCATCCTGAGCGCCCATCTCGCGCAGCGAGACGGCGAAGGATCTCACGACATCCCGGGAGATCCCTCGAGCTGCTCTTGCCGGGGGGGCCGGTCTCAGGATGACATTCCCGGCGAAGCGGGGGCTCCGGCCGAACCTCTACACCTCGATCGCGTCGGCATAGACCAGTCGGCGGTTGTACTCCGCAGCCTGTACGTGGGTGATGCTGGGCTCGACGCCGGTGAAGACCTCGTATTCCTTGAGCACCAGGCGCATGGGCTTTTCGCCCCTTCGAGCGGGCAGAGCCACCTCACCCCGCCACAGAGCGTCCCCCCGGACGCGCTGGAGCTTGACCACGCGGTCGCCTGCCGGGACCCACGCCAGGTCCTCCCCGCCCTCGGGACGCGATGTCTCCACCGTCACCTCCATCTCCGACCCAAAGCCCGCCGAGGAGACGCCGACGGCGTTGCCGGTGACGGCTACGGTGGCCGTCTGCGGGTTGGGGGAGGTGAAGCTCACCGTCGCCGCGCGGTCCGGAGCGAGCTGGCAAAAGTCGCTGATCACCACGCGGGAGAGCTTCACGTCTCCCGTTGCATCCTGCACCGACTTGGGCTGATAGCGGGCCAGGGCCAGACGCACGAAGGGATAGTACGAGTCTCCCGGCGTGATATGCAGATCGCAGTACCACAGTTGCCGGTCCACGTCGTAGCCCACCTCGTGCCCGGCGACGCGCACGGTCTGGGGCGCGACCTCTTCCAGGCTGAGATCGGCCTCGGTGACGACGGCGCCCGGGAAATGCTCGGGGCCGAGCATGGTGCTGATGGCCCCGGTGCGCCAGATGGGGTCCTGTCCCCACTGGCTCACGTACGGCCTCGTCCTGTCAACGGGCAGAGCGGTGATGGCCAGTGTCGGGGCAGAGCGGGGCTGGTACAGGACGACGCCCAGCAGCTCCCCGTCGCCCGAGGAGTACCAGGGGCGCTCGACGTAGACGCGGAGGCCGCCGCCGGTGCGGGTGCTGCGTACTCCGCCGGGGATGTCCGCCCTGGACCAGGCGAAGGTCGGTACGATGTACAGGACCCTGGGCGCCGCCGGCCTGGCGGAGCTGAGCACATCCACCGCCACCCCCTCGGAGGTACGGGTCAGCACCTGCTCCCCGGACTGGATCTGATCGTCGCTGAAGGGCAGGTACTCGCGGAAGCGTGTGGTCGCCGAGGCCCGGTAGAGCACGCGGCGGTAGCGCGTGTCGCCGAACTCGTGCTTGCGTCCGGGCAGGGCGATCGCGACGCGGTCGGGCTGAGCGACGGCTCCCACGGCGGTGGGCGCCGGCTGTCCCAGATTGACCTGCGCGATCTGGAAAGGCTCCACCAGTGAGAGGCGGGTGTCATCGGCCTCGATGGGAATCTCGCACACGTGGTCCGTCCCCTGCACGATGCGCGGCTCCGGCTCGGTGATGTTGTCCACCGGGTCGTCCCAGGCGGCCTCGACGTCGACTTTGATGGTGCTCTTGCCGTCGATAGGACAGTGGGCCGACAGGCGGGTGAAGGTGGAGCCGATCCTGCGGGTCGACTGGATATTGGACAGGTCCGGTGTGACCAGCGGCTGCTGCACGGCATGAACCAGCGTCAGTTCGCGGGAGGGGGTGAGCATCCAGTGGACGGCGTCGAGAGCCGCCGAGCTGAGGCGCTCGGCCTTCTCGATCTGGGCGTCTGGGATGGCGAGCCTCCGCTGCAAGCCGCGCAGCTCGGAGAGCTTCGGGGCCGAGCGGCGCACGGCCCGCTTCTCCTGCACGGAGAGCCGCGAGGCCCGCAAGGTGGGCTCCACCAGGCCCTGCACGGTCCAGTGCCACATCCCCATGCGCTCCACCTGCGGGGCCTCCATGTAGCAGCTCAGCGAGATCTGCGCCACCTCCGCTTTGGCCAGAGGGATCAGGAGCAACCGCTGCCCCTCGTCGAACCGCGGGGCCGGGACGGCCGGGGTGGGCTCGACGACCCGCAGGCGGAAGGGCGCGATGTCCGGCCACCGCCCGGAGAAGGGGATGCGCAGCGTCCGTTGATCGGGACGCGCCGACCCCAGGGGCCCCAGCCGTACCACGACGCCGAGTGCGATGGGGTCGGGCAGATAGGGCAAAGCGAAGCCGTCGGAGTCGTAGAAGGGCTCCGGGGCATTGTCTCGGGAGACGATGAGGTCGAAGGTGGCCGCGTCTCCCCTCATGCCCGCGGGGAGGTCGAACATCCCGTGGGTCTCGGCCATCACCTGCGATGTCCGTGGTGGCGCCAGGTGTCGCTCGGACACGTCGTCGGTCGGCACCTCATCCAGCGGTGGGGCGGAGTTGAAGCTGTGGATCACCACACGGTCCACGGTCTCGCCGCGGGCCTCGGAGAGGTCCTTGCGGGGCACGACGGCGGGCGGGGCCAAAGGCTCATGGCGGGTGTAGACCACGGTGTCGCCGGCGGTGGCATCATCCGCCTGCTGTAGCGAAAGCCCATTGCCGGCCAGGTCCACCAGTCGGGCGCGCACCCGGTACTCGTGACCGAACCTCAGGCGCGGCAGTGACCCCGGACGCGGGGTGAAGTCCACCTCAAGCCCGTAGGCGGCGGAGGTGGGCGCCGGCACGCCCTCCTGAGGGACGGACTTTCCGGGCCTTGGAGCCACCAGACTCCAGCCCTCCCAGCGGCAGATGGTCTCCGGCAGGTACAGCTCGCCCTCTTCGCCCTCCGGGGCCTCCGTGGCGACGGCGGCCACCCAGCCCTCGTCGGTGTGCTCCAGGGGTTCTATCCCGGCGCTGTCGGTCCGAAGGAACCGGTATGTCCCGCTGCGCTCGCACAGCGAGCGCCACACACCGCCGGTGCTGTCCAGGATATCGATCCGGTAGCCGCGGAGGAGGTCCTCGGCGTATAGCTCGGGGTCATCCGAGGCGGGGCGCCGGGGCGGCGCAGCGCCGATACGGTCGGAGACCACCGGCGAACGCAGCACGGCCCCCACCCGCGCCTGGGCGACGACCCTGGCCTGAAGCTGCTGAGCCCGATCCAGCACCAGCGTCGCGAACTCGTGGGCCCGATTGGTCTGTGCCACCCAGATGCCGGCAGACCTCACCGTGGGGAGCGTAGCGCTACCCCGCGTTCTGCCGTCGCGGACATCCTCGGCCAGGCCCAGGGTCTTGAGGGCCGTGCCGTCCACATCGATCTGTCCCACCTCAAAGCGGTCCTCGTCGCTGAGGTCCAGCGTCCCGCCGACCAGGTCGGGCGCGTCGCTGCCCGGCATCGCGTAGAACTCCGTAGCCGAGACGAGACAGCGGGTGCGCGGGGTGATATCGTCTCCCGGGGTAGCGGCCTCCCAGGCGGGGACGATCTTGACCCACTGCGCGCCGGCCACAAGAGGCACCTGCAGGTCGATCACCAGGCCCAGGCGCCGAAGCAGCATCGGGTACTCGCCCAGGGAGGTGACGATCTCGTGGAAGTCCATGGTGGGCACCACGAGTTGGGGGGGCTGTCGAGGTGCCGCGGTCCGCTCAAGTTGGAGCAGTCGGTGGAAGCTCTGCACCTGATGGAAGTCCATCCGCGCCTGCGAGACCTCTCGCGGCGCGGCCGCGGCCGCTAAGGGCGCCGCCCTCCGCACCTGCACCTTGCCCGGCTCCACGGCCTCCACGGTAGGGTTCACAGTCGCCCGGAGCTTGGCCGAGCGCAACTGCCGGTCCAGTTGCTGCCTGAGCTGCACGGAGGCCTGCTTCGGGGGAGCCACATCATCCAGCATCTGTCGGAACGGCGCAAGCCCCCTTTGCTCCAGCACCTCCGGCCCGAGGTCCAGCCGCGGCGGTGCCGTCGGGCTCTCGATGGCCACGTTTTGGTAGAGCGCCTTGATATGCGCCACCACGTTCTTGACCGGGAACGACCGGATCAGGACGCCCTCCAGCGGCGGGAACTCATACGGCTTGAGATAGGTATCCGGCCGGAAGATCGCCCTCCACAGTACCGAGGGGTCGGGATCACCCGGCGTCGCCACCACCTCCGCGGGCACGGGATCGCGATCGTCGAACTGCACCCCGAGCCGCACCGCGTCGACCACCGCGGGCCAGTCTAGAAAGTCGCGGAACTGCGCCAGCGTGGGGCGAGGCAGACCCTCGTCGGTCTGCAGGCGCGGCGAGATGAAGACCGACAGGCTCAGCCGCGGCTGACCGTCGTCAGCGGAGGTGGTAACCCCATTGGGCAGAGCAGTCCACATCACCGTTTGCTTCTTCATGGAAGTCCCCCATCAGAGACGGCGGTCGGCGGGCACGAATCGGCAGCGGCGGAGCAGCACAGGACCACGACGGTGGGGGTCTGGATGCGTGGCCTCAAGTCTACCCGAAGGCCGCGCAGTACTCGCTCCAGTCCTCGGCAGTCAGCATCTCATCGATCCTCACCGGCTTGCTTGCGGTGAGCCCGGGACGCGGCCTGATGCGGCTCCCCGCCGGCTGCCGCAGTTGCGCCAGCGTGGTGGGGTTGTCGAGGTCGGCCGCCAGACGGGCGCCGTCCAGGGAGTACGCGCTCGCGCCCGAAGACCCTGCGAACTCCCGCTCGACCCGTAGCGTTACGCTGGTGGAGAAGAACAGGATCTTGATGCTCACCTTGAGACTGGCCTCGCCCCACACCCGGCTGCCGGCGGCGGTACTGGCATAGTTCAGGGCCATGTAGAACTCGGCGCTGATGGTGATGAGCCCCAGCACACTCAGGTGCCCGCCGCAGCGCAGGTATCCGGTGAGCTGCACGTCGTTGAAGTCCGTCTCCTCGTTGTGGTCCAGCTTGAAGTAGACACCGGCCATGATGTAGGCCCCGCCGCTGGCGACGCCGATGTTCAGTGAGAAGCTGCCGCCGAACTCGAAGGAGGCCTCCATCACGTCCAGGCCGGTGGGCAGCAGCTCGATGGCGAAGAACCCGCCGCCGCCGAACACGTATACGGTGAGCAAGAAGGGGTTGGACCGCTCGCAGAAGTTGAACCTGACCCGCATCGGATCGCCGGTGAAGGGCAAGGTCAGGCTGGCCCCCAGCGAGATGTTCTGCAGACTCATGACACCCACGGAGATGCTGGGGATCTGCAGGGCGAACCCGGCCGTGATCCCCTTGCCGGTGATGTCGATGCACACCCCGCCCAGCTCGCCGGAGCGCAGGTAGTTGCGCAGCTCGTTGACGAACTCCAGCGGGCCGCCGAACACGACGTCCGCGATGTCCACATCGACGTCGGCCTTCTTCCCGGTCTCCGCCAGGAAGCGCAGGCGGTTGAAGTTCACCGCGATGAAGCTCAGGTCGACGCTGAACTTGACGAGGTTCACGTCCATGCGGTACGTGGAGGCCTGGGTGCCGGTGAGTTGAGTGCGCAAGAGCCCGTCCATCGTCAGCCTGCAGCCCGAGAGCGGCTTGAAGGGGATGAACTCGTGGACCTCGGGCTCCCACTTGATGATCGCCTCCACCGCCTCGGGGAGCCGGAGCTTGTCATTGCCCGGGTAGATGGGGCGGACGTTGATGGCCGGGAGCTTGCCGTCGCCGAACACGGCGGAGATGATCTTGGCCAGATCGATGCCGCCGAGGATCTTGGCCGCCACGCCCTCGAAGAACTCCGCCGGCTTGAACTGCCCCGCGGCGATGTCCGTCGGATTGCCGCCGGTGGGACCGAAGCGGCGAGACAGCGAGCGGATCATCATGTTGGGGGTGACCATACCCCCGGACTTCTCCGGAGGCAGGTCCAGGCCGGTGGCCTCCAGGAGCTCCAGGTAGACCTGGCCGGTGTTGCCATCACCGTAGGCGCTGTTCACGTAGGACGGCGAGACGCTGACGGGCACCGCGTCGGCCTTCCCGGAGAACTGCTGCACCGCCGAGACGTGGGCCGAGGCCTTCTCCAGCGCCGGGTAGGCACAAAGCTGGTTGTTCTGCCCCAACACCTGGGCCGAGAGGGTCGTGGGCGGAGGTTCGGCCTTGAAGGTGATGGTGTCGGTCTCCAGGGTGGTGTCGCCCGGCTTGTTCGCCGTGCTCTCGGCGTACGCCAGTTTCTGCCCGGCGAAGTCCCGTGTGCGCCGCTCCTCGTTGGCTACCGCGTTGTAGTGGTTGCACAGGTTCTGGGTGTGGGTGCGCGTGAAGGCGATGTCGTCCTCGGCGCCCACGAAGATCACCGGAGTGGTGAACTCACTAGGCCGGCCGTCCCAGTCCTCGGCCACCATGTGGAACAGGAAGTCCTTGCCGCCCACGATGGGCCAGAACGCCGCCTGCGCCGACTTGCCCGCCAGCAGCCCCTGGGGCTGGTTGAGCGACGGGGTGACCAGGGTCTGGATCCGCACGCGCCGCAGCGGCATGGCCCGGGCGTCGTTGGGCTGGCCGTAGGCCGGGTAGGTGCGCTCGGGCTCTCGCACCACGATGAAGAACCTCTGCCTGAGATAGGCGATGGTGCTGTTGCCATGCGTCTGGAACTTGCGCTCGGTGATCTTCACCAGCGAGGCCCGATGCCCGAAGGGGAACAGGAAGCCCTTGTAGACCACCTTCACGTACTGATCGCGCCCCATCTGGGCCTGGTGCCGCCACTCCTCCACCGACAGTCCCTTGCCCAGCGGCACCTCGTCGGCATAGCGGGTGTCCATCCAGACACCCAGCGCGCTGAGCATGAACCTGTCGGCCCGCACCACTCTCCTGCGGGCGTCCGGGATGCTGAAATCCGCCGTGAGCCAGACCAGCTCGCAGCGGTCTCGCCGGTCCAGTGACATCCGGAAAGGCGCGTCGGCATGGGTGGGCATGTTCGGAGCGGAGTAGTCCGGCGACCAGATGGCCCGCAGGGTCCTGTAGTGCGCATTGCGCAGAGCGGTGGGAGAGATGCCCACCACGCGCAGGGCCTCTTCGTCCCGGCCGTACACGTACTGGCGGTCATAGATGTGGCCGCCCGGGCCGCGCACGCCAAGGCGCGTATGCCACAGCTCCACACGCTCACCGTGGGAGACTTCTCCGATGGCATGCAGCCACCCGGCCATATCATTGGGGGACAAGATGAGGCGATAGGGAGCCTCGATGGCCGTCTGCAGGTCACCGGGTGCTGCAATCTGGCGCACGACGGGCACGGCCATTTGCAGGCCCGGAGTGGCGATGACTGAGAGCTCGGCGAAGGTGGGGGCGGCGGCGACCGCGGGTGCGGCCGCCTGCCACTGCGCGGTGGCCGTCGGAGCTTGGGTCGGGGTGGCGGCCCGGATGCGGTCGGTACGCGGGGCCGCCGCTCCCGCGCCTGCTCGCGGAGCCCTGGGGACGGCGATCACCCGGGGCTCAATGACGCCGCGCGGGAGGGCCGGCAATTCCGGGGGTGGCAGGGCGGTGGGAGCCACGGACAGCTCGTAGCTCGCCCAGTTCAGCAACCCCTCCAGTGTGTAGGGGATCGGGGCGGCGCCATTGGGGAGGCGGAAGACCAGTCTGCTGGGCCCCGAGAGGCGCGACTGCACCGGCGGGGGCGTGGGGGTCTCGTCACCCGAGGCGCCCTCGACGCCCGGCAACTCCGGGGCGACCTCCAGGAAGGCCTGCTCCGCGATGTGCTGGGGAGGGAAGTTGGCGATCAGGTAGGCCGGCCTGCGACCGTCGGCGCGAACCAGAGCGGCCTGCCCCGTGCCGGCGGACTGGAACCTGAGGTTGCGGAACTCGAAAGTGAGGCTCAGAAGGTCCCGGGCCCGCACCACCGGCACCGCGACGGCCGAGAGGTCCAGGTGCAGGATGTCGATATCCGGCCGGATCGTGATGATTCCGGGTCTTTCGGGCCTCACCGCCTCCGCGCCGGGCCTCAGCACGCCGGCCCCCGGCTGGGCGGCTTCGGCCTCCGGCGTAACCGGCTCGGTCTCGGGCCTGACCACACCGGGCCTGATGGTGGGGCGCACCCCGGGCCCGGCCGGCTTGTCTTCCGTAGGCTCTCCGTCCTTCTCCTCGCCGGTCTGTGGCTGGACACGGACCGGCGGACGCCGCACCGGAGCTCGCAACTGAGCCAGCAGAGTCTCGGGGGCCTCGAAACTCACCCGCAGAGGCATGGAGGGCACCGCGGGGGCGACGATGGCACCGGCAAGAGGGGCCAGGACGCCCAATACTGTGGGCTCGCAGGTCACGGACGGCGACCGGGCGCCCTCGGCCTGAAGCGCAAACGTGCCGGCCGACTCGCCTCCCGCAAGCCTGAAGCTGCAGTCGGCCCCATGGGCCCACACCGGCTCAGGGCTCAGGGAGGCCAGCAGGGCGCTGTGGTTGCCCTCGGCATCGAAGGCCACCGCATACCGCGGGTCCTGCAAAGCGAGGCGTAGCGAGGCGCCGTCGCCCCCGCGAAGCCCGGAGGCAGGCAGGTACTGCAGTTGCCCATTGCCGCCGCGAGAGGACGCCAGCAACGCGCCGCGCCGATCCCGCTCATCCTGTCCGACCTCAACCTGCAGCAGATCGAAGGCCTCCGCCCCCAGCCGCAGCTCACCGGCCTCGGGGCTCGGGACGGCCCCCTGCAGGGGCCAGCGGTGTGCCCCCCGCGAAAGCGAGAGCAGCGTCCGCCGCCCGGGGGGCTCCAGCATCAGCGACGGAGTGGCAGCGGCCGCGGGGGCCAAAGTGACCTCATCGCTGCGCAGCTCGAGCTCAGGGCCCAGCACAGCCCCGATGTCGGCTCCCAGCAGGCGCAGCTCCCACCCCGGCCCCAGCAGGGCCTCGCACGGGCCGTGCAATAGCAGTCGAGTGCCACGATCCAGAGGGCAGGTCAGACCGCTGAGCATCACTCGCGACCGCAACGGGGCGGCGCCGGACAGCCAGCGATGCAGCGGCATTTCGGCGAGGAAGGCGCCGAAAGCCATGGAGATGCGGACGGTATGTCCCAGAAGGCCGCGGCGCACGTGGCAGGTCATGTCCGCGGGCCAGGCCGTGCCGGCGAAGGTCGCGCCGCGGAGCTCGAGGGTCAGGCCGTCGTCATCCCCATCCACCCGCAGGCGCGGGGTGCCGCCGAACATAGCCGGGTCCAGCACCCAGCGGTCCTCGCCCTCGAGCCGGAACCGGACGCGTCTGCCCTCACGAACGTACTCCACAGGCCCGAGCAGATGGGCCTGTAGTAGCTCGCCACCCGGCGGGAGGGTCACCGCCGCGACCCCGGCCAGACCCAGGAGGTCACGCCTGGACACCGCCAGAGCCTCCGGCGCCTCGACAAGCTGCGCCAGATTCGTGGGCCGTCCCCCAACCCTGTCAGGCAATTGCCCGCGCACCACATGAAGGTCCAGACGATTCGGAGATCGGAAGAGCGTCGTGTAGGGAAAGAGTGTAGGATAGGGTGGTG
>CAZXDD010000248.1:0-11007 GCA_964639415.1 uncultured Armatimonadia bacterium
ACTATCGATGATTGCGCCATCAACCACGCCGGCGCCGCCGGGCTGCGCGCCCGGCACGGCGCCGCCGGGAGCATCGGGGACTTGCCCGTGTCCACGGCACTGGTCGCAGGGCACGCGCAGGGTGCCACCGCAGTACGGACAGGGACCCATGTCGGCATCCTCCGGCAGCAGCGGGTCGTTGCCGGAGTAGTACCGCTCCTCGGCCCAGAACAGCGGGTTGAGCATATGCCCGTTGGGCAGGTGCTTCATCGGGCAGGGCTTGGTGCCCTCCCCGCCACAGTCGGGACAGGTCTTGTACCCGGTGCCGCCGTCGGCATTGCTCGCGGTCTGGTTGCCGCCGGAGTCGCCCGTGACGGCCTGCCCTCGCCCCTGCCCCCGGCTCTGGCTTTGTGTCTCGGCCCGTGCGCGCTGCTCCAGGAAGGCCTGGTGCGCCTGTTGGGCCCAGTCGTCGGTTTGCAGGTCCTGCGGTCCGGTATTCCGCTGCTGGTGTTGCTGGGTCGGCGTGGGCGTCGGCGAGGGCGACTGGGTGGTCTGCGTCCCCGCCTGAGGCTGCTGCTCGGACTTCTCCCGGGGGAGAAACACCGCCAGACCGATGGCCAGAATCGCCAGGATGGTGACGCCGCCCACTACGGCGCGCATGCGCCCGGTTCCGGAGGCCTCCGCCCGGGCAGGCATCGAGGCCCGCGCGGGGATCGGGGCCCCGGGGGCCTCTTCGCGCGGCTCGGCCGGCTCTTGCCCGCCGGCGGCAATGGGCTCCTGACTGTCTGCAAAATCGGGACCCTCGGCGGGGCCTGCCGGAGAACCGTCGGCGAAGTCCGGGGCGCTGTCGTCTGCGGCCGCAGACGAGGTGGTGCGTGCTGCCGCCGCAGGTGCGTCGTGTTCGGGGGCGTCGCCGAAGTCAGGGACTTGGCGGGCCCCGCTGTGCTCTGGCGTCGATGCGCCCTTAGGGCTTGCGGCCTCGGTGGCGTCACCGAAGTCCGGCCCCCGTGGTTCCTGGGTCATCTGTCCTGCCTCCCCATCGTCCGAAAACCAACTTCAGCGGAACATGCGGTAGGCCGCCGGGTCCAGGCCGCTGATCCGCAGCAGATCGGCGGCACCGTACATGATGTCATCGGCCGTCAGGCTCCCCTCGGAGAGCCTCGCCTGCTCCGCCAGGTACCTGCGCAGCGAGCGGGCGGGCGGGTCATTGGCCACGGCCCACACGGCCACCTGGACCATGGGGCGGTGGACGCCCTCCAGCACCAGCGAGCGGCTCAGCCGTGCCATGTCCTGGCTGGGGCAGGGCGAGGGAACCATGATATCCTCGGCGGTGGGTGCGGGGCGACCGATGTTGGTGCAGGCCGTAGGGATCCATACCTGGGCGTAGGCACTAGACCCGAGATCTATCCTGCTGGAGCCCAGGGAGGTCTGGCCCTGACGGCCCGCGGCCTGGGCCCAGAACTGCGTCCCCGGCGCTACCGTCACGCCGCCGGGACCGCCCTCCGCCCTGCCCACGACGCCGCTGACTCCGGTGTCGCCGGCGCCCCAGAACTGTGCCCAGATCTGTCCGCTCTGCAGCCCCTCGATCAACTCCACCGGCGGCGCCACGGGCTCCGCCGCAGCGAGGCCCACGCAGGCAAGGCTCACAAACAAGATGACAGTACCAACTGCCGGGACACTGTACCGCAGCATCGCTACACCCCCTCAAGTCCCCGGAAAGCCGGGGGCATTGTGGCAGTCAGGCATGCGCGCGGATGCCACCATACCCTTGGACGTGCGAGCCGGACGATATGTGCGGTCCACTACGGCTCGGCGCGGCGGCGCCGACATTCGCCCGCCGCTCACCTCACCCCGTCTCTACCTCCGCTCCTGCACATAGGACCATGCGGAGTGGGCCGCGATGGAGGCATCGCCCACCGCCGTGGTGATCTGTCTCAGCGGCGTATTGCGGATATCTCCACAGGCGAAGACGCCGGGGGCATTGGTGGCCATGTTGCAGTCGGCGATGACGAAGCCGTCCTCGAGGTTCACGACCCCCTCGAGCCAGGCGGTCTGCGGCTCATGCCCGATGGCGACGAAGACCCCGGCCACGGGGACTTCGGTCTCTTCTCCCGTCCTTCTGTTCTGTACCCAGATCGCGCTCACTTCATCCGCGCCGACAATCTCGCGGATCACCGAATCCCAGAGGATCTCGAGGTTCTCCTGAGCAAAGGCACGCTCCTGCAGATGAGCTTCAGCCCGGAGCGCGTCGCGGCGGTGCACGAGGTAGACCTTCTCACAGACGTCCGCCAGGTAGATGGCTTCATCCACGGCGCTGTTGCCACCCCCAACCACCGCCACAGTCTGACCGCGGTAGAACATCCCGTCACAGGTGGCGCAGTAGGAGACACCGCGACCGAACAGATCGCGCTCGCCGGGCACCTTGAGGTGCCGGGGCGAGGCGCCGGTGGCAACGATGACCGCCATCGTCCGCATGTCGCCCTCGCTCGTCCTGAGCATCCAGCGGTCGCCGTCTCGCACGAGGCTTTCGGCGGTCCCGCTGATGAAGTCTACCCCCACATTCTCCGCCTGCTGCCGCACGCGCTCGGCCAGCTCGAAGCCGGTGATCCCCTCGGGGAAGCCGGGGTAGTTCTCGATCTTGGAGGCCGTCGCGGTCTGCCCGCCGGGGGCGGCTTTCTCCAGCAGCACCAGGTCGAGGTTGTAGCGCTTGGCGTACATGGCGGCGGTGCAGCCGGCCACTCCGCCGCCGACGACGACGAGTTCGTTGCCAATCATCTGACCCACGTTAGGAGACCTCCGCAAGCTGGCTCACCGCTTCGGCGATCCAGCGGTTCGAGTTCGGCCCACTTGTTGGCCGGAAGTGTAGCACAGCCGCCAGGCAGGGGCAATTGGCGCAGGGGAAGGCCGACTACCACGCCGGCCCGCCGAGACACTCCGTGCGGGCCGCCGCGATGGCGGCTTCCATGTTCTGCTCGGGAACCCCGCGGCCCGGGTAGAGTTGCACGCAGTGGCAACCGCTCTGGGCGAGCTCGGTGATCCGGTCCGCGATCCGCCGGGGTGTGAGCTCCGCCATCTCCTGGGGGGTGAGCTGGGTCCAGAAGGACTGCCCCATGATCTGGTGCATCTCTTCAAGCGTGAGGTTCTTGCAGCCCGCGCCGTGGAAGTCGGTGATACCCAACTCGTCCCGGGCGATGCGGAGGTGCTCGGCGCGCAGAAGCTCGCTGTGCATGAAGCGGCTCTGGCTGTCGCCGTAGAGACGGCGGTAGCAGGGGACGGCGAACTCCCGGTACATGGCCGGCGACAGCAGGCCGGAGAAGTCGTCGCCGGTGTAGGTGGTGCAGCGGTACTGGGTGCCGCGCAAGGAGGCGTCCAGCCTGGCGATAGCCTCGCCGGCCTCAAGAACGACCTCCAGGAGGCGCCGGGCGCCTATGGGGTCCTCGAGGAACCACCCCAGGGCGGCGCCGCTACTGATCTCGCAGGCGGTGCCGATCACAGCTCCACTGAACCCGCCGAAGCCAACCTTGTACCCCTGAGATGTGTAGTACTCCCAGGCCTCGTAGCGTTTGGCCATGAGCCCGTCTGTTCTCGGGTTGCCGATGCGGATGCCGTCCGTCTGCGAGGGATCGGTGATGACGGGGCGGGTGCTGTCCAGGTAGGGGATCTCGTCCTCCACGGGCACTACGATCGGCATTCCCAGGAGTGAGGCGAAGGCGCAACTGGGCTCGTCCACGTGGGGGTGCATGAATCTGCCCACCCCGAACCGCTGCTCGGCATAGTCGCGGGCCGCCAGTTGGGCCTCGAGCATCACGGCGGGCGAGCCGTAGTAGTCGGAGTAGCGCACCTTGGCGTACTCGGTGTACGTCACATTGCAGAAGGCGATGTGCCACCTGGGCTCCATGGCTCGCTCCGCCCGGTCCCGGCGGCCTGTACGCTCCCCGGACGCGAGGAGAGCCTGGGACCTGAGTGTTCCGCCTGCCGTGCATGCCTCGGGCGTGGCCGGATTGACTCCCGCCGGGCGCAGGCCTATGCTTCATTCACCGCCCCGCTATCCTGCCCCTCTGTACGGGAGGCCGCCGATGGACCGCGACACCAGCCTGCCGGTCGACGCCTCGAGAGCCCGGGAGATGGCCGATCACCTCATGGTGGGCGGCGGAACGCCGGGGCCGCTGCTGGTGCGTGGCAGGGGGGTCAGGGTCTGGGACGCCGAGGGCAGAAGCTACATCGACTGCACCTCGCAAAGCTGGGCGTTGTACCTTGGGCACGCACACCCCGAGATCAATGCCTGCATCGCCAAGCAACTGGAGTCTCTGGGCCACGTGCACCAGGGCTTCGACACGCCGAACCGCTATGCCTTCGCGGCTCGCCTGGCCGATCTGGCGCCGCAGGGCCTGAGCCGGGTGTCCTTCACCGTCGGTGGCGGGCCGGCGGTTGAGGCGGCCATGAAGCTGGCCGTGCGCAATGAGCCCCGGGCGAGCCAGTTCGTCTGCCTGTGGGACGCCTACCACGGCAGCACGCTGGGCACCATGGGGGCCTCCTGGATCTCCACCCGGGCCCGGGGCCAATTCGCCGGAGGAGCCTTCTACACGCAGCTCACCAGGCCCTTCATCCGCGTGCCCAACCCGTACTGCTATCGCTGCCCGCTGGGCCTGGAGCGCGGGACGTGCCATCTGGCCTGTGCCGAGGTGTTGCGCAAGACCCTGGAGCGCGGGGTCAACGGCCCCTGCGGCGGCGTGATCGTCGAGCCGATCCAGGCCAGCGGCGGGCAGATCCCGCTGCCGGGCGAGTACCTGCGGGCGGTGAGGGCCATCTGCGACGAGTTCTGTGTCCCCCTGATCTTCGACGAGATTCAGACCTATCTGCGCATTGGCGCCCCCTACGCGGCCAACCACTACGGCGTGACCCCGGACATGATCTGTCTGGGCAAGGCGCTCGGAGCGGGGATGCCGATTGCCGCGGTGATCGTGGCCGATCATCTGGAGGGTTTCGGGCCGGAGGCCGAGGAGTTGCACACATTCGCCAACAATCAGGTGGCCCAGGCCGCGGGACTCAAGCTTCTGGAGATCGTGGAGCGCGACGGGCTCCTGGGCAACGCCAATGCTCAGGGGGCGTGGTTTGCCACGGAACTGCAGAGGCTGCAAGCGCGGTTCCCGGAGATCGGCGACATCCGCCAGGTGGGCCTGCACATCGGGGTGGAGCTCGTGGCCGACCCGGAGAGCAAGCGCCCGCTGGAGGCCGAGACGGTGGCGGTCCGGAACGAAGCCATGCAACGGGGCGTGATCTTCGGCCTCGGCGGGGTTCGGCGCAATGTGCTGAAGATCAAGCCGCCGCTGATCGTGACGCGAGTCGAGGCCGCGGAGGCGATGGAGGTGCTCGTGGAGGCGCTGGAGGCGGTGCTGAGAGCCTAGAGGTCCGGCCGGAAACCCCACCTTCGCCGGGAATGTCATTGCCAGAGCGTCCGCTCCCGGCGGGAGCAGCTCGAAGAATCTCCCGGCATTCAACGGGATTCTTCGCTATCTCGCTGCGCGAGATGGACGCTCAGAATGACATGAAACGGACCGGCCGGACTTTTCGGCCGGACCTCTAGCAAGTGGTTCTCGCGGTCCGGACCGCCGTGCCGCCACCGAGAACGGATGCCGGGAACCATGCACGCGCGGCAGGTGTTTGCTGGCTGTTGTAAGACCAAGCTCCGTCCCGGACAGGTGCCGAGCGCTATCTGGCCCGGCCCGCCTCCGCGATCCGCGCGTCTGCCCAGACCCCTCGGCCGAAACTCCAGCCAGGTGCGCTTCCTCTCCAGCGGCCGCCCCGGACGATCGGCACGGCAGGTGTGTTCTTGGCACCGGACTCCGCGCCGCGTGCGGGCCCCGGCCCACGGGTGTCCACCGGGCACGCCGGACGACCGACGAGGCCCCGACACCGGCGGGACGGAGCACAACGGCCACAGAAGGAGACAGACAGGACCATGCATCACAGTTCGTCGCCGAAGACCGCCGCCGTCGCCACGCTGCTGCTCGTGCTCGTCATCGCCGTGATTCCCGGCGTATGGGCCCAGGAGGAGGACGAGGGCGTACCCGCAGTGGACATCGCCGCAACCATGGAGGCCGTGGAAGGGGAACTTGCGCAGGCCCCGATGGGTTACGAGTGCGTTCTGGACGACGAGGGCACTCTTGTCGCGACCCACGGCGACCTGCCGACTCTGGTGGCGCTCGTCAACGGGAACACCCTGTTCACCGTCAGCCTGATCGCCGCCCCCGAGGATACGGATGACGAGGGCCTACTGGTGATCTGCAATGACCTCAACAGGGATGCCAGGCTCGCCCGCTACTTCGTCGACGCCGGCGAGGACGGCGAGACCCACATCATCGCCGGCTTCGGCACTCACATCAATGACGAGCTGGACAGCATGACCTACGGCACGAACCTGTGGGAGTTCGTGAAAGAGGTCATGGCGGCCGCCGAGACCGTGGCCAACGCGGCCAAGGGATAGAGGCCGGTCTCAAGCACCGCGAAGCCCCCTGCCCCCCGGGGGCTTCGCCTTACCCCTGTACCCCACCGGCAACTGTCGTCAGAACTCGCTGCGCCGCGTCTCCTCGGTTGGGCCTTGGGGTGCATCACCCGGGCCTGCGCACTCGGCCGGAGCGGAAGTTGCCGCCGGCGCGACCGTGTGCTATACTCTGCCGGTTAGTCAAAGGGGAGTAACTGGGCGGCTCCTGCCGCTCCGGGTCGGCCAACAGTACGAAGGCTACCTTCTGGCCTCCCGACCGGTCTCTTACGGGTGTGAGACCTTTGGCTGCACGCATCGACTGCGTGTGGCCAGGTATCTGCCACGCGCCCGGAGGACTGTATGAATACCCGCCGTGCCCTCAGCTCCATCATCCTCGCCGCTTTGCTGGCCGTTCCGGGCGTCACCTTCGCCCTGGCCCATGTCGAGCTGTCCGCCCCGGCCACCGCCCTGATCGCCGGCATTGCTATCCTGGCGGCCTCCTTCCTGCTGCTGTGGGCCTGCGATGCCGCGCAGTCGGACATCTCCCCCGCGCTGGCCCTGGCCGTGGTCGCCGTGATCGCCGTCCTGCCGGAGTACGCCGTGGACATGTACTTCACCTGGCAGGCCGGCAAGTTCCCCGACAGTGACTACTCACACTTCGCCATCGCGAACATGACCGGCGCCAACCGCCTCATCATCGGGGTGGCCTGGGCCGTCATCGCGGCCATCTTCTGGTTCAAGAGCCGCCGCGCCGTGGAACTGGAGCCCGAGCGCTACCTGGAGGTGCGCTTCCTGGCCGCCGCCACGGTCTACGCCATGGTCATTCCGCTCAAAGGCAGCCTCGCCTGGTACGACGGGATCGTGTTCATGGGGCTGTACGCATGGTACCTGAGCATCGCGGCGCGCAGGCCGCCGGGGGGGTGTGAGGTGGAGGGGCCGGCGGCGTACATCTGCTCCCTGCCCACGGTGAAGCGTCGGGCCGCCACGGTGATGCTGTTTCTGATGGCCGCCGGGGCCATTTTGGCCAACGCCGAGCGCTTCTGCGAAGGTCTTGTGGGCACGGGCAAGGCCTTCGGCATCAACGAGTTCTTCCTGGTGCAGTGGCTGGCGCCCATCGCCTCCGAGGCTCCGGAGTTCGTGGTGGCGATCATGTTCGCCCTGCGCAGCAGGGCCAGCCTGGCGCTGGGAAGCCTGCTATCGGCCAAGCTCAACCAGTGGACGCTGCTGGTGGGGATGATCCCGGCGGTGTTCGCCCTCTCTCTGGGCTCGTTCGATCACCCGATTCCCATGGACAGCCTGCAGATGCACGAGATCATGCTCACGGCCGCCCAGTCGCTGCTGGCGGTGGTCATGCTCGCGACGCTGCGCTTCTCCATGGGGCAGGCGCTCTTGCTGTTCGTGCTGTTCTTGGCCCAACTGCTCTCCCCGACCATCGTGCCGCTGCTGCCGGGGGGCACATTGGTGGGCTTCACGGCCGAGCAGATGCACCCGCTGTTCTCGGCCCTCTATCTGGCGGCGGCGGTTGCCATGCTGGTGGACCGTCCCACCCGGCTGGTCGGCCTGGTCCCGCGCCTCGCCCGCAAGGCCGGCGAGGCGGAACGCGAGCACTCAAACCGCCTGTTCGTGAGGGCGGCCAAGGCGTTGGAGGCACCGCTGGTGGACGGGAACGTACTGCCGGAGGCCGCGCAGCCGGTTGCGGCCGAGCAGGCGTCGGCGGCGGAGAGCAGTCGGCTGCCGTAGTGGCGTGGGCGCCGGGCCTGCTGCGCCCGCTCGGCCGGCCGCGGCCATCGGACCTCTGTGACTTTCAGGACGCGTCTTTTTCCCACATCCGAGCCAGGGTGATGAAGGCCCTCAGGCCCCACAGGTGGCACCACGTGTTCTGGTAGTCGCCCGCAGTGATGTAGCCGTAGTTCACTCCGACGGGATAGCGGGTCAGGTGGGTCTCCTCGAGCCTGTCGAGGGTCTCGTCCACCCAGCGCAGGTACTCGGGCTCGCCGGTGGCCCGCCAGGCCAGGCAGCAGGCCACGATCATCTGGGCCATGCGGTCGTAGACCTCCGGCGTCCCGGGCTCGGTGGTGCCGCCGTCGCCGATACCGGGCGGCCGCCCCGGGTCCGAGCCGTCGCGGGTGTTGTGCCGATACCAGCCGCCCTCGGGCGAGCGGCTGTGCTCGGCCAAGAACCTTAGGCCCGCCAGCGCCCTGTCGCGGTACATCTCACCCCGGCCCGCCAGATACAGTCTCAGGCACGCCTGGATCATGTTCGAGTTGGTGTGTGTGAACTTCGTGGTGTACCTGGGTAGCTCTCCGCCCGCCTTCCCGTCCGGGAACCAGCCCCCATATCGCTCATCCCACAGGGCCTCATCGGCCAGACTCACGACCTGCTCCGCCCATTCCAGGAACCGGCTCTCGCCCCGGGTGTCGTAGCAGTCCAGGAGCTTGAGGGCGAGGTACCCCGACCCGTAGAGCCCCTTGGGCCGGTCGGGGGCGAATGCGCCGGTGCCGACGATCCGCGCCAGCACGGCCTCGGCGATCTCGCGCCATCGTTCGTGCGGACGGTAATGGTCGTAGCACAGGAGCCCGGCGACGGTGATCGCGTTGAACTCCGGGAAGAAGTCCTTCTGCCACTGTCCCGTCTTGGTGCTGTACTTGAGGTAGAACCCCGGTCCGGCAGGGTCATGACCGTTGTCGACGACCCACTTCAGCAGCTCGTGCGCCTGGTCCAGGTAAGTGGCGTCCCGACGTCCCCCCAGCTCGTACAGGTCCATCTTCACCAGAGCGTAGTACGACTGCTGCTGGGTGTGGAAGTTGCCCTCCCAGGCCTCCGTGGGGGGATCGGTCATGCTGTTCTGATGGATGGCGCGGCCGCCGAGGACCTCGTTGTACAGATAGGCCTCATCCATGGCGTACAACTGCTGGAGGCGTTCCAGCACCCACTCCCTCGAGTGGCGCAGGGGCGGCTCGGCCCGGCAGTGAATGGTCGCGGCCAGCAAGATGAACGAGAGCACAACCGATGGTCTCATGTCCGGCTTCCTCCGTCCTTGCGCTCTACGACGTTCGGCGAGCCATGTCTCGCCCCGTCGCGGGCGGCGCCCCGCAACCACACAGGCATTCGGCGTGTGCGCGGCGAACCCTTCTCTCTCCTAAGCAAGTCCAGCCGCGAGAGGAGCCTGGTGATGATCCGTCTGGCCACGAACTCGTTTTCCTGGCATCCGACCTACAATAGGGGCATCGGCCAGTTGTCGGCGCTTGAGATCTGTCGGCGGGCCGCGGCCGCCGGCGCCGAGGGCATCGAGATCGATCCCTCGCGTGTGACGGCATCGGACCTGCGCGACGCCGGCATCGCCCTCAGCGGCGCCTCCACCGGCGGCCCGCTGTTCGATGACTGGACGACGCTCGACGCCGACAGGGTGGTCGCCACCGCGGCCGGTGTCAGGGCCCTGGGCGGCGAGTACGTGTTCTTCACCACCGCACCCAAAGGCGGGTGGGGAGCCCACGAGCGGGTCACAGAGGGGGACCTGGGTCTCGCCGGAGAGAGGTTGTCGGCCTTGGCCCGGCGCATTCGCGCCGAGGGCCTTGCCATGGGCCTGCACAACCACGCCGCCTCGCCAGAGGGCTTCGCGGCCGAACTCTCCTTGCTCGCCGAGCACACCGTCCCGGACCTGGTGGGGCTATACCTGGACATCGGCTGGGCCTACTGCAGCGACGGCGATCCCGTGGCCCTCATCGAGCGCTTCGGCCCCAGGCTCATGGGCCTGCACTTCCGCAATCACACGGCGGACAAGGTGCCGACGCAGATGCTGTGCCAGGGGGCCCTGCACATTCCCGGGATTGTGGCGGCGCTAACGGCGGCGGGTTACGAGGGGTGGGCATCGCTGGAGCTGTGGCACCGTGAAGACGTACCGGTGGTAAAGAGCATGCAGCAGTGCCAGACGGAGTCTCTGTCTTGTCTGCAGATGCTGTTTGAGGGGCGGACAGGCACGGGATAGTAGCACAACCGTACTTGTGGGCCCGCGCCGTGCCAAGAGCGTCCGATGGCCGGCTCGGGCCGTGTCCGGAGGCCGATGGCGGCCTTCCAGGTCGGCTTGGCGGGTCCCGCCGGGTGGGTCTCGCCAAGCCGACGGCCGTCGAATCGCCTCAACCCATGTGCGGTTCCTTCGGCCGGGCTGTTGCCGGGCACCACACACGGCGCCGCCCGGCCCCGGATCAGGAGCCAGGGCGGCGCCGCGTGGGAGTGCAGTCAGGCGCCGCGACTACTGCTCCGCGGGCGCGGCCGCGGAGAGCTTGAGGGTGTCGTCCTCGCCGAACGAGAGCTCCAGCTTCCCGGTGTAGACACTGTCCCGTGTGACCTGTTGCCCCTCATCCATCATGACGAAGGCCAGGCGCACCTCGAAGACGTCATAGCCCCACTTGCGGTTGTCCTGGATGACGAACCGGCAGACACCGGGGGCCTTGATCGTGACCGGCGGGCCCTGTGGGGCCGCGATGCGGATCTCGCTGCAGAAGCCGTCGAAGAGCTGCCAGTTGTCGTCATCGGCGGCGGCGGCGCAG
>CAZXDD010000249.1:0-10934 GCA_964639415.1 uncultured Armatimonadia bacterium
TCCCGGAGCAGGCCGAAGAAGAAGTCATCGGCGTTGAGCACCGCCACGCCGTCCGGAGGTAGACAGACCAGCAGCTCCGCCTTCGTCTTGGCAATGGCCTCCCGACTGCCGAGTCTCCCCAGATGGGCGTCACCGATGTTGGTGATGATCCCCACGTGCGGCCGGCTCATCTCCGCCAGGTAACGGATCTCGCCGGGCCCCCGCATGGCCAGCTCCAGCACGCAGTATTCGTGCTCGGGGGCCAGATCGATGAGCAGCCTCGGAACCCCAACCTCATTGTTCTGCGTGCCGGGAGACACCAGCGCGCTGCCGGCCACCATGGCGATAGAGCCGATCATGTCCTTGGTCGTTGTCTTGCCGGCGCTGCCGGTGACGGCGATGAACCTGGCCGTGGAGCTCCTGCGACACAGGGCGCCGATGGCCCCATACGCCAGGAGCGTGTCCCTCACCAGGAGCAGCGGGCAGCTCGCGGCCACCGGCCTGGCGGCCAGAGCGGCCGCGGCGCCGGCGTCGCAGGCGGCGGCGATATAGTCGTGGCCATCGTGGGCCTCGCCGCAGAGGGCCACGAATAGCTCACCCGGGCGCAGGGTGCGCGTGTCGGTGGACACGCCGTGCACCACGGTGCCGTGATCCTGGCCCTGCAGTCGCGCGTCGCAGGCCTGCCTCAACTCTTGCAGCGATAGCGGTTTCATGGGTTGGCTGCGGTCTTTGCTGTGATGGGTATGTAGGCGGCGGCTCGGTCGCGGCGAGGTGTAAGGGACTCGGGAACCCGGCGGCCGGCCCCTAGAGGTCCGGCCGAAAAGTCCGGCCGGTCCGTTTCATGTCATTCTGAGCGTCCATCTCGCGCAGCGAGATAGCGAAGAATCTCGCTGAATGCCGGGAGATTCTTCGCGCTGCTCCCGCCGGGAGCGGACGCTCTGGCAATGACATTCCCGGCGAAGGTGGGGTTTCCGGCCGGACTTCTAGGCGCGCAGCGCCCGGCGCGCTACCTCGCGATCGTCGAAGTCGATGCGGTGGTCGGCAAACTCCTGGTAAGTCTCATGGCCCTTCCCTGCAATGACTAATATGTCACCTTTTGCACACATAGCCACGGCCCGGATGATGGCTGCTCCACGGTCGGGCTCCACCAGGTACTCGCCCTGGGTGATGCCTCCAACGACGTCGTCGATGATCTTGAGCGGGTCCTCGGTGCGCGGGTTATCGCTGGTGACGATGGTCAGGTCGGACATCTCCGCGGCGATCTTGCCCATCATCGGTCTCTTGCTTCTGTCGCGGTCGCCACCACAGCCCATCACACAGACAATGCGCGATGGCGACAGAGCTCGCGCGGCGGTCAGTACATTCTGTAGCGCCCCCGGCGTATGGGCATAGTCCACGACAACGGTGAATGGCTGCCCTTCATCCACGCGTTCGAATCTTCCGGGGACCGCCTGGAGAGCCCGGAGCCCCGCGACGATCTGATCGATGTCCAGGCCGAGGCCGTAGCAGCAGGCGGCGGCGCCCAGCGCGTTGTGCACGTTGAACAGGCCGGTGAGCTGGAGCTTGACGCGGCGTGCGTGTCCCTCGAAGTCGATGGTGAAGGTCACACCGCCGGGCCCGATGTCGATGGAGCGGGCCCGCACCTGGCTCCCGCCGTTGGTGCCGTAGCCCACCACCGTGCACTGGGCCGCCCGGGCCACCTGCCGGCCCGCGGGGTCATCCATGTTGATGGCGCCGACCATCGGTCCCTTGCGGGTGGGGGACTGGGCATAGCTGGTGAAGAGAAGCTGCTTGGCGGCGAGGTACTCGTCCAGGCCGGAGTGGAAGTCCAGGTGATCCTGGGTGAGATTGGTGAAGATCGCGCCGGCGAAGCTGCAGGAGTAGACCCTCTCCAGCTCCAGGGCGTGGGAGGAGACCTCCATGGCCACGTGAGTGGCGCCCACATCGCGCATCTCGGCCAGCAGGGACTGCAACTCGATGGCATCGGGAGTGGTGCGCTCCGTCGCCCGCCAGGTTCCGAGCACGCCCCGTCCCAGGGTGCCGATGACACCGGTGTGGGCGCCGCCGGCGGCGAAGATCGAGTCGAGCATGAGCGAGATGGTGGTCTTGCCGTTTGTCCCGGTGACGCCCACGAGGGTGAGGTTGCGGGACGGATGATCGTGATAGGCCGCCGCCAGCGCCGCCGCGGCACGGCGGGAGTTGGGCACCGGCACGGCGACCACCTGGGGCGGGACGGAGGCCAGGTAGGTCCTGTCCTCCAGCACCACGGCGGCCGCGCCGGCCTCCACGGCCTGCGGGATGTACCTATGCCCGTCGGTGGCGTAGCCGCGTACGGCCACGAAGACCTCGCCGGGCCGCAGGCGTCTGGAGTCGGCACAGATGCCTGCGATCGGGGTATCCACAGGTGGCTCGCCGTCCACGCCGGGGGTGCGGCAAAGGGCCGCCAGTGTCGGGCGGCTGCTGGGCTGCGCTGATCTGCTCATGGCTGACACACTACGCTGTTTCCGGGCCGGGCGCAATACGGGGAGCGAGAAAACCCAGCCCGTGTTGGTCGTGGCCGTCAATAGAGCCTCCACCTTGGATGCCTCGTTTCCGGGATCATCCCGTCCCCGGCGGGGGCGGGAGGTCCGCCGGTGCCGTACGCCTCAGCCCAGCTCAGCGGCGCCGGAGGTCCGAGACACATCGGCGGGCGCGTCGGCGGAGGGGAACAGGCGCGGCTGCTGCAACAGATACTGCGCGATCTGTCGGGCCATGGGGCCCGCAACATCGGAACCGTGCTGGCCCGTCTCCGGGCGCTCGACGGATACCAGAATGACGAAGTCGGGCTGTCGATCCACCGGAGCGATGGCCACGAAGGCCATGAGATACTCGCCGGATAGATACCCGCCGTGAACCGGATCGTGGATCTGTGCCGTGGCCGTCTTGCCGCCCACCGCCTGGCCGTCGATGGCCACCACCCGACCCGTGCCGCTGTCGACCACCTGCTGCGTCATCCGGCGCATGACCTCGGACGTCCTCTGCGAGCAGACGCGGCGCACCTGACGGGGCCTGGTCTCGTAGTGCTCCCCTGTCACCGGGTTGACGTACCCGCGCGCGATGTGGGGCTGATAGTAGACGCCCCCGTTCATGATCGCGCTGATGGCCGCAGCCAGTTGCAGGTCGGTGACGGACACGCCCTGGCCGAAGCCGATATTGGCCAGGTCACGCACCCCCATCTCCTCGGGCTTGGGTAGTCGGCCCCGCTTCTCACCGGGGAAACCCGCGCGCGGCAGCTCTCCGATCCCGCAGCGACTGAGGAACTCGTAGAACCTCTCGCGACCCAGCTTGGTGGCGATCTGGGCGGCGCAGAGGTTGCAGGAGTTGGCCAGTACCTGCGACGGGTTCTGGGCTCCGTGGCCCTGATTGCGGTACTTGCCCCAACAACCGAGTTCCTTCCCGCCGACCGTGGTCTTCCCGGCGCAGTACAGGATCGTGCTCTCGTCGATGACGCCGTACTCGATGGCCGCGGCGAGAGTGAGTATCTTAAACGAGCTGCCGGGCTCCATGGGGCGGCTGACGACACGATTCTGAAGCTGCTCGTCCGTCACCCGAACTCCCCCGAGCGGGGGCTGGGAGAGCGTATTGGGGTCGTAGTTGGGGCGGCTGGCCATGGCCAGAATGGCCCCATCGCGCGGGGACATGACGATGGCATTGGCGCCCTTGGGGTGCCGATTGGCCACACACTCGTCCAGCACGGTCTCCACCACCTGCTGGGCTCCCAGTTCGAGGGTGAGCACCAGGTCGTGGCCGGGGATGGGTCGGGGTTGCGATCCCGTGGAGGTGCCGAGGATCCGCCGCCCGGACCTGTCGTAGAGCTGGTCGGGAGCGCATTCGCGGGGCTGAGTGATCTGGCGGTACCAGAGCTCCACCCCCCAGGTAGGGACCTGCTCGGAGTTGCAGTAGCCCAGCACGGCGCATGCCAGTGGCCCGTGGATGTACTCCCGCCGCTCGGCATTCGTGAATGTGATGCCCGGGGTGCGTCCGATGTGGGTGCGAAGCCGCTCGGCGCGATCGGCATCCGCGCGTGTGGAAAGCATCACATTGGGGGCACTGCGGGTGAGCTTCTCCAGCACCTGCGAGGGAGGCAAATCCAGCACGGCCGCGATGTCGTGGCCCAGGCAGCGCATGCGCGGCAGGGCGCGGAGCTCCTCGCGCGACAGTTGCGATGCCCTGACCTTGGCGGGACGTGCGGCCCACTTGTGGACTTCGCTCGGAGTGGCCGAGATCGTGGTGGTGGTGTAGCTTGCCACCAGTTGCCGGTAGAAGCGGTCGAGGATCCGACCCCTCTCACCCCGGATGGGGAGCTTCTTCCCCGGCGCCAGGCCGGCGCGCAGGTAGGTAGTCGGCGCGACCCACTGGATATACACGACGCGGCAGACCAGCGCCACGCTGGCAGCCCCGACGAAGGCCAGGAGCCATACCAGCCGATGGGGTGCCGTCTGCCTGGGCGTCATGGGAGATCACGCCTCACACGCGCTGCCTCAGCCCCAGAGCTCTGAGGCCAACGACGCGCAGGACGCGCCGTTTGGCGCGTCCTCAGGGTAGGTCCGTCCTGTGTGCCATCTTGCCTTGGGATGACGCGACCGGCGGCTTGAGTGACGCGGGTGCGCCCCCGGGCGTGGTGGATCCGGCCAGGGCGCTCAGGGCTGAGGGCTGTATCGGAGGGAGGGCCGGACACCGGATCGGCTCCGACGACGGCGGTGACCCGGAGGCCCTCGCGGCGCTTGCGATCTCGCCGATGGGGGCCGCCTGCGGGAGTAGATCGGCCAGTTGGCGCTTGGCACGCAGGTGCTCGAACTCAACCGCCGCCAGTCGCTCCTCGAGCAGCACCACCTGATGATCGAGACTGTGGGCGCGCCAGACCAGCATCAGGTACATCACACCCAAAACGCCCAGGCCGCAGACACTCAGGTGGCCCACCCAGGGCGAACGCCGGCGTGCTACGGGCACCCCGGTCTCGGGAGCGGCGGAGACGGACCCTGGTCCGGGGTTGCCGAGACGGTGCGCAACCATGACTCGCGCCCTCCTTTTCTGGCCTTCGCAGTTCGTCCGTGTGCCCGTCGAGCGCTAGTCAGGGACAAGGTGGGCGCCGACTGTCGTACTCACGCTGGAACATGGTTGCTGCTGCATTGATGGCTGCGGTGATGTCTTGACCTCTTCTGCGTGATGTGCTACAGTCAGTTACCTCGTCGTGTCGGGCGGTCACCCGCACATAGTCGTGGGCGTTGCTGCGTCGATTGCTGCATCTGTTTGGTCGGATACGGTCGACGCCCACTTGTCCCCGTCGGTCCGGAAGCGCTGGGCAGAGCGTTTCCGGAAAACTGTCAACTTCGGCGAGCCGGACCGCCGGTGGCGGATCGGGCTCCCGGTTGTTGGTCTTTCCCAAGGATCTCTTCTGTCATCCATCGGCTCAGAGCTTCATCGCCGCCGTCAGACGCACGGATCGCGCCGCCGCGTTTGCCTCCACCTCTTCCCTTGCCGGGTATAGCGACTTGCGGGTCAGAAGCTGCACGACAGGCTTCTTGCCACAAGCACAGGGAAGGGTGGGAGGGCACGTACAGGGGTTGGCAAGATGGCGCAAGGTCTGCCTGCAGACGTGGTGCTCAGCGCTGTTCCACGTGAGCGTGACCAGTTTGCCGGTGTGGGAGAGAGAGGAAATGGCAGCCTCGATCCCCTCTTGCAGTTCACCCAGTTCGTTGTTGACTTCGATTCGGATCGCCATCAGAAACGGCGCGGCATCAATGGCTCTTGCCGGCCGCTCCCTGACGACCGTTGCTGCGATCAGTTCTGCGAGCGCCGCCGTGCTGCGGATCGGCTCGCGGCCTCTGGCCTCGACGATCCGTCGGGCGACGCGACGCGCCTCCCCACCTTTCCCTATGACCGCGAAGAGTCTCGCGAGATCCTTTTCAAGGTACCGATTGACGACGTCGTAAGCCGTGAGGGCCTCCGGATCGGAGCGATCCATGCGCATGTCCAGCCCCGACCGGCTGTGAACGCTGAACGATCGCCCCTCATCCAGCATCTGATCCATGCTGATTCCGGCATCCAGGAGGGCCCCATCGATCTGAGAGATGCCCTCTCGGCTCAGGGCCTCGGCCGCCTCGGACATGCGGGCATGGAGGAGAGTCAGCCTGTCCTCGAAGCCCCGGAGGGCCTCCTGTGCCCGCTGCAGGGCTTCGGCGTCGCGGTCCAGCCCGATCACCCGCGCACCGCGCGAGAGCATCTGTCGAGCATGGCCGCCGCTGCCGAGCGTCAAGTCAAGGATCGTCTTGCCGGGCTGAGGGTCAAGGAAGCTCAGGGTTTCGCTGACCATCGCCGGAAGGTGTGCCGGCGTCATCCTCGGACCCCTCTTCCGCCTTCTCCTGTCGCTTGCCGAAGATCCGGCGGGCCAAGTCCTTGAGACCTGCGGCCTTCTCTTTCATGAACTCGTTCCAGCGGTCGACTTCCCAAAACTCCAGATAGCCGCCGGCATCGAAGACCATGATGTCGCGGTTCTCCAACCCCACTCCCAGCCAGCTCATGTGGGCGTCGGAGAAACGGAACCGGGCATTGCCGTCCAGCGTCACTGTTGTCGAGAGCGCTCTGAAGAAACGGAGGTAGTCCGCCTCGTCAGGATCGTTGGCATCAAGCTTCTTGAGGACGCAGTCGAGCTCCTCGTACTGCTTGGGGCCGTAGGCGCGTATGCAGTTGTCGAAGCCGGGGGTGAGGATGAGCTTGTTGGGGTAGGACTCGAGGAGCTGGTCCGGCATGGTGAGCCGCCAGGCGCTATCGAGCCTTCTCATCACCGCGCCGATGGGATCCGGCACGTTTACCCTCCCCGGGGGTGTAGGCTGCAAGACAGGCTGCGGGTACGAACCACCCGGTCGCCTGGAGATCAGTATATAGAGGCCCTCTCATGGAGTCAAGTGGGTCAGCCGATGTTTTTCTTGGAGTGTGAAGGGAATAGCGAATAGCTGGATGGCCAACGATGGGTCATGATGGAATGATCGTTCCTCCAGCGGCCCCCAACAGCCCCCCTTTCACCCGGACAATGCCGCTGAACAAGGCCGGCCCGGGCCGGAAAGACGCCGCGACTGCACACAGACCCCCGCCGTCCCCCCTCGGGTCATGGCGCATCCCAGGATATCCCACGAATCCCCACGCACCCACAATCCGCTTCCGCCGCAGCCTCGAGGGTGTCTTCGGCCCCCTCCTCGGGCCGGCGGAACTGTTGCGCGGCGCCTCCGGTGGTGCGAACCGCGAAGGAGGCCTGGGCCCGCGCAGCGAATTACCCCTGCGGCCCACGGCCCGCCCGGCGACCCCATGGGCGGCCGAGGCCGGTGGGTCCAGGGCGAAACCACTCCCCACACCGAGAAGGAAACAGCAATGGCCTTGCGTGCGCGCGCACCCACACGTGTCGACTTCGCGGGCGGGACCACCGATCTGGCCGCTTTCGCCGAGAAGGAGGGCGGAGCCGTGGTCAGCGCGGCTATCGACCGCTATGCGTACTGCTCCCTGACCCGGGTGAACGGCGAGGGGGTCCGCATCACCGCCCAGGACCTGCAGCAGTTCGTGGAGGCCCACGACATCCGCGACCTGGAGTACGACGGCAACCTGGACCTGCTGAAGGCGGCCATCCGCTCTTTGGACCTCCCCGGTGGCCTGCTCATCGAGGCCCGCTGCGACGCCCCGCCCGGCTCGGGCACGGGCTCGTCCGCCTCCTTGGGCGTCGCCCTGCTCGGGCTGCTGGACAGGCTCCGGGCCACGGCGGCCGCGGACCGTCGCCACTACATGAGCCGGTTTGAGGTGGCCGATCTGTCCTGTCGCCTGGAGCATGAGATCGGCATCATCGGCGGCAAGCAGGACCAGTACAGCGCGGCCATCGGCGGCTTCAACTACATGGAGTTCCACGACCGCGATCTCGTGGTCGTCGAGCCTTTGGAGCTGCACTCGTGGGTGCGCCTGGAGCTGCAAAAGCACCTGGTCTTGTGCTACTCGGGCCAGTCGCGTCTGTCGGGGGATACCAATCAGAGGATGATCTCGGCCTACGAGCGTTCTGACACCGTGGTCACCGAAGCCCTGCGGCGGATCCGGAGGGTGGCCCAGGATGTGCGGCGCGCCCTGATTGGCGGCGATCTGGACTGGTTCGGCGAGTTGTTGGAGGAGGAGTGGGAGGCCCGCTCCCTGCTGGCCGCGGGGGTGGTCACGGAGCATATGCAGGTGCTGCGCGATGCCGGGAAGGCCGCGGGGGCGGTGGCGGCCAAGGTCTGTGGCGCCGGCGGAGGCGGGTGCCTCCTGTTCTACTGCCGGCCGGACACGGAGACCGATGTGGTAAGAGCTCTGACCGCCGCCGGCGGGCACAATCTCGACTTCAGCTTCGACTTCAACGGGCTGGAAGTATGGGAGTCACAGTGAGCAACGCACAGTCATCGTCCACACAGAAGACCCGGGGCCTTCCGGAGCGTATCTACGGGTTCCCGGTGCGCGAGTCCGTGGTGCTGCTGTACGCCATCATCGGGCTGACCTTCGTCTACTACCACGCGAGGCTGGACTCGTGGGGCGGTTTCACCCCCGATCAACGGCTCTTCGTCTGGATGGGGATGAACTTCCTCTTCCTGTTCGTCGTGCCCGCTCTCCTGATCCGGTTTGTCCTGCGGCAGCCACTTTCCGAATACGGGCTCCGATGGGGCGATGCGCGGACCTGGGGGCGCTACTTCCTGGTCTACTTCCTGGTGATGGTCCCGATCATCCTCATCATCTCTCGGGAGCCGAGTTTCCACGCCTACTATCCCCGGGTCTTTGCCGCCCGCACCAGCAGTCTGTGGCTCCTGCTGTCCAGCTTCGGGTGGCTGGTGTACTTCTTCGCCTGGGAGTGGTTCTTCCGCGGGTTCATGCTCTTCGGCCTGGCGCCGCGGCTCGGTGGGGCCATGGCCATCATGGTTCAGATGGTGCCCTTCGTGATGATGCACTATGGGAAGATCGAGGCCGAGACGTGGTCCTCCATCATCTGCGGCATTGTCCTGGGCCTGATGGCTTTCAGGGGCCGGTCGTTCGTGGGCACATGGATCTTGCACTGGCTGGTGCAGACGATGATGAACCTGAGTGTCGTCTGGTGGCCACTGGTCCCCAGATAGCCAACCGTTGCCGTCGACTCGCCGTTGCTCCCGCAAGGCCGGACCGTCGCCGTTGACCCGCGACTGGCGACTTCCCGACTCGCGACTCCCCGGAGGGCCTGCATGACTGCTCGCGAACGCTTCCGTGCCATCGTCGACCGCCGGCCCGTGGACCGCCTGCCCTATGTCTGGGGCGGGCCTCGGAACTCGACCTTCGCCGCCTGGCGCCGGCAGGGCCTGTCTGAAGAGCTCCAGCGCAACTGGCAGAGCTTCACCGGAGCCGACGGCGGCATGGGGATAGGCAAGTTCTACACCGGTCCCCTGCCGCACTTTGAGGAGACGGTCATCTCGGAGGAGGGCAATATCCGGACCTGGATCGACAGTTGGGGCGTCAAGCGCATCGACGCCATCCGCCAGCCCACCGAGGGCTTCGCCACTCGCAAGTACCTGGAGTTCCCGGTCAAGAGCCCGGCGGACTTCGAGCGGATGAAGGCGAGGTTCGATCCCCACACTCCCGAGCGCGTGCACCCGGTGACGGAGGTCCCGGTCACGATGAACCCCGACGGGTACCGGCACAATGTGCCCGGCGGCACCTACTGGGGCGATCTGGTGGAGGCCTGCAACGCCGCGGATGTGCCGGTGACGCTCAGTATCGCGGGTCTGTACTGGACGGCCCGGGACTGGTGCGGCTTCGAGGGCCTGTCGATGATGGTCTACGATCAGCCGGAGCTGGTGCACGAGATGTTCGAGTACTGGACGTGGTTTCTGATGGAGCTCCTGGACGAGCCGCTGCGGCGGATCCCCGTGGACCAGATCGTGCTCAACGAGGACATGGCCTTCAAGTGCCAGTCCATGCTGTCGCCCGATTCGATGCGGCAGTTCATGCTCCCGCGCTACAAGCGTCTCTACGAGTTCTGCAAGGAGCGTGGGGTGCATGCGGTGGTGATGGACTCAGACGGCTACAACGGCCAGATTCTCGATGTGATGTACCCCGAGGCCATCGACGGCATCGAGCCCTTTGAGATCGCCGCCGGCAACGACACCGAGGCGTTCTTGGCCAAGTATCCGGGGGTGTTCATCGGGGGCGGTATCGACAAGCGCGAGTTGCGCTTCTCCCGGCAGCAGCTTCGGGCCGAGGTGGCCCTGCGCTACGGCCATGCCCGCAAGTACGGGGGCTATGTCCCCCATGTGGATCACGGCGTGCCGCCGGACATCCCTCTGCGCAACTTCCTGTACTTCGTCGAGCTGGCCAGGGGCTTTTGCGACGGCGAGGACCTGGCCACGTACGAGCCGCCGTGCGAGCTGGAGAAGCAACTGGGCGAGATTGACGAGATGTTCGACCCCAAATCGGCCATCGCGCAGGCCTACGGAATGGAGGAGGCGGGGCACTAGACGCCGATATGGGCGCATTTCCTGATGTTTGACGCAAGCTCTGGTGCTCGTCACCGCCGTTCGTGAGCCTCCGGCCCTGCGGGATCGGGCTTTCCACCCACATGATGCATGACCGCACTGGACCCACATGTCGCCACAGTCGCGCCCGGGATGATCGCCGCAATGTCGTTCTGGCCCCTCCTCCTGTCTCCGCCGGCCGTTTGGCGGAGTACAAGCGGCTCGAAGAGACGCCGAGAGCGGGGCGGGGGGGTGAGGCGACGTGAACCGGGCGCCCACCCGGAACCTCCATGATCTGAGTTGCCGGCCCGACGCGGCGGTCGGGACGACCGCCTTCGTTCTTTGCCGCCAACCGTCAGTAGGCACCTGGTCGATCCGAGGCGGAGCTTCGCCATAGGAAGCCGCCGGAGCCCGGTGTCCCAATGTATCGCAGCG
>CAZXDD010000250.1:0-954 GCA_964639415.1 uncultured Armatimonadia bacterium
TCTTCCGATCTGGAGACCTTGCGCCGCCCCTCCTTGCGCACGGTCTCGCGCAATGGCTCGTCGTCGAGGATGCGCTCCAGCTTCTCCGCCAGATCGGCGGGTGAGCCCGGCTGAGCCAGCAGGCCGGTCTGCTCATCGATGATGATCTCCGGGATGCCGCCGGTCTTCGTCGCCACCGTCGGTACTCCCATGGCCAGGGCCTCGATTAGCACATTGGGAATGCCGTCGCGATCGCCGTCTTCGGTGACTACGGAGGCCATTGCGAAGGCGTGGGCCGTCTCGTACAGAGGGATGACCTGCTGCAGGGTGAGTCGGCCGTGGAAGACGACGCTGTCGCGCAGGCCCAGGCCCCCTGCCAGGCGGCTGAGGTCGTCTCTCTCGGGACCGTCGCCCACGATGTGGAGCTCGAACTCGGCGCCGTGGGCCCTTGCCAGCGCCGCGGCGCGTAGGAGGATGTCGAAGCCCTTCTTGGGCACAAGGCGGCCGACCGACAGCACGATGATAGGCTCCTGAGGGCGCTCCAGTGGGGGCATGAACTCCGACAGGTCCAGGCCGTGGTGGATGAGCTGGACCTTCTCGCCGGCAGTCAGAGGGTGTGTGCGTCGCAGCCGGTCGCGCCCGTGCTCGGTGCACACGGCGGCGAACTCCGCCTCGGACAGTTTCAGGTCCATCAGCCGCGATTCGCCGGTGAAGATGTCCCGAGCGTGGCAGGACATGCTGAAGGTGACGCTCAGAAGCTCCGCCAGCAACAGCCCCACCGTGGCGGGTACGCTGCAGAACTGGGCGTGCACGTGGGCCAGGGAGCTCCTTCGGGGCAACTGGGCGGCGAAGTCCGCCGCCGTGATGAGGGAGCTCAGCAGCTCACGGGCCGCCGAGGGCGTGCCAAGGGCGTGGCGCAGCACGTACAGCAGGGCCCCGGCGTACCCTGTGGGGTAGCGGAGGAAGGCCCGCATC
>CAZXDD010000250.1:964-10932 GCA_964639415.1 uncultured Armatimonadia bacterium
AGACGAAGCGGAGGAGGAAGCTCGTCCCGGTGAGCAGGCGGCTGCGGTACAGCGTGCGCCGGCCCAGGTCCGCGGCGTCGGCATGCACCTGACCTCCCTCAGCAGGGAGCAAGGACAGAGGCACGATCGGGAATCCACAGCGCTCGAGCTGTCGCATCTCCCGCAGGATGAAGGTCTCTGAGGTCGAGGGGAACTGCCCCAGCACAACGCCGAGCATTCCTCGGGCCCGGCCCCTACGTATGCGACGCAATGCTCGCGGCCTCCTCGTACAGCCTGATGGTCCGGTGTGCGCACTTCTCCCAGGTGAACTCCGCCGCCCACCGCCGGCCCTCCTGAGCCAGCTCTGCGTGCCTGCGCCTGTCCCCGGTCAGCTCAGTGAGGGTCTCCGCCAAATCCCGCGGGTCGCCAAGCGGCACCACCGGCGCCACCTGCCCGGCGATCTCGGGCAGCGCCCCGCCGTCGGAGACCACCGCGGGCGTCCCGCACGCAATGGCCTCCAGAGGCGTCAGCCCGGCCCCCTCGTAGAGCGCCCAGTGCACCAGCAGGTCCGCTCCCGTGTACAGTGCCGGCATGTAGGATGCGGGCACGTAACCCAGGCGGTGGATGCGGTGCGACACGGTGCTGTGCTCGATCGCCGCCAGTGATGGGCCGCAGCGCCAACCGTCTTTGCCCACGATCACCAGGTCGTGGGGAAGCGTCGGAGCCGCCAGCTCGAACGCGCGCACCAGACCGGGCACGTTCTTCTTGGGCTCGAGGTTGCCCACCCACAGCAGATACCGCTCCGGCAGCCCCAGGGCCTCCCTGACGGCCCGTACCGCAGCGCCGTCCACGGGTCTCATGGCGGGGCTGATCCCCAGAGGCACCACTCGGATCCTGTCGGGGGCGATCCCCATGGACCGGACGATCTCTGCTCGCACCACCTCGGAAGGGACGGAGACGATCTGTGCCCTCCGGATGCTGCGCGGCAAAGCCCGCCCGTAGTGCAGGGCATTGCTCCACTTGCACCATTCCGGATGGGTGATGGCGAGAATGTCGTATACGGAGAGCACTACAGGCCCGCGCCAGCGCTCGGGGAGCACATAGCCGGGAGCATGGAGCACATCGGCGCCCCAGCGGCGCGCCACTGCGGGCAGACACAGCCGCTCCCACAGGATGCGTCCGGGGCGCGAGGCCGTCCAGGTGGGTGCCGCATGGTGCTGCACGAACGGGCCGCCGAGATCGCGGGCGTCGTAGCCCGGCCGGTGCATCAGGAGGAACTGGTGCTCGGGGCAGGCACCGAGAGCGCCCGCCAACCCGGCGATGGCCACCTCCACGCCGGTGTGCCGTCCCCCCAGTAGCATGGCGTCCACGGCGATCCGCACCGGCTATCCCCCCAGAATGCGGCCATAGACGGCGAGCGTGGCGTTCGCCATGGCCGTCGCGCTGAACTGCGCACACACCCGCTCTCTGGCTCCCGAGACGCAGGAGGCCGCCAAGTCGGGCTCCGTGAGCATCCGCACAACGCCCGCGGCCAGCGCTCGGGCATCTCCCGGTTCCACCGTGAGGCCCGAGACGCCGTCCCGCACAATCTCTGCCGGCCCCGCGGAGGCCGGCACCACCACAGGCGTCCCCAGAACCATCGCCTCCAGCACCACTCGCCCCAGGGGCTCGGCGTCGGCCGCATGGTAGAAGACATCGGCGGCGCTGACCAGGTCCGCCGCATCCGCTCTGTACCCGGCAAGGGTGAGGGCGTGCTCCAGCCCCATCTGTCGAGCCTCGGAGCGCAACTGCTCCAGACGCGAGGCACGGGGGGCAGGGTCACCGCCCACCAGCAGAAACCGCGCGGTCGGGAAGCGCTCCAGGATCAGCCGTGCCGCCTGCAGCAGGAGGTCGTGGCGCTTCCAAGGCACCAATTGGGCGACGCTGACCACCAGCGGCGCCCCCGGAGGCACACCGAACTCCCGGCGCACGTTCTCAGCGTCCCGCGCGGGCGCAAGCTCCGTGGTATCGATGCCATTGTACACCACGTGCACGCGCTCTGGCGAGAAGCCGCGTTGGTGAAGGAAGTCACGAACCGCGTGGGAGATGGCGATCTGCCCGCTGCAGCGGCCCCTGAGCCACCAGGTGACCGGGCGGCGGATCTGCAGGTCGCGCACGTGCCACAGGACCGGTAGACGGTGGCCACGATCGGAGACGGCCGCCAGCGCACAGGGCCAGCTATTGGCGTGGATCAGCTCCGCACCGGTCTCGCGGGCCAGGCCGGAGATGGCCGCCGCCATCGTCGCCAGGTGCTGCATCTGTGCCTTGGCCGCCCACGACGTGAGGCTCAGCCGCGGGTGCCAGGCCGGGAGGGGGTACAGGTCGGCGTTGCCGGCGGCGCCGGGCCGCTCCAGCAGCCCGCCCGGGGGACAGGCCAACGACGGGGAGACCAGGTCATCGGGGAGGTGGCGCAGGAGGCAAAGCAGGCTGCCCTCCGCTCCTCCGAGCATCGGTGTGTGGTGGACGTACAGCACTCGCAGCGGTTCCGCATTCATGGCCCTGCCGGGACGGGGTACCGTTCCGCGATCCAGTCCAGCGTGGCGGCGATGACCTCGTCCTCCCAGGCCACGGAGTAGAACGCGTGGTTGGCGCCCTCCACCAGGTGCAGGTGCCAGTCCCTGGAGGCCTCGCGGGTCAGCGATTGGAAATGGGCGGCAGCGTCGGCGGCCGTGGGGTCCTTACTGCCGTAGACGAACAGAACGTCGCCGGGAAAGCGCCTGAAACAGCGAATCCAGTCGATGTCCCTGTCCGACTGACTGCCCTCCTCACCGGATCCCTTTCCCCCCCTGAGCACGGCGCGCTTGATCATCCCGCCCTGCAGGTTCCCGGACAGCAGCTTGGCCCAGGTCTCGCGACGGAAGAGCTTGACCGCGTACTGCCTCAGAATATCGCGCTTCTTGGCCCTGTCGGTGGCCTGTCTGTCGGCGCCGACGATCGGAGCCGACCACAGCACCATTGCCGTCACCGCCTCGATCTGTGCTCCGCTCCCGATGGCCACCTCACTTCCCGAACAGTCGCCCACGAGCACCACCCTGTCTACGCCGCCTTCTCGCAGCATAACCTCAGCCGCCACCTTGGTGTCGGCGATCATCGTGCTGAGGGTGGTGGCGTCCGCATCGCCCTCGCTATCGCCCCGGCCGCGGAAGTCGAAACGCAGGCATCCGTAGCCGCGCTCGACCGCGGCACGCCCGAGCTTGACGAACATCTGGTGAGCACCGATGCGGTAGCCCGCCCAGCCGTGGAGCAGGACGAGCCCGCAGGCGGCCCGCTCGCCGCGGCCCGGCAGGTGCATGGTAGCCACCAGTTGGCAGCCCTGGCTTTCGAAGGTGAAGTGCTTCTCCATCGAGTACCTCGGAAGGGCAAGTCACGGGTCAGCGAGTCACGAGTCAACAGCAACGGCAACGGTCCCTCAAGGCGGGAGCAACGGCGTCAACGGCACGCGGGGAGGGAGCGAGGCTCTGCCGGCAGTGCGCAGGCCCATCAACCGCCTCGGTCGCCGCAGCTTTCCTGCAGCCAATGTAGGGTCTTGTCGATCACCGGCCCCGCGTCCATGAGCCCGATGCGCGTCCAGAATGGCTCCAGACGGACGCCCTCCGCAGTGCCCCGCGGATAGGCTTCAGCCAGCCGCACGTACGGCTCCGCGGGTTCGTCCTTCGTGCCGATGTTCAGCACGTAGCAGGGGCAAGCGACGTTCTGCGGAGCGGCGGGCATGTATAGGGCTTCGAGGGCCTCACGACAGGCGGCACTGACCTCGTAGCCGTCGAAGTCCACGACGTCCGAGGCATGGCGCCGGCTCACGTCCTCAGCGCGGAACTGCTCGCCGTCGGTGAGCATGGCCTTGACCATGGAGCGCCGTAGATTCTGGGCGATGGTGCGCTTCCCGTCGATCACCGGCTCCAGGAGGATCAGGCACTCGAGGGGTGCCGTGTCGGCGGCGGCGATGGCATCGGCCAGGGCGGCCCCCACGCGCAGTCCGGCCAGCCCGAGCCACGCGGCCCCAAGTTCCTGTCGCGCGTAGCCAAGAGCCGCCCGGATATCGTCGAGCCACCGGGCCGGGCCTGCGTCGCCAAAGCGCCCGGGGCTATTGCCGCACCCGTAGTAGTCGAAGCGCAGGACTTCGTAGCCCGCAGCGCACAGGGCGCGGGACAGGTCCACCAGAGGCCGATGGGCGCACTTCTTCTCCTCGGCGAACGGATCGCAGAGCACGAGAGTTCGCCCCAGGGGCTCTGTCGGGCGGTAGAGCATGCCGTGGAGGGCGGTATCCCCGCAGGCTATGGACACAATGCACTGCATAGGCTGGACCACGTCGCGCTTCCTCGGGAGTAGCGGCTTCGAGGATGGGACAGTCGTCTGTCGGCGGCCGCCGCCCACCTCGACGCCCGCCGGGGAGGTCCGCGAACAGAGCCTACTTCTTCTCGGCGACAAAGGCCGCGATGTTATCCACTGTGGAGAAGGTCTCGACGTTGAAGTCTTCCTCCTCCAGCACGATCCCGAACTCGTCCTCCAGTCCGACGATGATCTCGAACAGGTTCACCGAGTCGATGCTGTAGGCATCCATCAGGTTCTCGTCGTCGGCGATGTCTTCTGGCGCGACATTGAGAAACAGCCGCTCCACGATCATGTGCTTCAGCCTGGCCTTGAGGTCGTCGGACATCTGGGCAATCCTCCGTCTGTGGTTGACGGGCAAAGCCGCCCGCCGGGACGCGGCGCAACACATCCCCGGGCGTCCCGCGGTCTGGCAAGAACAGGGGACCGTCGGCCATCTTCCTCGCGCATCGACTGCCCTGTGCTCTACCGCATCAGGGTCTCTGCCTCAGCGACGGCCTCGCCCTGGTACACCTGCAACGGCCACGTCACACGCACCTTCACCTGCTGGCCCTTCATTCCTGGCACTCGCCCGGAGTACCTGCATACCCCGCCTCACCCAAAGCCGGCTTCGCCGCGGGTCAAAACCGAACCATCCGCCCCGATGATCTCGATCGTGCCCGTTTGCTCAGATCCGCCGACCCCGTCGTTAACCGGGTCGCCCGCGGCGGTGGCCAATGACAGGCTCACGTCTACCATCTCACGCTGAGCGCGGGCCTGCAGGTCGATCTTCACCGGCCCGCCGGCCTTGATCGTCTGCTCTTGCCCCTCGCTGAGCATCATCGCGCGCGGCACATAGGCCAGACAGGCGCCCTGATCGTCGTTGGGCAGCAGGTACTCAAGGCCACCATCGCCTGCGGGCATCCGTGCCGTTGCCACCAGCCCGACGTACTGCGCCCGCGTGGTGCCGCGCACTCGCGGAGCGTATACGCCTCGCCGCCGACCACATCCATCGGTGGCGTCGAAGACGACCGTCGCCTGCGGACCGCCGTACTCCTCCAGCGTGAGACTGGGCGGGTTGGAGGTGTCGAGACGGACGCTGTACAGCCTGCTCCCCAGTCCGACCAGCGCGTCGGTGTCGGCCAACTCCCAGGGCGCCGGAACGCCGTTGCCGTCCGCGTCCTGCCACAGCCTCGCTCGATCCGCCTCGGTGAGAAAGCGGATGCTCTCCGGCTCCCCGTCCGTGGGAATGGTGGCCGCCAGGCAGCGATCCTGCAGGAGAAACACGCGCACCGCGCGCGGGTTGGTCTGCGAGGTCTCGGCCCCTAATGTGACCCGGGTATCGCTACCCAGGTCCAGGGCGGGGAAGACGTACCTCCGCGTGGGGCCGCCCTCACGACCGGAACCCTCGCCGGAGGACACCGCCGCCACCGGCTTCTCGTCAAGCTGCCGGTCGCGGTTCTTGTCCACCGTGAGCTCGGCCCCGGAAGCTTCCCCGTCGCCCGTGAGCCGGAAGCGCGCCCTGACGCCCCTGTCGATCCGCAGGCTGCCCTCCCAGACTCCCTCGCCGCTGCGCGAGAGGTAGCCGGCGGTCTCCCGGAACCACGGCCTGTCGAGGGCCTCTTCTCGCAATTGGTACGTGCCGGCCCGGAAGACGGGGGCCGAAGGCGCCGCCGGCGCCGTGGACGCCTGCCCGCCCTGCGACGGCGGTACAACGACCTCTCCGCGGCGGGGGCAGCCGGCAAGCAGCGCCAGTGCGAGCAAGAGGACGGCCAGTTTTCCAGCATAGCGCCCGACTGAGCCGACCTCCATAGACACTCCCCATCTCTCGTGTATGACGCAGTAGTTCCCCGCAGGGCCGCCCTCATCCTGCACCGCTCACCGGCAGTCGCCTTCAGGAAGCAGAACGAACGCGGCCGGGGCCCGGTTCCCTCGCCAATAGCGGCCGGCAGCCGCCCTGTGCCGTTGCCGACTGTGTTGCAGACCGGTCGCCGGCACGGTAGCCGGCATGGCCGGGCGAGGCAGTCTACCAGGGGCTACCCGAGTAGATCATCTCATCTCCCCGGTACGCATCGTGGACGGTGATCCCGGCCTCGGTGAATCCCGCGGTGACGGTAGGCGGCCTACCCTCATCGAAGTACCGGCTGTTGCGCGCCATGACCTCCCGGGCCGCGTGGACAATGGCCGTCGGGATGCGCAGAGACCGCGCATCCGGATACGTGCCCGCAAGCTCGGCGGCTGCGACGCCCTGCGTCTGGCAGCGCATGATGCGCTCCATGCAGTCGACCAGACTGTCCTTGCCGTAGCCCGTGCACGCCGGCGGGCCGTCGGGGCGCGGCACCCAACGGAAGAAGTGGGTATTGGAGGTGCGCGACCCCTGGCCCTCGATCCAGTAGCGCAGCCCGCGGTACTGGGAGTCCGACTCCACCTTGCCCAGGCCGCCGATGAAGTGGCTCTCCTGATTCACGGGCCCCTCGAAGTCCGACGGGGTCAGCCAGGTGTTCTCGTAGCTCACCACCAGACCGCTCTTGTGGGTGACCAACACCTGCGAGGCATCAAAGGCGTCGATACCGAACTCGCCGCGCAGCCGTTGCTTCTCGCCCACGGCGTACAGGCTCAGCGGCTCCAGGTCCAGATAGTGGCAGAACAGATCCACCCAGTGGATGCCCACGTAGCTGAAGGGGTCGCTTTGCTCCACCCACTTGAAGGTCTGAGTGGAGACCTCCAAAGGCTCCTCCAGCACGCCGCGCGCATGGACCGGCAGCCCCATCTGGGGGGCCAGCTCGCGGAAGATCTTCAGGTGGTCGGGGTCGTAACGCTTGTGCATGTCGACGCCCGCGATGAGCCCCCTATCCTCGGCAAGGCGGATGATGCTGTCGGCCTCGCTGAGGTCAAGACACAGGGGCTTCTCGGCGATCACGTGCACCCCGGCCGCGAGGGCGGCGAGGATCGGCGCGGTGTGGAGATGGTCGGGTGTGGCGACTATCAGCGCATCGAGGTCCGGGTGATCTGCCAGGATCTGCTCCCACGGCGCCTCCCCGTGGTACGCGCGCGGGCGAATGCCGGTGTTTCTCTCGTTGAGGGCGCATCCGCGGGTGGCGGAGGCCTCCGAGCGCGTGCCGATGCCGACCATCTCGATCCGGTACTTCTGGTAGCCGCCGGCGCGGTCGTCCAGGCCGATGCGGTCCAGGTACGGCGAGATGCCGTTGCGCTGCAGGTCCCACATCGACCCGGCCACCACATCGCTGCCGAACATGCCGTAGCCAACCTGAGCGATCAAGAGCGTGTCTTGGCGCATGGTGCTCTCTCCTGAGATGATCTGGCCGGGGACGCCGGTAGCCTGCACGGCCGCGACGCCAACCGCAGGCGGATGGCTCCCCTCCGAGCAAGTGGCAACGGCATGCAGACGTGGCGCCCACATGCCGTCAGAGGCCCGCCCGTGCGGGGAGCTATAGGTCCGGCCGAGAAGCCGGTGATGCCGTCAAGACGTCATTCTGAGCGTCCGTCTCGCGCAGCGAGATAGCGAAGAATCTCGCTGGATGCAGGGAGATTCCTCGAGTTGCTCCCTCCGGGAGCGGACGCTCTGGCAATGACATTCCCGGCGAAGGTGGGGTCTCCGGCCGGACCTCTAGAACTCGTTGAAGAACTTCTTCGGTGCCGAGCAGATTGGGCACCTCGAGGGCGGGTCGCCCTCCATGGTGAACCCACAGGCGGAGCAGACCCACAGGGCGCCGATCTCGGCGTCCTTGCCGGCGTCCACGGCCTCCTTCGCCCGGGAATACAGCCCGTGGTGCACCTTCTCGGCCTCGAGAGCCTGGTGGAAGCTGATCTTGGCCTCGTCCTCGCCCTGGTCCTCGGCCACCGTGATGTACGCCGGGTACATCTCGTCGATCTCGAAGCCTTCGCCCCCCATGGCCTCGGCCAGGTTCTCGGAGCTGGAGCCGATGCCGTCGAGCGTCGCCAGGTGTGCCGAGGCGTGGACCTGCTCGGAGTACGAAGCCGCCCGGAACAGGCGGGCGACGTTGGCATTGCCCTCATCGTCCGCCTTCTCGGCGAAGTTCAGGTACTTCATGTGGGCCTGGCTCTCGCCGGCGAAGGAGTCCTTCAGAAACGACTGGGTCATCTTGTGCATGTCGCTATCGGCCTCCTGGGGTGCAGCCGTATCGGCTTCCGCCTTGCTCTCGGATTGGGGCTGTGCCTGCGTTGGCTTGAGGGCCTGCTCGATGTCCGGGGCCTGCGCCAGATCGCCGATCAGACAGGCTCCGATGGTAGCTCCGTCACGTCTCACGATCTTGGCGAAGGTCTTCGCCGCCGGGTCGGCCTTGACGTCGATCTCCAGTCCGTCCTGCTCCGCCGGATTGGAGATCCCCAGGGTGCACAGGGGCAGGCCGGCGGCGAGTTGATAGTTGGCGGCGACGGCGCCGGGGTATTGCACGGCGCCTCCGGCCATGGCGATCCCGGCGTACTCGCCCTGCTCGCGGCTGTTGCGCCAGGAGGTGTTCACCCGCGGCTCGTTCCACAGGCTGTCGTGGGCTTGAGCCACATCCCCGGCGGCGTAGATCCCGGCGACGGAGGTCTGGAAGCCGCGGTCCACCAGAATGCCGCGATCGGTCTCGAGGCCCGCGGCCCGGGCCAACTCGAGGCGTGGACGGACGCCCACGGCGACACCCACCACGTCGCACTCGATGCGGCGGCCCTTACTGGTCCTCACCGCGCAGACCGCACCGTCGCGGCTCTCGAAGCTCTCGACCTCCTCCTCCAGCGCCAGGTCTACTCCCAGATCCTCCAGGGCCCGCTTGAGCACCTCGCCCCCACGCTCATCCACGGCCGGCGCGCCCACCCGTGCTTCCCGCACCAGATGCGTGACCGCGATACCGGCGGCGTGGAAGGCCCTGACAAACTCCAGCCCCAACAGGCCGCCGCCCACCACCAGCGCACGCTCCGCCTCCTGAGCCAGTCGGGCGATCCGTTGCGCGTCGGCGTAGGTCCGGAAGTAGGCGATCCCCGTGGCCTCGGAGCCCGGCCAGGGGATCTCGATGGGTGACGCGCCCACCGCCAGCAGGAGGGCGTCGTAGGAGACCTCGCGCCCGCTGAGACAGGAGATCGTGCGGGCTGAAGCGTCGATGGCCTGCACCGTCTCACCGGTGAGCAGCTCGGGCCGGTCGTCCTGGGCATAGGGGTTGGCGGCGAAGAAGTCCTCCTCCGAGAGGCCCGCGATGAGGTCGGGAAGCAGGGGGCGGGGGTAGAAGGCACAAGACTCCTCGGAGACCACCGTGATGTGGCCCGCGGAATCGAGGGCACCGATGGCGTGGGCCGCCGCGCGCCCCGCCGAGCTATTGCCGATGATGACGTAGCGAAAGCCGGACCGGCGCCGCCCGCTCATGTCCATCGAGGCGAAGCGTGCCGCCGGGTCCCTTTCCCTGCGCTCGAAGGCGGTGAACGGAGCCCCGCAACTGGGGCACTGCGGCGGAGGCGAGGAGCCCCTGTGGGAGTACCCGCAGACCATGCAGATCCAGCGATCGGACATATGCACGCCCTCCCGGTTGCTGCTGGGGTGATGTACGCGAGAATATAACACCAGGGAATACTTCTGTCGAGCGTGTTCGGTGCGGCCCGCTCAGTCCTCGAAGAAGACCTCGGCCGCC
>CAZXDD010000251.1:0-10922 GCA_964639415.1 uncultured Armatimonadia bacterium
CCGCGGGCAGTTCCGGGTCCTCCGGGGCGGCAGGCCCCGCGGGGGCGCCGGGTGCGGCGGGCCCGGCGGGCGCTGCCGGACCGGCGGGCGCCCAGGGGCCGCCCGGACCTCCGGGACCAGCCAGCGGCGAGTTTGACAGGCTCAAGCAAGAGGTCAAGGACCTCCGCGCCGAGCTGCAGGCGGTGCGCGGGGGCAAGGCTCCGGCAACCGATAGGGGAGGCAACGGCGGCGGGGCCGCGGCCAACGGGTCCGCTTTGGGACCACCCAGGGTCCAGCCCGGCCTGCCCACCCCCGGCGGCGCCGGCCCGGCACAGCCCGGGATGCCGAGACCCGGAATGCCCGCGGCCGCCCCGGTGCCCGAGGGGGCCCCGTTCTGGCCCTCCTTCCGCGGCCCCGCCGGCGGCAGGACCCTGACGGTGAGCTTCCCCACCCAGTGGGTGGCCTCCAAGAATGAGAACATCCTGTGGAAGACGCCGCTGCCGCTACCGGGCAAGAGCTCCCCCATCCACTGGGACGGGAAGGTCTTCCTCACCGGCGCCGATGAGAAGACGCGCAAGGTCTTCTGCTTCGATGCCGGTACGGGCAAGCAGCTCTGGGAAGAGAGCGTCGTCATCGAGCTCAGTGCGAAGGAAGAGCCGCCGGATGTGAATCCCGATACGGGCTACGCGGCTCCCACCATGGCCACGGACGGCAAGCGCGTGTTCGCCATGTTCGCCAACGGCGATGTGGCCGCCCTGGAGATGGATGGCAAGCCGGCCTGGAGCAAGGCACTGGGCAGGATCGAGAGCCTCTACGGGTACGCCTCCTCGTTGGCGGTGTACCAAAACGTCCTGATCGTCCAGCTCGACCAGGGCACAGACCCCGAGGAGGGGCTGTCGTATCTGCTGGCGCTGGACACCAGGGACGGTAAGACGCTGTGGCGCACCGACCGGCCGGTGGTCAACTCCTGGAGCAGCCCGATCGTCATCGACACCGGCAAGCGCCACGAGATCATCACCTGCGCCAACCCCTACGTGATCGCCTACTCCCCCGGCAGCGGGAAGGAGCTGTGGCGGACGGAGTGCCTCAGTGGAGACGTGGCTCCGGTGCCGTGCTACGGCAACGGGCTGGTCATCGCCTGCCAGGACGGCGCGGGGGGCTTCGCCATTCAGCCGCCCGCCGATGACACCGGCAAGGAGGGCAAGATCATCTGGGAGATCGAGGCCGGTCTGCCGGACACGGTCAGCCCCGTATGCAATGATGCTCTGCTGTTCACGGTGGCCAGCTACGGAATGGTGACGTGCTACGACATGCAGGACGGCAAGATGCTCTGGGAGCACGACATGAAGGCCCCCGTGACCTCCTCGCCGCTGATGGTGGGCAAGTTCGTGTACCTCACCGACAAGGAGGGCGTGACGCACATCTTCGAGGCCGGGAGGGAGTTCAAGGCGATCGGCAGCGGCAAGCTGGGGGAGAAGGTGGAGGCAACGCCCGCGATGGTCGACGGCAGGATCTACATGCGCGGCGAGAAAGCCCTGTATTGCATCGCCACGAAAGACAACCAGCAATGAATGATGGTCCTGCAGGCACCACAGTTTCGGACAACCAGGGGGCGGCCGAGCAGACCCTCAGGACCGGCGCCAACTCGGCGGCCCTGCAGCAACTGGGCTACGGCGGTGGCGAGCCTCTGGGCAGCGTGGACCTCAGCTTCGTCGACCGCATCGTGGCGGAGGTCGGGCGGAGCCGCGATGCCCTGATTCCGCTGCTGCAGGCCCTGCAGAGTCACTACCGGTACCTGCCCCCGGAGGCCCTGCGGCGCCTGTGCGAGATCACCAGTATCACCCCGGAGGCCGTGGTGGGGGTCTCCACCTTCTACGGGCGCTTCCGGCACCGGCCTGTGGGCAAGCACCTGATCCGGGTCTGTCACGGGACGGCGTGCCATGTGAAGGGGGCGCGCCTGGTGACGGAGGCCCTCTACCGCCACCTGGACCTGGACGAGGAGAACGACACCACCCAGGACGGCAACTTCACCATCGAGCGCGTGGACTGCCTGGGCTGCTGCACCCTGGCTCCCGTGGTGCAGATCGACCAGATCACCTACGGACACCTGTCCGCAGACGGCGTGGCCCAGATGGTGGAGGACTTCCTGCGTCTGAAGGCGGCCAAGCCCGCGGGGCCTGTGTCCGGCGGCGAGGCCGTGCCCGCCGGAGGTCTGGCGGAGGTCCGGGTCGGGGTGGGGTCCTGCTGTATCGCGGGCGGCAGCCTGGATGTGCGTCACGCTCTGGAGGAGACCGTGCGCGAGCTGGGGGCGCCGGCCGCGGTCAAGCCCGTGGGGTGTGTAGGCATGTGCCACCAGACACCGTTGGTGGAGGTGCTGGTGCCCGGCGAGGAGCCCGTGGTGTATGCCCGGGTGCGGCCGGAGGACGCTCCGGCCATCGTCAAGCGACACTTCAGGCCCCGGGGCCTGGCAAACACCCTGCGGTCGCTTGTGGACCAGGCGGTGGACTTCATCCTCACCGATGAGGCCTGGGAGCCGGTGACCCGGTACTCGCTGGACGTGCGCGACGCCCCGGTATGCGCGTTTCTGGGCCCCCAGCGGCACATCGCCACCGAGCACTACGGCACCGTTGACCCCCTGGACCTGGACGACTATCTCGCCCACGACGGCTTCCGCGCCCTGCAGCGCTGCGTGACGGAGCTCACCCCCGAGGAGGTCATCGCCACGATTGGGGCGTCGGGTCTGCGTGGCCGGGGTGGGGCGGGCTTCCCGACGGGGCGCAAGTGGGAGCTGGTGCGCGGAGCGGCAGATGCGGTGAGGTATGTGGTCTGCAACGGCGACGAGGGCGACCCGGGCGCCTTCATGGACCGGATGCTGCTGGAGTCGTACCCGTTCCGGGTGCTGGAGGGGCTGGCCATCGCCGCCTATGCCGTAGGAGCCAAGGACGGCGTGCTGTACATCCGGGCGGAGTACCCTCTGGCGGTACGGCGCATCTGGGAGGCGATCGGGCTTTGCGAGGCCCGGGGGCTTCTGGGTCCGGACATCCTGGGGAGCGGCAGGGGCGTGACGCTGGGGATCATGGAGGGTGCCGGCGCCTTCGTCTGCGGCGAGGAGACGGGGCTCATCGCTTCTCTGGAGGGGCGGCGCGGCAATCCGCACCTGCGCCCGCCGTATCCGGCGGAAAGCGGCCTCTATGGTCATCCCACCTGCGTCAACAATGTGGAGACCCTGGCGCTGGTGCCGTGGATCGTCAGGGAGGGCGCCGAGGCCTTCGCCCGACTGGGCACGGACAAGAGCAAGGGGACCAAGGTCTTCTCGCTGACGGGGAAGGTCCTCCGCGGGGGGCTGATCGAGGTGCCGATGGGCATCACGGTTCGCCAGATCGTGGAGGAGGTGGGCGGCGGAGTGGCCGAGGGCCGCACCTTCAAGGCGGTTCAGATCGGCGGGCCGTCGGGGGGCTGCATCCCGGCGGAGCTTGCCGACATCCCGGTGGACTACGAGGCCCTCACCGGGGCGGGCGCGATCATGGGCTCCGGCGGGCTCGTGGTGTTGGATGACACCGACTGCATGGTGGATGTGGCCCGGTACTTCCTGGATTTCACCCAGCGCGAGTCCTGTGGCAAGTGTACCCCCTGTCGGGTGGGGACCCACCGCATGCTGGGGATCCTCGATCGATTCTGCAGGGGCGAGGCCAGACGACATGACCTGGAGAGCCTGGAAGAGCTGGCAATGATGGTCAAGCGCACCAGTCTGTGCGGTCTTGGCCAGACGGCGCCCAACCCGGTGCTCACCACTTTGAGGTACTTCCGCGACGAGTACGAGGCCCACCTGGAGGGCCGTTGCCCCGCCGGCAAGTGCGCGGCGCTGATCACCTACAGGATCACCGATGACTGCATCGGCTGCACCAAGTGTGCCCAGAATTGCCCGACCGAGGCCATCGCGATCGCTCCGTACCAGAGGCACACCATCGATCCGGAGAAGTGCGTGCACTGCGACGCCTGCCGGCAGGTGTGCCCGGTGGATGCCGTGGTGGTTCAGTAGGGGACTTCGACGGTGGCCGGGAGCGCGGCCGAGCCGCGAGGACCGCCGCGCCCATGACTTCAGCCCCGGTCGCTCCGAGGATGAGCACCGGCTTAGCGGTGCGGCAGCAGACCCCACCTTCGCCGGGAATGTCATTCCCAGAGCGTCCGCTCCCGAAGGGAGCAGCTCGAAGAGCCTCCCGGCATTCAGCGAGATTCTTCGCTATCTCGCCGCGCGAGATGGACGCTCAGAATGACATGTTGACGGCAGAACCGGCTTCTCGGCCGGACTTCCAGACCCAAACCCCGGGATCACAGGCCCGAAAGAACACAGGCGACGAACCGGATATGCCCACACTCACAGTCGACGGCAGGCAGGTGCACGTTCCGCCGGGCGCTACCGTGCTGGCCGCCGCAAGACGGCTGGGCATCGCGATCCCCACCCTGTGCTACCGGGAGGGCTGTCGGCCGGAGACGTCCTGCATGGTGTGTGTGGTGAGCATCAACGGCGCCGAACGCCTCGTGCCCTCGTGCGCTACCGTGGCCGCCGAGGGCAGGGTGGTAGAGAGCGAGACCGGGCCGGTTCTGCAGGCCCGGCGGATGGCTCTTGAGTTGCTCCTGGGCGAACATGCCGGTGACTGCGTGGGCCCCTGCCAGAGCGCGTGCCCGGCCCACATGGACATTCCACGGATGATCCGGCACCTGGCGGCGGGTGAGATGGAGCGGGCGGTGTCCGTGGTGCGCGAGCGCATCCCGCTGCCGGCGGTGCTGGGGCGCATCTGTCCCGAGCTGTGCGAGCGGGTCTGCCGCCGCGGCGAGCTGGACAACCCGGTGAGCATCAAGCTCCTCAAGCGCTATGTGGGGGACTTCGCCCTGGCCAATGGGGTGGCGCACCGGCCCAGGGCTCCGGAGACCGGGAAGAGGGTGGTCGTCGTCGGTGCCGGCCCGGCGGGGTTGTCCGCCGCGTACTATCTGCAGCTAGCGGGCCACGCCTGCACGCTCCTGGACGAGCGCCCCGCCGCCGGCGGGACGCTGCGGTACGGGGTGAGCGAGACCGCCCTGGACAAGTCCGTCCTGCAGGCCGAGATCGACAGCGTGCTGAGCGTGGGCATCGAGTTTGTCCCCGGTACGCGGTTGGGAGAGGACGTGTCGCCCGGGGGGTTGCTGGAGCGGTTTGACGCCGTCCTGCTGGCGGTGGGTGAGCCGCCGGCGGGGACGGAGAGCGTGCTCGGAGTGCCGGTCACAGCGCACGGCCTGGGGGCAGACCGCGCGCACCACACCACCGCCACGCCGGGGGTGTTTGTCGCCGGCTCGGCACTGTCGTCCTCGCGGCACGCGGCCCGGGCGGTGGGCAGCGGGTACTCGGCGGCCCACGCAGTGGACGGTTACCTCCGGGGTGTGGCGGTGGAGGGTGTGGCCCGGCCGTACACGGTGCACATGGGTCGACTGCCGGAGCAAGAACTGGCCGCCTTCTCCGCCGATCACCCGCGCCACGACCGGCTGTGGCCGCTGGGCGGGGAGCAGGAAGGCTTCACGGCGGAGGAGGCCGCCGGCGAGGCGGACCGCTGCCTGCACTGCGATTGTGCCGGCCTTGCCGACTGTCGGCTGCGCCACTTTGCCATGGCCTACGGCGCCCATACCAGGCGCACTCACGGCGGCCGTCGCCCCTACAGCCGGGAGGTCAGCCACGAGCTGGTGGTCTACGAGCCCGGCAAGTGCATCTCCTGCGGGCTGTGCGTGCAGCTCACGGCGGCTGCAGGGGAGGCTCTGGGTCTGACCTTCATCGGCCGCGGTTTCGATGTGAAGGTCGGCGTGCCCTTCGAGGAGTCGTTGCGCGCCGGGCTGGAGCGGGTGGCCCGGGAGTGTGCCGAGGCCTGCCCGACCGGGGCGCTGGTGCTGCGTCGGAGCGCTGCAGGAGTCGTGTGCGACGGGGCGGTCGTGGGCTCGGAGACACCGCGGCCTGCGCCGTCTCCGGTGGGGAGTGGCGGAGGGCAGCAGGCGCCCTCGAGGAAGGCGATGACCCATCGGGAGCGCATCCTGGCCGCCCTGCGCCTGGAGCCGGTGGACCGTATCCCGTGGGTGCCGCGGCTGGACCTGTGGTACAAGGCCAACGCCTACCGGGGCACTTTGCCGGCACAGTGGCGTGGCGCCTCCCTGGCGGACATCGCCGCCGAGCTGGGAGTGGGGTACCATGCGGTGGTCCCCGACTTCCTCAGCACCGAGCACCCCGACGAGATCGCCGACCGCGCGCTGGGGCTCGAGCACGTGGCCAACCAGCCCTACCGGCTGCGATTCGCCAGGACGGAGCGCGTCGTGCGGCGGGAGGGCGACCGGCTGGAGGTCACCTACCGCACGCCGGCCGGGGACCTGCACGCCACGCTGGTGCATACCGAGCAGATGCGTCGCGATGGGGCGACGCTGTGGCAGGTCACCGAGCGTGTGGTCAAGTCGCCCGAGGACTACCCGATCGTTGCCGCGCTATTTGAGGACCTCGTGATCGAGCCGGACGAGACCCGCTACCGGGACTTGTGCGAGCAGGTGGGCGAGCGCGGACTGGTGGTGGGGTATGCCAACGCCGCGGCCTCCCCGGTCCACCACCTGCTCAAGGAGCTCGTGGCCTACGACCGCTTCTACTACGATCTGCACGATAGCCCTGAGTTGGTGGCGGATACCGCGCAGCGCATGGCGGGGTACTACGACGCCCTGCTGGAGGTCTGCGCCGCCGGTTCGGCCCAAGCCATCCACCTCGGCGCCAACTTCGACGTCTCCTTGACCCCGCCGGCGATCTTCGAGCCCCACATCCTGCCGCAGCTCGCCCGGTGGTCGGCGAGGCTACAGGAGGCGGGCAAGCTCCTGCTTTCCCACACGGACGGGGAGAACGACGGGCTGTGTGAGCTGTACGTGCAGGCCGGGATCCATGTGGCCGACTCGATTTGCCCCAGCCCGATGACGCGCCTGCCCCTGTCCCGCTACCGGGAGCTGTTCCAGGACAGGATCGCCATCTGGGGCGGGCTTTGCTCGGTGAGCGTCCTGCCACAGAGCTGCACGGACGCGCAGTTCGAGGCCCATGTGGAGGAGGCGCTGGCCGCCATCGGCGACGGGCGGGGCCTGATCTTCAGCATCGCCGACACCACCCCTCCGGACGCCTCCCTGGAGCGGATCGCGCACATCGGCGAGCGCCTGCGCGAGTATCGCGTGGAATGACGGCGGCCCTTAGCCGGCCGCCGGCGGGGACAGGCTACTCGCGGCCCGAGCGTCCGGCCCTGACGTCGCACTCCTCTGAGGGTAGCGGGAACGGCCGGCGGTGAACGTGCTCTGCCGCCCCGAAGGAGACCCCCATGCTGCGGCGCGCGTTGTCCCTCTTTCTCCTGGCGGTCTCGGCGGTGAGTGTCTGGGCCGCCGGGCCCGCGGTCACCGTGGTGGGCACCGACCTGGGCGACCTGGCCCCGATCTTCTCCGCGCTACAGCTTGAGCCGCGGCTCGTGGCCTCCGTGGCCGAGATTCCCAGGGACGCACGAAGCGTGTTGGTGCTGGCCTCCGACTATCCCCGCCCGCGGGTCTTGAGCGCCTCCGAATGCGATGCCCTCGAGGGCCTGGTGGGTCTGGGCGCCCGGGTGTTTGTGGAGTATGCCACTTTGGCGCCGGGTACGACATGCTGCGGCCTGTGCCCGGTCTCCGCGCCGCAGCGGGCGATCCATCAGCGGCTGGTGGTGTTGCGGCAGATGGGCGGGCTGGCCCCGGAGGACCTGCTGGAGGAGCATGACGGGGCCTTCATCGCGCCGGGTGCGCCGCCGCCGCACGCCGAGACGCTGCTTGAGTACGACCTGGCCTACGGTACCTATCGCCGCATACCGGCCCCGGACCGCTCGGCGTACACCGTCACCGTGGACCTGGGCGACGTGTACGAGCTAACCGGCGTGTCCCAGCGTTACGGCGCCGGACAGCCCAACTACACTCCCGAGAGCGTCGAGCTGTGGCTTTCGGAGGAGAGTCGGCAGTTCTCTCTCGTGGAGCGCCTCGAGCGGGACGCCATGCCGGAGACGGTACGCTTTGGCCTCGAGAGGGTCCGGGCCCGGTACGTGCGTCTGGTGGCGCGCAAGAGCCGGCGCAGCCCGGTGACCGATTTCCTCTTCATGGGGGAGATCGAGGTGATGGATGGCTCGGGCCGCAATGTGGCCCCGGGCCGGCCGTACGAGCTGACCTCGCAGGGCGAGCAGGCCGCGGCCTATCGAGACAACGGCCGCAAGCTCACCGATGGTCTGGTGGAGGGCCACTACAGCGACGGGCTGTCGGTGGGCTTTGGCACCGGCGCCGCCACGGAGGGCCAGACGCTCCCCGCCATCCTGCGGGTGCCGTGGGAGCGGGGGCTTTGCGTTTTCAGCGCTCCGGCGATCAGCAGCTATACCACCCGCAACTTTCGGCTTCAATCACGCTGGGAGGAGCTGTGGCGACAGCTTGTCCTCGATCTCATGCCGGCGGAGAGCCGCGCGGCCGTGGCGTCCGCCTATGTGCCGCTGGAGGCACACACCGAGCCCCGGGTTTGGGCGGAGCCGGGAGCAGAGGTGAAGCTGAGTGTGCGCACCGTCCCCGGAGCGCAGGTGGCCGCCGTCTCCGCGCAACAGGGCGAGCTGGCTTTGGGCCCGGAGGCCGACGGCTCCCTTGTGGCCCGGTTCGTGGCCGCTCCCGGGACCGACCGCATCGAGGTCCGCGCCGCCACCGAGACGGGGCAGGCGACACAGGTGGTGCTCTTCGACTGCCGGTCGCGGGAGGACAAGTATCGGCAGGCCGTGGACAGGAACATGGGCTGGTTCTCCGCATCGGGCGTGCTGCCCGCCGCCGATGGGTCGCAGGGCATCCATTCCCAGGTGTGCATGGCCTGGCTGGATGGCGGGTTCCAAAACCCTCTGGGCTCGCCGTTCAGGGTGGACTGCAACGCCATGAGTGCCCAGGCATTCTACCTCTACGGGCGCCTGACCGGGGAGCAGCGGTACCTGCGCCTCGCCCGGAACATCGCCGATACCGTGCTTTCGCACCAGTATACCGACGAGACCCGGCCCTCTTTGGGGGGCTTTCCCTGGCTCTACGAGAACAGCGACATTATCTACTTCTGGGACGACAACTGCCGGATCGGCACCGCGCTGCTGTGGCTGTACCACTGGACGGGAGAGGAGCGCTACCTGCGGGGAGCGCTGCTGAATGCCGAGTTGTTCCGGCAGGTGGCCCGGGAGGACGGCTGCGTGCACCGGCATGCCATCTCGCGCGGCGCCCTGGACGCCCTGGGGCGGGAGGCGTACCGGCAGTACAGTGATGGAGCAGACCCGGACTTCCGGATCATGCACTGGTGGACGCTGGCGGCCGTCACCGGTGATGAAACGTATGCCCACCTGGCCCGCCTCACCACGGATACCTGGGTGCAGCAGGTAGGTCTGCGTGGTGCCTCCCATGCGGCCTTCTACGCCGGCGCCGCCCCGGTCCGCGAGCGGCTTGGGAAGCTGGCGGAGAGCTTCCTTGCCGACCCCGCGGTGGCCCAACACGGCATGCTCACCGTCCACGGCGGCGAGTACGAGCGGGCCTTCGTGGGCGATTGCGGCATCGCCACCGAGGATGGCGAACCGCTGACGGATCAGATCTACGGGACGCCGTGGTACTTCCGGGCGGCGGTGCGGGGGTGGAAGGCCTCCGGCGACGAGGCCTGTCGCCGGATGGCCCAAACGGTGGGGGACTACCTGGTGCGCATCCAGTTCTCGAGTCCCGACCCGCGCCTGGATGGGTGCTGGATGCGGGGCTTCGATGTGCAGGCCTGGGACTATTACGGCGCCCCCTATGACCCCCAGTACGGCCCGTACGCGGCCTACACCGGCTGGATGAATGCCATCGCTTCCGAGGCCTTCTGTTGGTACCTGCTGGATGAGCCCCCCTTCGTGCCGCTGCAGACAGACCCGAGGGCCGCGGCGATGGTCGAGGAGGTGCGGAAGCTGAGCCCGTCCCTGGTCTCCGACGGGCCCAACGTGGCGCTGGGTTGTCGCTATACGCTCAGTGCCGCGGCCGCGGAGGCGTACGCCGATGATGGGATCAAGCTCACCGACGGCGTGGCGGACGGGCACTATCAGGACCACGCCTCCGTCGGTTGGCATCTGCAGGAGGTGGGTCAGGAGCGGGAGGTGCGCGTGACGGTGGACCTGGGCCAATCCCGGCGCCTGAAGCTCATGACCCAGAGCTACGGCGCCGGGGTGGGCGACTACAACCCCGACCGGGTGGCGCTGTGGGCGAGCGCGGACGGGCGGGAGTTCGTGCCGGTGGCCCACAGGATCATCGAGGGGCGAGGGGGCGGGTACCTGTGGGTGATGCCGGCCGATCCTGTGGAGGCCAGGTTCCTGCGCTTCGACCTGCTCAAGCGGCGGCGGGGCCCCAGCACGGACTTCCTGTTCGCGGGGGAGATTCGGGCCTACGAGGAGCCGTAGACATCGAGGACCTTGGCGCGGACAAACTCGAAGGCTTCGTCACCATCATGGACGATGCGGTTGACGGCCGCCAGCTTCGCGTGGTACTCGCTCTCGTCGGTGCCCAGCCGCCGGAACAGCTCGGAGTCGCCGTGGCGGAGGATGGTATCGGTCTCAGGGTCCCATTCAAAGGCGAGCCGGTGCCCGGCGCCGTTTGCTGAGCCCTCGTACAGGGCGGTGACACGGCGCTCGCGGCGGCGGTTGAGCTGGATGAAGAGCACGAGGTCCAGCTTGTTGAGGTGCTCCTCGGCCACGGACAGCGGCGGGGCCAGAAGGATGTCCCGCAACTGCTGGAGGCCATCGGCATGGATGCAGGAGGCGGTCTGGGTCCCGTGGCCCATCAGGGCGAAGAAGTTGCGCACATCCTTGCCCCAGATGTAAGATCGGAAGAGCGTCGTGTAGGGAAAGAGTGTAGGATAGGGTGTA
>CAZXDD010000252.1:0-10916 GCA_964639415.1 uncultured Armatimonadia bacterium
TACACCCTATCCTACACTCTTTCCCTACACGACGCTCTTCCGATCTGATGGCGCAATCATCGACAGTGTGGCCCGCCAACTGATGGGGGCCGGAGGGCAGTGAACCGTGGCAGACAATCAGAGACCCAACCAGCCGCCTCCGCCCATGCCTGCCGCCCCGGCGACGACCTCCTCCCCGTGGCCCGGGCGGATCGCCGGGATCGTGGTCATCATCTCGATCATCGCCATCGGGCTTGCCGTGTTCCTCCCCAGGGAGCAAAACGAGGCCGCTCCGCAGGCGGGCCAGACGGTCGCCGACAACCCGCAGACGCCTGACAACCAGGTTCAGGACGGCTATCAGCCTCAGAACGCCGACAATCAGGCCCAATGGCAGCCCCAACAGAAGCTCGATTGGCAGCAGGCCCAGCAAAGCGAGCAGCAATTGCAGCAGTGGCAGAACCCTGCCCGGCAGAGCAGCCCGCAGCAGCAGCCACAGCAGGCTCCCGCGCCGGCCCAGATGCCCACGCCGCAGCAGCCCGCGCCGGCCACGGCTCAGCAGTCTGACAGTCAGTCCAGCGTGGCGCCCAGCCCGGCGCCCACCCAGCCGGCGCCCGCGCCCGCCCCGAGCCCGACGCCGCAGCCCACGCCCACTCCGGCGCCTCAGCCCAGCCAGGCGCCCCGGAACCCCATCAACCAGCGCCAGGCCACGCAACTGGTCCAGAACGCCGAGGCCACCGAGCGGGCACAGCGCAACCAGGCCATCGACCTGTTCATCGGCATGCTCCGCCAGCCCCAGTACCAGGACCCGGAGAACTGGGCCCTGCTGGCGGCGGCCTTCGCCACCACCGGGATGGCTATGGTGCCCGGAGGACCGACATCGGGCACCGCCGAGATCGCGTCGATCGTCACCAACTCCCGCAGCGGCGCGGAGGCGGCGGTACGCCTCGAGCGGCAGAAGGCCACCTCCGTGCTGCCCCGGGCCGTGGAGCGCCAACTGGTGCAGACCATCGCCCGGGCCACCAGCTACCAGGACTGCGTCAACGGCCTCGATCAGGTACTGCGCCAGACCAACACCCAGCTCTCGGACCAGACGGTGGCTCAGCTCAAGGGCAATGTGGCCCGGGCCTGGCAGCAGCAAGAGCAGCTCCGGGGGCAGTACGGACGGTAGAAGCGACGTATCGGAGGCGCAGGACGATGGATGATCCGCGGCGGCCGCCGGAGGCCGCAGACGCCGGTGATGGCACCTCCCGGAACCCGGCCGTGATGGTCATCATCCTCGGCGTGCTCATCGCCGGAATGCTCGCGGTGCTGCTTCAGAATGCGGGGAGGTACTACTCCAGGACGATCCCCGCGACCCCGCCGCCCTCCACCGGAGCAGCGGTGACCGCTCCCGCACCTCACGGCGATCCCGAGGCCCCACTGCGGATCGAGGGCGCTTTGGGCGACTGCGTCATGTGGGTTGCCGATGCCGTCTCCGCCGCCGTCGAGCCCTGGCCCGACAAGGTCTCCACCCGGTTCATCTCCTACTTCGACGAAGAGGGCCAGGAGTTCGTGAAGGCGCAGGGCGAGACTTTGGCCTGCATCTGCTTCAACGGCGAGCACGAGTTCACCCTCAAGACCGCCGACGGGAGGAATCGGGAGGTGCGCCTCGTCGGCCCTCCGGGGGATGGCTACACCCTCCTCGATCTCGCCGCGGTGCTGCGGCAGCAGTGGAAGGCGCATTGCGGCGCGGAGCCCGATGGCTTCTCGGAGGCGCTGGAGCGGCTGGAGAGAGCCGGCGCCGCCGAGAGCTCCTGAGGCGAGCTCGGCGGCCGTATGCCCTTGTCACTGATCGGACCGCGGGCGCTCTTGAGGTGCAGCGGGCTCTGCGGGCCGGACACAGACGGCCGACGGCCGGGCCGGGTGTGCGGGCGACGCTGCGCGTCGCATCGGCTGCACGCTCGGCCCCTCCATGCGGCCCCATTCGGCCAACGACGAACGCCCACGACGGACTGCCACAGCCAACGACCCACACCTCCCCCTTAGCACCCACACCGGCTCCGGCGTTATAGCTCCAATCGGACCTCAGTTGCCTGAGAAGGAGGCTGGTGTCGTATGGAGCTGCCAAGACTGCCCGTCGAGGAAGACCTGTGGGGGCGCATTGTGCGTGATTACTACCATGGAGGCACGGAGCCCGTCGTCATCCGCCGTGATGACGGCTACGGGGAGAGTAGTCCGCGGTACCCGGGCGACTACTTCCTCGAGCCGCCCGAGGAGGAGCAAAGGCTCCTTCGCGGGCTGGGGCAACGTGTGCTGGACATCGGCTGCGGGCCCGGGCGCCACAGTCTCTGGCTGCAGCGGTGCGGGCATGAGGTGGCCTCTGTGGACGTCTCGCCGGGCGCGCTGCAAGTGGCCAAGGAGCGGGGCTGCGTCCGGGTGCTGTGCGCCGACGCAATGACGGTGGACCTTCCGGAGCGGAGCCTTGATGCCGTAACGCTCATGGCCAACGGCATGGGGATCGGCGGGACCGAGCAGGGCACCATCCACCTGCTGTCCGGCCTCTGGCGGCTGACGAGCCCCGGCGGCAGGCTCCTGGGCTCGGCCCGCGACCCTTTGGGCACTGAGATTCCGGAGCACCTGGCCTACCATGCGAGGAACCGGGAGGCGGGCCTTCCGCCGGGACAGATCCACATCCGCCTGGAGTACCAGAAGAAGGCGACGGACTGGTTCCCACTCCTGCTTCTGGAGCGCGAGCGGGCCGAGCGCCTGCTGCTCGCCGCCGGGTGGCGGCCGGTGGAGTGGCATGAGGGGCCGGGCGGTGGCGCGTACCACGTCGTGGCTGAGAAGCACCGGGAGGTGCCCTGCGATGGATAACGGCCGACCCTGGTACCAGGAGTTCTTCAAGCACGACTACCGGACGTTCTGGAGCGTGGGCCCCGACGACCCGGAGCGCACCTGCCGCGAGGTGGACGGCGTCCGTACGCTACTTGACCTGCAGCCGGGGCTGCAGGTGCTGGACCTGTGCTGTGGCCAGGGCCGCCACTGTATCGAGCTGGCGAGGCGGGGGATGATCGTGACCGGGCTGGATCTGTCGGCCACCCTGCTGGCCGAGGCCCGACAGACGGCGGCCGCTGCGGGAGCGCAGGTGCGCTGGGTCGAAAGCGACATGCGCCAGATCCCCTTCGAGGGCGAGTTCGACGCCGTCCTGTGCATGTTCACCGCCTTCGGCTACCTCGAGAGCGATGAGGAGGACCAGAAGGTGCTGGAGGCCGCGGCCCGCGCTCTGCGTCCGGGCGGCCGACTGCTGCTGGACCTGGCCAACCATGACGCCACCGGGCGCAGCTCGCTACGCAGCGGGACCCGAGAATGGCGGGAGGTCGGCTCGGGGAGATACACGCTGGTGGAGCACACGATGTGCCTTTACCCCCGATCGTGGCGGATGAGGGTGATCTGTCTCGAGGGCGCCAGAGCCACCGAACACGTCTTGTCGATCCGCGCGTACACCGCCGATGAGATCGCCGGCATGGTCACGCGCGCCGGACTGGAGGACATCCGCATCTACGGGTCGCTGGCCGGGGGCGAACCGACGCTCGATACCAACCGCCTGGTGGTCGCGGCACGCCGCCTGTGAGGGCCTGACCGCGCACGCGGTGGGGGCTGCAGGTGGTGGCGGGCTCGACTGCGGCCCCTCACTGCCTTATGATAGTGTCCACACGACGACTCCGAAGCTCCGGGCCAACCGGGGGAATGCGCCAAGGAGGGTACCGACTGCATGGATGCCGTCGAACTGTCCGGCCTGGGCGAAGTGGATGTCGCTCTGGCGTTGAGTGTGCTCTTGGCGGCGGGCTTTGCGTGTGCCAGACTGGTGAAGCTCGTTCACCTCCCCTCGGTTACGGGCTATATCCTGGCCGGAGTGCTGGTGGGGCCCTCGGGCTTCGACCTCATCCCTCCCGAGCTGGTAGAGACGCGTCTGCGCATGTTCACCAGCATTGCCCTGCTGCTGGTGGCCTTCGCCATCGGGGAGCGGTTCGACATCGGCCAACTGCGGGGTTCGGCCCGGGTGCTCGTGCGCCTGTCGGCGGGGGAAGTGGTGGGGACTTTCGTGATTGTGGGGTCGGCGGTGGGCCTGACCGCCTGGTTCTCCGGTGTGGGTGAGGGCGACTATCACGTCGCTTTGGCCATCGCGCTGATCTGCAGCTCCATCGCGGTGGCCACTGCTCCGGCCTCGACGGTGGCGGTGCTCCGCGAGCTCCGGGCTACCGGGCCGATCTCGCGGCTCTTGCTCTCCAATGTGGTGGTGAACAACGCCCTGAGCATCACGCTGTTTGGGCTCTGTGTGGCGGCGGCTCAAGGCCTCCTGGGCACCGGCAGCGGCGGCGGACTGCTCAGGATACTGATGCCGGAGTTCACCACCATCGCCTCCCTGCTTGTGGGTTTCCTGGTGGGCTTCCTTACCGACTACGTGGTGCACAAGCTCAACAGCCGACACGACGTGCTGGTGGTGTCGCTGGCGGCGGTGTTCTTCTGCGGCGGGATCGCCAACTATACCGGCCTATCGCCTTTGCTGGCCGGTGTGGCCGCGGGCTTCGCCGTTGTGAACCGCGACCGCCGCGATGTGCGCGCTTTCCGAGCCCTCAATGACTTCGAGCCCCCGATCTACGGGATCTTCTTCGCTCTGGCGGGTGCGGAGCTGCACCTGGAGGACATGGTCCAGGCCGGTGGCATTGGGGTGGTCTTCGTGCTCACACGAGTCGCGGGGAAGGTGCTCGGGGCATGGCTGGGAGCCCGCTCGGCGGGCATGCCGCCCTCGCGGGCGCGCGTGCTCGGTCTCGGGCTCCTACCGCAGGCGGACCTGGCCATCGGTCTGGCCTACCTCGTCCGCCAGGATCAGAGCCTGGAGGAGATCCGCGCGGTGATCATCAATGTCGTGGTCGCCAGCGTGGTGGTCAATGAGCTGGCCGGCCCGCCCCTGGTTCGCCTGATGCTCAAGTGGGCCGGTGAGGTTCCGCACGACAAGGTTGGCCCGCCGTGGACCGGTACGCCCGCGGCCTCCGCCGGTGTGGTGCCGTGGACCTGGGAGCGGCTCACTCCGCCACCACGGCCCGAAGGGACCGTGGTGGCGGCTTTGGGCAATCCGGCCACGGCGGCGGGGGTGATGCGCATTGCCACCTTGCTGGCTCACCACTATCGCGCCACCCCTGTGGCGCTGAATGTGATCGACGACTCCGGGCCTGAAGACTTCTGGAAGACGGACCGGGTGCGGGCCGAGAGTCCGGCCTGCGCCATCGCCAGGAGCGAATGTGCGAGCCTCGGCTATGAAGAGGTGACCGCGGAGGTGGAGCACGCCGAGGAGGTGGCGCAGGGCATCCTGCGGGCCGCCGAGCGTGGGAACGCCCAGGCCATCGTCCTGGGCCATCCCCTGGGGCAGGACGTGGCATCTTTCAGTCGCGTGGTCGAGGCCGTGGCCGATGACTCGCTGTGCCCGGTGGTGGTGGTGCGGTTCGCCGGCGCCCTCCACACCGAACGCATCCTGGTGCCCATTGCCGGGGACCAGGACCTCCTGGTGGTGCGCCCCGTGGTCTGCGCCCTGGCGATGGTACGGGCGCACAGTATCACGGTGCTGTGGCTCATGCCCCCGGACGCCACCGAGGCCGAACTGCAGGAGAGGGAAGCGGCGCTGCCGGACGTCGTCGCCAACGACCAACCGGGCGACGTGACGGTGCGGGCCGTGGCGACGGGCTCGCGTGTGCACGAGGTGCTCCAGGCCGCCGAAGAGCACGATATCGTGGTTATGGCCACCGGTACCCGCCGCGGATTGCGACGGGTCTTCTTCGGGTCTCTGGCCGAGGATGTCGCCCTGCGGCTGAACAAGCCCATGCTGGTGGTCCGCGGAGGGCTCGAGAGCCGAGGCCTGGACGAGGAGTAGAGCCTGCCTTGGCGGGCCGCATGAAGCCTCAGTCCGCCGTCGGGTAGCTCCCCAGGACCTTCAGTGTGGAGCACTGCTCCCGCAACGCGGCCAGAGCGGCCGCCACCGTCGGGTCGGTCACGTGCCCCTCGAAATCCACGAAGAACACGTACTCCCACATCGTCCCCCGGTACGGGCGCGACTGAATGAGGGTCATGTTGATGCCGTGATCGTGCAAAGGCTCCAGAGCCTGATGCAGCGAGCCGGCGCGGTGGGCGGTGGAGAACACAATGGAGGTCTTGTCCCGGCCGGTGCGCACCGCCGGGTCCTGCCCGATGACGAAGAACCGCGTGCGGTTGTCGGGCCTGTCCTCGATGTTCGCGGCCAGTATCTCCAGCCCGTACGGTTCCGCGGCGACACCCGGGGCGATGGCCGCCGCGCCCTCCTCCTCCGCGGCCTGCTTGGCCGCCGCCGCGGTGCTGGTCATCGCGATCTGCCCCACGCCCGGCAGATTCTCCCGCAACCACTCCCGGGTCTGAGCGAACACCTGCGGATGGCTGTACACCAGCTTGATCTCGCCCAGCGTGGCCCTCGACAGCAGGGCGTGATGGATGGGGAGGAAGGCCTCGGCGTTGATCAGAAGCGGCGTCTCCACCAAACAGTCATACGACTCGGCTACCACCCCATTGAGCGAGTTCTCCACCGGCACGATGCCCACCTGAGTCTCCCCGCGCACAACCATGTCGAACACGTCCTGAATGGAGCGGCAGGGCCGCAGCTCCGCCGAAGCGCCGAACTGCTGCAGGGCGGCCAGGTACGTGTTGGTCAGAGCCGGGCCAAGGTAGGCCACGCGAATGGACTGCAACGCCCGGCAGGCAGAGATGATCTCCTTGAAGATCAGCCGCAGCGACTCCAAGGGCAGCGGGTCGGCCCCGATCTCGCAGATCCTGCGCAGGAGCTGGGCCTCCCGTCCCGGGTCGTAGATCGGCCGCTCCGTGTTGGCCTTCTCCTGCCGCACGCGCTCCACGATGCCCGCACGCTGACTGAGCAGGTGGACGATCTGCTCGTCGATGGCGTCGATGCCTCTTCTCAGGTCCTCCAATGACATGCCCGGCCCTCCCGTGTGCGGTGCTTCAGACTGCGCCCCGTGGGGTCCGAAGAGTGTAGCACAAGGCCGGAGGGCACGGCAACGCCGGGCGAACACGGCGGGGGACAGGATATGGGCTCCGGGCGGCAGGGAAGGGCACCGGAGGGCGGTAGGGGAGAACGACCGCGAGGCGAATCCCGGCGGCAGCGGCGGCCGGGCCGGCGGGCCAATCATCGTGTCCTCGTCTGCGCACAGGGATGGGTCCCGTCGCGGTCTGCCCTGACCGCCCTGCAGACGCCAAACGGCCCGCCTCCGGATGGAGGCGGGCCGCGGTGTGCGGGGGCAAAGCCCGGCTACTTGACCGTGACGGTCTTGGCCAGGTTGCGGGGCTGGTCGATGTGCTCTCCGCGCAGGTCGGCGATGTGATAGGCCAGGAGCTGCAGCGGGATGGCGATGGTGATGGGGGACACGTACTCGTGGGTGGGGGGCACCCAGAGCATGTCGTTGGGCTGGGAGGCGATGTCGCCGGGATCGGCGTCCGGGTCCACCCCGGTGCCGGGGATCTTCTCGTCGCCGTCGTAGGCAACGGCCACCAGGGGGCCACTGCGGGCCTTGATCTCCATGATGTTGCCGATCATCTCGTAGTACGTGGGCCCCTGAGGAGCCAGAGCGACCACGAACATCTCGGGGCAGACCAGGGCGATGGGACCGTGCTTCATCTCGCCGGCGGAGTAGGCCTCGGCGTGGATGTAGCTGATCTCCTTGAGCTTGAGGGCGCCCTCCATGGCCGAGGGGAGGTTGACGCCACGGGCCAGATACAGGGCGCTGGGCTTGTTGTAGTGCTTCTTGGCCACGGCGAGCACATCGTCCTCGCGGGAGAGCAGCTCCTCGGCCTGCTGCGGCAGGGCGAGAAGGGCCTGCTTGATCTCCCGAAGCTCCTCGGGGCTGGCGGTGCCGCGCACCTCGGCGAAATACAGGGCCAGAAGCTCGATGGTGAGGATCTGCAGGGTGTAGGCCTTGGTGGAGGCCACGCCGATCTCGGGGCCGGCCTGGATGTAGGCCACACCGTCGCTCTCGCGGGCGATGGAGCTATCCACCACATTGATGACACCGATGACCTTGGCGCCCTTGTTCTTCATGGCGCGCAGGCCCTCGAGGGTGTCCGCCGTCTCTCCGGACTGGCTGACCACGACACAGAGCGTGTTATCCAGGACGACGGGGTCGCGCTGCTGCAGCTCGGCGGCCAGGTCGGCCTCGGCCGGGATGCGGGCCAGCTTGTCCATCAGGAACCGGCCCACAACTCCGGCGTGGTAGGCGGTGCCGCAGGCGGTGAAGACGACCTTGTCGAGCTTCTTGATTTCGTCTGCGGTGAGCCCGATGTTCTCGAACCGGATGGGCTTGTCCGCGTCGATGAGGCGGCCGGCGAGGCAGGCGCGGATCGCGTTGGGCTGCTCGTGGATCTCCTTGTGCATGAACTTCTTGTGCCCGCCCTTTTCGGCGGCGTCTGCGGGCCAGGGGATCTCGTAGACCTCGCGCTGGAGGGGACCAAGCTGCAGGTCGGTGATCTCGACCCCCGCGGCGGTGATCTTGCACAGCTCGTCGTCGCCGATGACGTAGACCTTGTCGGTCTCCGCGCGGATGGCGCCCATGTCGGAAGCGATGTAGTTCTCGCCCTCACCGATTCCCACAACCAGGGGCGAGAAGCGCCTCACGGCGATGAGCTCGCCGGGGCTGTCGCTGCAGATGATGCCGAAGGCGAAGGCGCCGTGGAGGTCCAGTACGGCCTTCCGGACGGCCTCACGCAGGTCGCCATCGTAGTACTTCTCGACGAGATGGGCCATGACCTCAGTGTCGGTCTGGCTCTTGAACTGGTGTCCTTCGCTCTCCAACTGGGCGCGGAGTTCCTGATAGTTCTCGATGATGCCATTGTGGACAACGGCGACCTTCCCATCACAACTCAGATGCGGATGGGAGTTCTCGACGGAGGGTTTGCCGTGGGTTGCCCAGCGGGTATGACCAATACCGAGAGAGCCCAGTAGCGGTTGGGTTTCCAGTGTTTCGGCCATGACGTCCAGCTTGCCTACGACCCGGCGCAGGTCGAGGTTCCCGCTCTCGGTGACGACGGCGATGCCCGCCGAGTCATACCCGCGGTACTCGAGCCTGCGCAACCCGGCCAAACAGATCGCCGGGGCCTGTCTGGTCCCTATGTATCCCACGATACCACACATCGTCAGCGACTTCCTTTCTTCACATGCAACCGCTATGGGTGATGCGCCGGGGAGCCCGGTGGTGAGTTCCAGAGTCGGCCCGCCGGGAGCGGACCGGAACCGGGTCATTATACAAACAAAGCGTCGCCGTCACAAGAGCGCGACGCTTGACGACCGGTACAGGGGTGGACTATACTATGTTATACAGTCCGTCACCGCCCGCAGCCGTCAGGCGACCCGATTCGCCTGCCCTTTTCAGCCACGGCGGAGTGTTCCTTCATAAGCCCCCCGGCGCCTTCAGCGGCGTCGGTGATACAGATATGTTTCGTGTTTCCAGGGTGCTGTCGGATCGCTTGTGGCATCTGGCACGGCCTACTGATTGTGTCTTCAGCCTCGGACGGAGGTGATGTTCGTGGCGCAGGTAGGCGACATAGAGGTGCTGTCGCAGTCGTATTCCCGCATGGGCGACGAAGAGTTGGTCGTGCACGCGCGAGGTGGCTGCATTCGTGCCATTGAGCAGCTTCTGCGCAAGTACAGAAGCTTGGTGGAGGGAAAGGCTGCGGCGTACTTCCTGGCGGGTGCAGACCATGACGACGTGGTGCAGGAGGGCATGATCGGCCTGTTCAAGGCCATCCGGGATTTCTCCGCCGACCATCTCTGTGCATTCCGGTCGTTCGCCGAGCTTTGCATCACACGCCAGATCATCACCGCCGTCAAAACGGCCACCCGGCAGAAACACTCAGTCCTCAACACCTGTGTGTCCACCGATGTGCCCATCGACGATGGGGACGAGTACCGGACATTCGGCGACACGATCCCTGAGATGGCCGAGACCGACCCGCAGGAGACCGTGGTCGGGCGCGAGCTGCAGCGCGAGATGCAGCGGCGGATCGGCAGCGACCTTTCCAGGCTCGAATCCCGCGTCCTGCTGCGCTACATCGAGGGACACTCCTACCACGACATCGCCTGTGAGCTGGGGCTGCAGGTCAAGCAGGTCGACAACGCGCTGCAGCGAGCGAAGAAGAAGATCGCCCGCTGCGCCCGGGATATCATGTTCGGCTAGACAGAGCGCCTCTGCGACGTGCGGTGTCGGTCGGCGCCAGGTCGGGTGTGCGGGAACACAACAAGGCCGTCCGGGGCCGACGTAGCTCAGTTGGAAGAGCGGGGCACTTGTAATGCCCAGGTCGTCCGTTCGAATCGGATCGTCGGCTCCACTGCAAGTATTTGGTGCAAGTCGTGATCTAGGGGCTTGCCAAAAGCCGCCTGTGGTGCTATATTAGGCTTCGCGCCGCTGATGGCGGCCCGTCGAGATGGTCGGTCTTCGGTGGAGGGGTGCCCGAGTGGTTAAAGGGAGCGGACTGTAAATCCGTTGGCTAAGCCTACGGGGGTTCAAATCCTCCCCCCTCCACCACCCACCAAGATAACAGCGACCCAGCCAGACCCCAGCGACGGCGCTACGCACGCCCAGACCCGGTCCCAATCAGTGGAGGTACGCGGGGTGGGGAACCGAGTTGGGCTTGCGGTCACGTGTCCGTCGCGTCAGTTTCTCCGCAGCAGCCCACGTAGCTCAGTCGGCAGAGCGTGTCCTTGGTAAGGACAAGGTCACCGGTTCGATCCCGGTCGTGGGCTCCACTGAACAACCGTGCGAGTGGCGTCAGAGCCCTCGCACTTGTTGATATGGCTCGTTGTAAAGCGATCTGACCGGGAGGTAGGGCCAACAATGGGAAAAGCGAAGTTCGAGCGAACCAAGCCGCACGTT
>CAZXDD010000253.1:0-10909 GCA_964639415.1 uncultured Armatimonadia bacterium
TTGGGGGAAAGCCGCCCGCCGGGTGCGACAGGGGCCGGATGGCCCAAAGCGCGTGCTGACGGGGTCGGGTCGCCCCTGCGGGCCGCGACCCCACAGGGGACGCTCGGGGTTACCTGCGGCGGTTTGTCTCGGGCGCCTCCTCCCCGGCGCACTTGTCCTGTGGGTCGGCCGGCGGCAACGCGGCGGAGGCAGTTGACGCGTCTCCGATGCGGTACCAGTAGCGACCGGTCTGCTCTTCGTACGTGCTCAGGCCGATGGCGTAGGTGGTGCCTCTCGTGGCCCAGAAGCTCAGAGATGCCGCTAGTCCCGGTCCAGAGTCGTCGTCAGTACCCACAACTGGGGAGTAGTCCCAGTCTTCCCACGCCGAGCAGCGGCACACGACGATGTATGGATCCGCCAGGCTCCCTGCCCCGCCGGCGGGGTCCATCCGAACCGTGATATAGCCGTCGCGCCGCGCGGTCACGAACACGACGTCGACGGGGCCACGGACCAACTGACGGTCTCCCCAGGTTAGTTCCCCCTCCCCCTCCATCGGCCAACTATCGCCTCCTCCTCCGCTGCATCCCGTTGTGAAGCAGATCAGTCCAGTCGTGGTCAATGCTACCATCGCCACCAGCAAGTATCTGTTCATGGCCGCTATCTCCGGTGTCGGGCAGGTCCGTCGCCCCGTATCGTGCGCTGAATTGGTCCCGCTCAGAGACTAGAACTTGTACCCAACCGAACCCACGCCATACGACTCGACACGGTCGGCGTTGCTGAACACCAGGCCGAACTGCCAGAACAGTCCGTTGTTGTCATCGTTGGCCGAGAACAACTTGCGGGTGAACAGCCTGACGCCGTCGGGCACTATGCCGAAGCCGAGGTCTCCCCACTTGGGCATGCTGTAGATCGCCCCCAGCGTCAGACCTGAGCCATCTGCACTGATGCTGCCGCCGCTGATGTCGTACGCGCTCAGGCCGCCCTCGACCGCGAACTGCTGAGACAGCGGGTACTGGTACGCCGCCTCCCAGGTGAACCCACTGGCGCCCGAAACGCTGTTGCCAGAGCCGTCCTGCACGGTCGCCGACGTCAGCCCCAGGGTCAGCAGCGGGGAGCCCTTTGGCTTCGCCGCGGCCTCCTCCTGCGCCAGAGCGGTGGCGCATGGCAGGGCGATGGCCAGACCGATCAACAACACGGCTACCGTACTGCGTGCGTGCATCACTTGATGCCTCCTCGTATTGCACGGCTTGTGGTGGTACGCTTGCTTCTCTGCCCGAACGGCGTGCGACATCCTGTCAGGTCAACCCGTAGTCATCCTCCCGTTCTGGCTCCAGTCCGCGCGGTTCTGGGGTCCCGGCGGGGGCTTGGGGGAAAGCCGCCCGCCGGGTGCGACAGGGGCCGGATGGCCCAAAGCGCGTGTTGACGGGATCGGGTCGCCCCTGCGGGCCGGGGCCATGCCGGGGACGCTCGGGGTCACCTCCGGCAGTTTGCCTCGGGCGCCTCCTCACCGGCGCACTTGACCTCTGCGTCGGCCGGCGGCAACGCGGTGGAACTCGGCCCGTCGGCGCACCCCGGTCCGGCTGCCGTCGGCTCCCGGCCCCACCTACAGCTCATCGAGTGTGGCGCCCCTCTTGTCGCTGTACTCGGCATCAGTGATGAGGCCCCGGGCCCTCAGGACTTCCAGGTTCTGCAGCCTCTCATGCGGGCCTCGATCCGAGGCGGGCATCGCGCCTCCTGCGCACGCTTTCCCTGCCTGTCCGTCCGCCTCGTACGATGGCACCGGTGTCATGTGTGGGGTGCTCAGCGCGCAATGCCCTACCCGATCACGATATGCACTGTCTCCGTCCCATCGCGAACGTTCCTGGCCACCTCCTTGCCGTCGCAGTACAGGGCGTCCGCGTCGCCATCGCCCTCCCAGCGCAGCACGAAACGCCCCTGGCAGTCTGTGCGCACGACAAGCGTCCTGCCACCGCGGCCGCCCACTGCGGCGCTGATCTGCGAAAGAGTGCTGGGCTGGCCGTCCCGGTAGGTGACCACTCCGCTGATGAGCCCCATGGTGCCCCTCCCTGGCCGTCGTCTCCGGGGCGGCAGGAAGAGACGTACTTCCGCCGCCCGAGGCGCCCCGGAGGATTCGTTGACGCCTCTGAAGAATACGTCACGTTCGGGTGCTATCGGGCGGCGAGGCTCGACACACGCCCCCAGATCGGAGCCTTGCGCGGGCGGTGTTCACGAAACGCCATCCGGCACCTTTACAATCCGGTTGAGACTACGTATTGTAGTAGATAATACAGAGCAACGACGACCACGTCGAGACGCATCTTGGGTGCATTTATGGCGCATTTCACCGGCATGTTTTGCACCTTCGCTGAGGTGAACTCAACCACATGAAGCAAAACAACCTGCGTCGACTAAGGCAACAAAGGGGGCTCACGCAGCGCGAGTTGGCCGATCTGGCGGGTATCGACATCACGACGATCAAGCGCCTTGAAGGCGGCCAGACGAAGCGTCCGCATGGGGCGAACCTGCGCAGCCTGGCCGATGCTCTCGGGGTCGAGCTGGAGTCCCTCATGCCCCCCTCGGCCGCGGCGGCGCGGCCCGGGTTGGCCCCCGCTCCCCCCGCCGTCACGCACCTTGTGGGCAGGGCGGGAGACATCCAGCGGGGCTGTGAGCTTCTGTCCGCCAGCGGTGGTCCGCGGACGGTGACGCTCTCCGGGCCTCGAGGTGTTGGCAAGACGGCGCTGGCCCAGGCCGTCGCCTTCGGGGCCGCGGAGGCCATGGGCTTTCAGCGCACTGTGTGGCTGAGCGCCAAGGCCGAGGAGCTCGAGCCTCGGGGCGTGTGTCGGGTGCGGGCCTCGCTGTCATCTCTATCCGATCTGCTCTACGCCATCGGCTGTGCCTTCGGCCACAGCGAGATCGGGACCATGCCACCGGAGGAGCAAGAGCAACTCACCCATCAACTACTCTCCAGCTCCGCGGCCCTGCTGGTCGTGGACAACCTCGACTGCCTGCTGGATGACGAGCGGGAGCAAATCGCGAGATACCTTCACACGCTGCCGCAGGGCACACGCGCCTTGACCACCAGCCTCGGCCCCCTGGGCATGGCCGACGAGGGTTCGGTGGTAGTGCGGCCCCTGGGGCGCAGCGACTCATACCTCCTGATCGACCGCGAGGCGGCGCACAAACAGGTGGCTCTGCGTGGAAGCGACAAGGGCGCCATCTATGGGGCGGTGGGCGGCATTCCACTGCTGCTCACCTGGTGCGTGGGCCGGATGGCTCTGGACAACCAGACGGTGAGCGGTGTGCTGCGCCTGCTGCGCGATCCGGCCGCCGATGTGCATGAGTGGTGCTTCGGGCAGTTCTGGGACGCCCTGCCGAGCGAAGACTGCCGCCAAGTCATGGCCGCGGCTGCCATCTGCCGCGGGCCGGCCGAACGGGAGTTTCTGGGACGCATCGCCGCCATCGGCGACCCCGCCGCCCGCGACCGCACCCTCGCCCAGTTGTCGGCCCGCGCCACCCTGCTGACGTACGATCGCGCCACCGACCGTTATAGCATGCTCCCCCTCACCCGGGACGGCGCCCTGCGGCAGTTGTCCGCCATGCCCGACGCCCGCCAGATGTGGCTCCGGGTCGTGACCTATTACACAGAGCTCGCCGCCGGCATCGACGACGACGCCAATGCGTGCTGGGACGCGCTGGAGGCCGACGCCGAGAGCATCATGGGCGTGGCGGACTGGTGCTGTGCTGTGGGGGAGTGGGAGGCTCTCGCGGGCCTGCTGCGCCACATCAACCAGTACCTCTATGCGCGCTTCCGCTGGGCCGATCTCAGACGCCTGGGGTCGCTGGTGCTGCAGAATGCCGAGCAAGTACACGACCCCAACCTTCTGGCCAATCTGCGCCGCGACCTGGCATGGGTCTACCTGGAGCTTGGCGAGCACGAAACGGCGCGCGCCCTGGCGTTGGACGCTCTGGCCGGTTTCGAGCGCCAGGGGGACTTCCGCCTGCAGTCCACCTGTCTGCGGTACATGGCACAGATGGCGCTGCGCGAGCGGGACTACCCCGCGGCTGACGAGTACCTGAAACGTTCGGTCTGCGCGGCCGAGAAGGCCACCCCCAACGGGGCCCTGTTGGCGATGCTGGACAACCTCTACGCCTGTCTCCATCAGCAGGAGGGCGACCTCGATGCGGCCCAGCGTGACTATGAGAGCTCCCTGCGCCGTAGGCGGGAGCTTCCCACACCGGATCGCTTCGGCATGTGCTCGGTGCTGCGCAACCTGGGCGAGCTGGCCCTCAACCGGGGTGACCACCGGCAGGCCGAGGCCAGGCTGATGGAATGCCTGGCGCTGTGTGAGGAGGTGGCCCGTCGCGACCTGATTGGCGGGGCGAAGGTGCTGCTCGCTCAGGTGCGGGCCGAGCAGGGCAGAACCGATGAGGCGGTTGAGTTGGCCGAGGAGGCCGAGAAGGTGTTTGCCGGGCTGGGGCTGTCGTCGGACCTGCGTCGGACGCGAGACCTGCTGCAGACCCTGCGGACCACCGGCACCTGACGCCCGCAACGCCCCGCGGGCACGGCCCGTCGACAGGGGGACGGATCGACGCCGGACGACTGAAGCCGTTCGGCGTCTCGCGCTCCGCGTTCCCCTGAGCAGTCCTGAGTGCCGCGATGAAGAGGAAGGGCCGGGCGAGGGGCGAAATGAGTGCCGTTGCCACTCCCGGGGAACGGGTGCAGGCTCCCCGGTGCGCCGTGGGTGTCGCTGCCTCGCGGCGCTGATCGGCGTCTCACCCGGAACAGGAGCCTCGACCATGGCACTTCTCACCGCCGCCGTGCCCTGCCTCCTACTCATCGCCGCTGTGTCCGCCGGTGCCCAGGGCGCAGCGACCGCCCTGCAGGACCCTATCGCTCTTGAGCCCGTCCGCATCGCACCGGGCCAGTCGGCGACCCTCACGCTCCCCGCGCTCCCTGCGCGGGCCGGTCTAGTCTCCGCCCTCGGCTTCCGGGCCTACGTCGCCCACCCCACGCGGGCCGGCTGCAACTACAACGCCTCCGTGCTTGTCAATGGCGCTGCCGTGAGCAGGCGCGACGCCGGAGGCCAGGAGCGGCTCCTGGGCCGTCCCGTGAGCTTCGAGCTCACCGGTCACATCGATAGCGGTTTCTCGGTGGTCAGCGGCGATCGCCTCATGGCCATGTTCGCCCCCGATGCCCAGCAGGCCGACGCGATGAGTGAAGACGGCCTCGGCGGCACATTCCTGCTGGACATTGCCGACCTCGTCAGCGGCGTGGACGGCAATTCGCTGCAGTTCCGCAACCACATCGCGCCCACGCCCGACACGGCCGCACGGGATCTCGTGGTACAGGACATCGCCGTGGGGTGGCTGGATCGCGCCTCGTTCCCGGCGCCAAGGATGGTCGTCCCGCAGCGCGGCGAGGTGTCCCAGACTGTAGAGCGCGGCGGCATCACCCTTGGCCAGAGCACAGCCGGCGGCTTCATCGTTCAGTCCGGGGGAGCCGAGGTCCTGGTGGAGACCGGGCTGGGCATGACCCCGGCCACCGCCTCGTGCCTGATCGCCGACGATGCCGCCGGGCCGGGCGCGGCGGTGAGCGTGGGAACTGAGCCGTACGGGGCCGCCGGGTTCGCCCTGCAGGCCAGGTGGGAGAGCATCGGCCTGCGGCGCACCGTAGCCATCGAGGAAGGCGTCGTCCGCTGGCGGGAGACTTGGACCAACCTCGGCGAGCAGATCAGCGGTGTCCCCTTCCGCCATCGGGTCTTCCCCCGGCAGGGCGCCACCGGTTTCCGCCTGGGGGGCTCCGATGGGAGCAGCGCTCTCGCCGGCAGTCCCGGCAACCCCACCTTGTACCTGGAGACCGCCGACGGCAACGGGGTCGGGGTAACGGCCGAGAGTGACTGGCTCCGCCTGCTCATGGGGCTGCGCTACAGCGCCGGCGGCGGGGAGGTCTACTCCACTACTCTGGCACTGGCGCCGGGCAAGCAGGTGAGCTTCGAGCTGACCCTCACACCCGTCGCCGCCGGAGACGGCTACTTCGGGTTCATCAATGGTGTGCGGAAGCGCTGGGGTGTCGGCGGCGCCACTCAGCAGCACGCGGTCTTCTGGGGCTACGCACGGCCCGCGGGCGAGATGGACGAGGAGGAGAGGGTCCGGCGCGCCCTCGGCCATCTGGGCCCCGTCTACGTGGTGCTCGGGCCGTGGCAGCGGCTGGTGCCCGACGCCAGGGTCGTGACGGCCGGCAGGTACCCCAGGCTCCCGGCCGACGCGCCCCCGACACCCGGAGGCTGTCCCGATCTGGATGTGGACGCCTTCTTGACCTTCGCTCACCGCGAGCCGTACCACGAGCAGTTGCGCATCGACGTGGAGCGCATCCGCCGCGCGGCGCCGGAAGTCAAGGTCATGCAGATGCTTCACCCGGCCATGGAGGCCGTCTACAAGCCGCTGGCCCACCGCTGGGCCATCGCCGGTGAGGCCATCCTCACGCCCGAAGGCAGGCCCTTTGAGACCTCCCACTACTCCCGGGCCTGGCTGGGTGACTACGTGGACAGGGACTGGGGCGTGCTGTACTACGTCCCCCTCCCCGGCTCGGAGTACCTGCGCCAGGTGCTCGGCGGGGTGCGGCGGGCGTTCCGCGAGCTGGACCTGGATGGCATCTACTGTGACGAGTTCTCCTGGGCCGGAATGAGCCGGGGCTACAGCCGCTACGACTACGGCCGCTGGGACGGCCACTCGGCCGACCTCGACGAGAGCGGTGAGGTGCTGCGCCTCAAGTCCGACAACGGCTGCATCACCGAGAGCTGCCAGTTGCAGATGGTGCACGAGGCTCTCGGCCGCGGCCGCTACTTCCTCGGCAACGGCCCCAACGTGCTGCGCAGCCTCAACCACTTGCCCCACGCCCGGTTCGTGGAGGGCGGCAACGGCCAGTCCGCCTGGCCCCAGAACCACCTGAGCCCGACGCCCCTGATCCTGGGTAACATGGGCGACGAGACCACCCTGGCCGGTGTCTTCGCCGGCGTCAGGCAGTGCCTGCAGGAGGGCTGCCTGTACTCGCCCACCGAGGTGAACCTGCTCCTCGATGGCCCCGACAACTTCGTGTGCAAGCAGTACCCCATCACGGTGGAGGAGCTGGGGCCGGGCTGGGTCGTGGGCAGGGAGCGCATCGTCACCACCGTGTCGCGGCAGTTCGACTGGTCGCCGGAGCCGGGAGCGGAGGCCCTGCTCTACCGCTACGACAAGACCGGCGCCCTGCTGGACAAGACGCCCGCGACGGCGACGGACGGCAGGCTGAGCCTCGAGGTGCCGGAGGGTGGGCTGGTGATCGCGGAGCGGGGCGTGGCGGCGGACCGGGGGTAGCTCGACGCGTTTGGCCAAGCCGGTCACGTACCGCCCGCATGCCGTGCATCCGCCGGCAGACGGGCCACCACGGACGGAAGCAAGCTTATCCATCGGCTCCGTCTGCGCAACGTTCTGTCGTATGGTCCCGACAGCGGCCCTGCTGACTGTGACCCATGTGTGGTGCTCACGCAGCGCGTCGCTTTACTTCGGTTCCTCCCTGTGCTATCATGACGCTATCGGCGCAGGACCCCGCGCTGGGCCGCTCGAGCTTCCGACGAGCGGCGCGGCAGGCGGCATCCGCACCCAGCATGCGCCGGCGGCCTCCGGGCCTACCACCCCCGGACCGACCGTAATGGAAACCAAGAGGTGGCACGTAATGCTGTCCAAGGACGACAAGCAAGGCGTCATCGACAAGTACAAGCAACACGCCAGTGACACAGGTTCGCCCGAGGTGCAGATCGCGCTTCTCACCAGCCGCATCCAGTACCTCACCGAGCATCTGCGGACCCACCGCAAGGACCACCACTCCCGCCGTGGTCTGCTGAAGATGGTCGGGCAGCGCCGCAGGCTGCTGAACTACCTGCGGAACAAGAACATCGAGCGGTACCGGGCGCTTATCGCCGATCTTGGTATCCGCCGCTAGACAGGTGTCCGAGCCGCGCCGGCGACTGTTCGCCGGCGCGGTCCCATAACAAGGGCTCTTATGCCCATTTCCGGTTAGAGGACCTCCGGGAGACTACGGGGAATCAGGGAAAGCAGGGGCCGAGACGTTGGTGGTGTCATCGAGGCTTGGGGCGGTAGCGAGCTGCACGGCGCAGGTTACCCGGCGACAGATGCTCTCACGCCGCGCGCAGGCTGTGCCTGGGCGCGACATTTGCGTTGTCTGCCACGGCGCTACTCCCCATCCACAGGGCGGCTTACGCCCCCTGTTTTCCCTGTTTCCTCGCAGCATCTCTCCCCTTCGTCCTCTGACCGGGCTCAGGAGGACCTTTGATGGCCCAAAAAGTTAGTACCGACTTTGCCGGTCGCGAGCTGACGTTCGAGGTCGGGCGGCTGGCATTGCAGTCTGATGCCGCCATCCTCACCACCTACGGAGAGACGATGGCGCTGGTCACGGTCAACGTGACCGACGAGCCCACCACACTGCCTTTCCTGCCCCTGCGGGTCGACTTCGAGGAGAAGATGTACGCCGTAGGCCGGATTCCCGGGGGGTTTTTCAAACGTGAAGGCAAGCCCTCGGATGAGACAACCATCATGGGGCGCTCCGTGGACCGCCCCATCCGCCCGCTGATCCCCTCCGGCCTGCGCAATGATGTGCAGGTTATCGTGACGCCCCTGTCGGTGGAAGGCACCTCCTCCATCGCCCTGGTGGGGATGATCGGAGCCAGCGCGGCCCTGCACATCTCCCGGGTACCCTTCAACGGCCCCTTCGGCGCCGCCCAGGTGGGCCGCATCGACGGCGAGCTGGCGCTCAATCCTCCCCACGAGAATCTCGGCACCGGCGCGTTCAACCTCATCGTCGCCGCCACCCGCGAGGGCTTCGTGGACATCGAGATGGAGGGCGACCAGATCCCCGAACAGCAGGTCTACGAGGCCCTCGAGATGGGCTTTCAGGCCTGCCAGCCGGTGATCGAGGCCATCGAGGAGCTCAGGAAGCTCGTGGGCAAGCCCAAGGGCGACTTCCCCCTCTGGGAGCCGGACCCCGGCATCGTCGATGTGGTGATGTCGCAGTTCCTCGACAGAGTGCGGGCCAATATCGAGGTCGTCGACAAGCAGGAGCGCAATCTCGAGGCGGCGGCGCTGCGCAAGGAGATCCTCGCCGCCCTGCCCGAGGAGCTGCAGTCCAAGACCCCGGACCTGGAGTATGTGTTTGAGAAGGTCCAGAAGGAACGCCTGCAGCAGGTGGTGATCGACGAGGATCGCCGGGTGGACGGCAGGGGCTTCGATGAGGTCCGGGCCCTCACCTGCGAGGTCGGCATCACCCCCCGCACTCACGGCTCGGGCCTGTTCACCCGCGGCGACACCCAGGTGCTCACCCTCACCACCCTCGGCGCCTGGCGCGATCAGAAGCTCGTGCGCTCCCTGGACGAGGAAGAGTACACGCACTTCATGCACCACTATAACTTCCCGCCCTTCTGCGTGGGCGAGGTGCGCGCCTTGCGCGCTCCGGGGCGGCGCGAGGTGGGACACGGCGCTCTGGCCGGCAAGGCCATCGAGTACGTGCTGCCCGAGGACGCCGACTTCCCGTACACCATGCGGTGTGTCTCCGAAGTCCTCGGAGGCGACGCCTCCACCTCCATGGCCAGCGCCTGCGCCACCACTCTGTCCTTGATGGACGCCGGCGTGCCGATCAAGGCTCCCGTCGCGGGGATCTCGGTGGGGCTTGTCTATCGCGACCTGGAGCATTACCGGGCCTTCGCCGACATGCAGGCCGTTGAGGACTTCCTGGGACACATGGACTTCAAGGTGGCGGGGACCCGTGAGGGCATCAACGCCATACAGGTGGACACCAAGCTCGATCAGGGCATTCCCCTGCCGGTGTGCAAGGACGCCCTGGACGTCGCTTTGCAGGCGCGTCTCGGCATCCTGGACGCCATGGCCGAGGCCATCCCCTATCCGCGGGCCGAGCTGTCCAAGTACGCCCCGCGCATGTTCACCGTCAACTTGCCCTCGGACAAGATCGGCATGGTCATTGGCCCCGGTGGTAAGAACGTGCGCAAGATCCAGGAGCAGTTCGAGGTCCAGGTGGACATCGACGATGAGGGTGTGGCCTACATCTTCGGCTCCGACGGGGAGAAGGCCGCCGCGGCCCATCAGATGATCGCCGACATGACGCGGGAGATCGCGGTGGGCGAGGTGTTCCAGTCCAAGGTGGTCAGCACCGTGCCCTTCGGCGCCTTCGTCGAGCTGATGCCCGGACGCGAAGCGCTCCTGCATATCTCGCACCTGGCCTGGGAGCATGTGAACAAGACCGAGGACGTGGTGCAGCCGGGCGATGAGCTCGAGGTCAAGGTCATTGAGGTGGATGATGAGGGCAAGGTCCGCGTGAGCCGCAAGGAGCTCCTGCCCAAGCCGCCCGGCGGCGGCAGCAGCGGCGGCAGCGGTGGCGGGCCGTCCCGAGGCGGTGGCTCCAGAGGGGGCTCTCGCGGCGGCGGCGGCGGCAGTCGGACCCCGCGAGAGGGGTCATCCAGGGAGCGCCACGACGCCGCCCCCGCTTCCGGGCGCAAGGCCGATGAGATCAGCGACTTCGACACCGGGCAGGGCAAGGCGTACTTCCGGGAGAAGAAGTCCTAACAGCACTGCTCTGCAGCCGCAGGAGACGGGGCACCTCGCCCCGTCTCCTGCGGCTCACAGGCCGGGTTCATCCACGCGAAGGCACCCACCGGACCCCGAGCCACCAACACAGGGAGATAAGCAAACATGGCCAGGCTGGGCTACGCCCTGACGGCGATGGTGACGCCGTTCGCCGACGACCTGAGCGTCGATCACAAGCGCGCCGCCGAACTGGCGGAGTACCTGGTTGCCCACAAGTCCGACGGCCTCGTGGTGGCCGGCACCACGGGCGAGTCGCCGACCCTGAGTGCCGAGGAGAAGC
>CAZXDD010000254.1:0-10892 GCA_964639415.1 uncultured Armatimonadia bacterium
CGTGCGGTCGTTGGCACGGCAATCAGCGGCCAGATCCCGGCGGCACGCGCGCACCGGGGGCCGCGTACTCGCCCCTGGTCGGAGTGCCGCGTATGGGGTCCAGGGGACTGGTCCCCTGGCGGGGTGCGGGGCAGAGCCCCGCGCCGTTCGCCGTCTGTCGTTCGCCGTCCGCCGTGAGCCGTTCGCCCTACCCCCCAAACCACTCCTTCAGCCTCTCGATCGCCCTTGCTCCACAGCGCAGGTACATGAGCGGCGTGGCTCCGGCGACGTGAGGTGTCATCACCACGTTTCCCAGCTTCCGTAGCACGTCGTCCGCCGGTGGGGGCTCGGGCTCGAATACGTCGAGGTAGGCGGTGAAGCGTCCCTTCGATAGCTCCGCTCGCAGCGCCTCGCCGTCGAAGATGGCGGCCCGGGCGCTGTTGACCAGTACCGCGCCGTCGCGGATCAATGAGAGCTCCGCAGCGCCCAGCATGCCCCGGGTCTGGGGGAGGACGGGAGTGTGTACCGAGACGACATCGCTGTGGGCAAGGAGCGTGTGCAGGTCGGCGGGCTCTACGCGCAGTTCCTGGGCGAGGCCCGCATCGAGGTTGGGGTCGTAGGCCAGGACTCTGACATCGAAAGCCTGCAGGTACCCGGCCACGATGCGCCCGACTCGGCCGAGGCTCACCAGGCCCACTGTGCTACCATTGAGCTGCCCGGCGCGGCGCCAACTCGGCCACGTCTCCCCGGCCTTCATCTCGCGGTCGTACTGCTCGAACCGGCGCAGGCCCGCGATCGCCGCCCCGATGGTCCATTCCGCCACCGCCTCATTGCAGGGGTCCGACTCGTCGATGACCTCAACACCCGCCTCGCGCCAGGCCTGTCCGGCTTCATCATGCAGGCCGTGCCAGTAGTGGGAGATCACGGCCACCCTCACCGTCCCGGCCTGCAGCAGCGCGGCCTTGGTGACTTCCGGCGCCCCGGAGCCATTGAGCGAGAGGACGCCATCCACGCCCCGCAGGCGCGCGATCATGTCCGTCTCCGCGATGGGCTCTGGAGCTTCACCGTCATTGACGACGTCGGCGAAGGAGGCGAGCAGCTTCTCGTTCTCAGCGGGCATGTAGTCGGCATAGGGGCAGCCGAAGGTGCGGTGGATGTAGATGCGGGGCCGGGCCATGGCAAAGGCCTCCTGTGCGGGGTGTTAGGTGGCACGCGGATTGTGCATCACGCGACAGCAGGTTGACAAGGGCGCCCCTGCCGGGCGAGCTTTGGGATACGTTGGGCGTTCGCTAGGGTCCAAACTCCCAGGCCTGAAGCTCCTGTCCCGTCTCGTCGCAGAGCCACACGCGGGCGAGGTCGATCTGGCCCGGGGCCGTGCCGGGATCGATGCGGATCTGCCTCAGTGGACCGCTCGTCGTGAACTGGACCGCGTACTCGTGCCACTCTCCGTCATGGACCGGCGAGAAGTCCAGCCTCACCGTGGGCCCGAACTGCGGGGTCTTGTTGTCCGCCCAGAAGAACTGCCCAATCCCCTTGCTGTCTGAGCGCATGCGGAAGTTGGCCACCAGCCTGCCCTGCGCCTTTGGTACCTCCTGCGTCCACACGAAGGGATCGCCACCAAGTGAGACGATGCGCAGGAAGCCCTCGCCGCGCAGGAGCTTGGCGTGGCCCGAGGCCCGCCAGCCGTCGACAACCGCCAGCGCCTCCGGATCGTAGGCGGGGTTTTGGCGCGGCACCAGAGCACCCGTCTGCGCCAGGAACCCGTCGATCAGCGCATCGAGCTCGCGCACCTTCTCCGGCATGCTCCCGGCGAGGTTGTGCTGCTCGCCGAGGTCCTCGCGCAGGTTGTACAGCTCGTACTCGTCCGGCCAACCCTCTTCCGTGTCATAGAACCGGATGAGCTTCCAGTCGCCCTTGCGCACCGTGGTCGCCGGTGGCGCGATGACACCCGTCTGGGCGTTGACCAGATGGGGCATGTGGCAAAACAGCGCTTCGCGCTGCAGGCCGCCCTCCTGCCTGAGGAGTGGGACGAGGCTCTCGCCGTCGAGGGTCTTGCCCGACGGTGCCTGCAGCCCGGCCATCTGCAGCAGCGTGGGGTAGAAGTCGATGCTGCTCACCGGCTCCGGGCAGTGCGAGCCGGGCTGCACCACACCGGGCCAGCAGACCAGCATCGGCACGCGCACCCCGCCCTCGTAGATGGCGCCTTTGCCCGAGCGCAGAGGGTCGTTGTTGGTCGGCGGCCACTGACTTTCTCCTACACGGTCGTACTCATTGCCCCCGTTGTCGGAGAAGAACACGACGATCGTGTCATCTGAGAGGCCCAGTTCGTCCAGCTTGTCCAGCACGCGGCCGATGCTCTCGTCCATGCTGCGGATCATCCCGGCCATCACCGGATTGTCCTGCTTGCCCCGGGGGTCTACTCGGTCCGCATGCTCGGCGGCGTAGGCCTCCTTGGACTGATACGGCGCGTGCACCGAGTAGTGCCACAGGCAGAGGAAGAAGGGTTCCTGTCGATTGGCCTCGAGGAAGCCGAGGGTCTCATCGGTGAGACGGTCGGCGATGTACTCGCCGTCGGGCCCGTCGGGTAGGGGCTTGATGCGATAGGGGGAGAAGTAGCTGGGAGGGCCGGGATAGCCGCCGCCGCCGATATTGACCTCGAAGCCCTGATGCTGGGGCCAGTAGTCCTCCGTCTGACCCAGGTGCCACTTGCCCATGAACCCGGTACGGTAGCCGGCGTCGCGGAAGGCCTCGGCGAGGGTGTACTGCTCCAACGGCAGGTGCCGACGACTCTCGGGAGTGATGACCCGGCGCCATGGAGGAGCCGTCTCGGGCAGTAGCACGGCATCCGGCGGTAGCGGCGGCAGGTGGCCCGCAGGGGTTGTGATGCCCAGGCGGGCGGGATACAGCCCGGTGAGGATACTCGCGCGAGTGGGCGAGCACAGCGGGCTTGCCGAGTAGGCGTCGGTGAACAGCATGCTGCGCTGCGCCAGGCGCTGGATACTGGGGGTGTCGTAGTACCGGCTGCCGTAGGGGGTGGTGTCCATCCAGCCAAGGTCGTCGATGAGGATGAAGAGAAGATTGGGTCGGCGGGCGGGAGCCGAGCCGGCGAGACCTGCTCCCAGCAGTGTGGCGGCACCTGCGCCCATGAGGCGCAGGAAGTCGCGGCGGGTCTGAGTAGGCATGGCGAGGCCTCCTGCGTCCGCGGCACCGTTGGGGCCGACGGAGCAAGATGCTTGTTCGGGGCAACGCACCCCGGGACCTGCGGGTGAGGGTGAGTGACGGTCAAGGTCTGGGGGCTCGGGTCGGTGTGAGAGTGCCTGAGGCTCGCCGTGCCCGCGGACCCTGCGGCCCAGGGCAGGAACCCGCTTCATAGGCGGAGAAGCTTCGGGTTGACATCGGCCGTCCGCGAATCGCGTGACCAATGGAGGAGGAGCCCCATGCCCGGACTTGCATCCAGCCTGTTTCTCTGCTGCCTGTGCCTGGCGCCGAGCGCCGGAATCTTCGCAGCACCTGGTGTGGGCAGGAGTGACGTGCTCATCGACGCCCACGGCTACAACGTCGCAGGGGCGGTGGTGGTGCCGATCCGGCCGATCGCGGAGTGGTTGGGCGCCACGGTGCAGGCGCGTGGCAAGGACATCAGCATCACGCGAGGGAATCTGGCGGTGGGCCTGACCATGGGCGGCATACAGGCCTCGGTCAATGGCCGGGCCGTGACACTCTCGGCTCCGGCCAGGGTCTACGGGGGCATCACCTGCGTCCCGGTGCGCTTCGTGGCCGAGGCCTTCGGCTGCGAGGTGTCCTATATCGCCGAGGGCTCTGTGCAGTGGGATCAGACCGGGTACATCCCCCACGTGCTCGTGGTCTCCTCGGGGAAGACGGCGCGAGTGCTGGTGCATGCCGCTCCGCCCGACGTGGTTGCCGGCATCCTGGCCGCGGTGGACCGCGATGAGCCGGGCCGGGGGACGGAGTACCTGCTGGGGGTGACCGCGCACAAGGGCGAGTGGGCCAAGGCGCATCACCCCAACTGGGATGAGGCGTACGGCTTCGGGCAGCGCTGGGGCACGATGGTTCTGCAGCGCGGCAAGGCGGGCTGGCGGCAGGTGTACTACACCACCCGTGTCAGCCACGACCCGGCGGACCTGAGGCAGGCCAAAGTGCCCATCGAGGTAGCGAAGGCTCTGGGGATGGAGGTGGAGTAGGCGGAGGGGCCCGGCGCTGGGCGTGCTGCCGCCCCGGAGCAACACAAGCGGCCGGGGGCTGTAGTGCCGGTTGCGCGGGCTGTGTGTCGCACCCGCGGCATGGTGCACCGGCGCTGCGGATTGCGGCCGTCTGCCGTCGCCCTCTCCTGAGCGGCAGTACTGCCAGCAGGAGCGACGGTGGTCCGCAGGACCGCCGGGAGGGGCGCCGTCTGGGGGCGCGCGCTCCCGCAGGCAGACCCCTGCCCACGCTACCGCTCCCCCACCACCCGCGCCCGACACCCCACCACCTCTACCTCCACCGTCTCGTGACGTCGCAGGCCCTCGCGCCCCAGCTCGCAGAGCAGCACGTAGCCCTCATTGCCCCCGTAGCTGTGCTCGTCGAAGACCAGGTTCCCCAGACAGTAGGCGATGACGCCTCCCCGGTAGCTCTCCACCTGTCCCCGCACGTGGGCGTGGTGGCCGATCACCACGTCGGCGCCCAGATCGATGCACAGGTGGGCCAGGCGCCGCTCGTAGTCGCTGGTCTGCCGGACACCCTCCTTGCCCCAATGCACCGAGACCACCAGGCAGTCGCTCCGGGCACCCAGGGCCGGCAGCGTGGCCCGCAGGGCGTCCTCATTGAGCTTGAGGATGCTCTCTCTGCCGGGATCGTGGACGAAGTCGGTGTAGGGGAAGGCGCTGTGGGCGATGAAGCCGACCCGAAGCCCGCGCACGGAGATCACGCCGCCCTGCTGGGCCTCGGCGAGCGTCGCGCCGGCACCGACGGGGCTGATGCCGGCCTCCCGCAGGGCGTTCAGCGTGTCGCCGAGGCCGCGTCTGCCGCAGTCGATGGCGTGGTTGTTGGCCAGGCTCAGCACATCGAACCCGGCGGCCTTCAGCACCCCCGCCATGTGCGGGGGAGCGAACAGCGAGTTGACGCGCGGGTAGCGCGTGGCGCCGTCGGAGAGCACGCCCTCGAGGTTGCCGAATGTGATGTCGGGCGAGGTCAGCAGGTCACCCAGTGCGGAGAGTGGATAGGTGTCGCCCTTCTCCGCGCAAGTCCGCGCCACGTCGCGTCCGAGCATGATGTCGCCCACACAGGCCAGCGTCACGGGGCCGCCGGGGTCGTCGTGCGGGCAACCGGACAGGCAGAGGACCGCTGCCGTGAGAGCGGCCAGGAGCCAGACGCCAGCCCGGAGGTCGCGGGGCCCGCGCACCGGGCCCGACGCACCGGGGCGGCAGGTCTGATGCTCCCGCGAGGGGCCGACGGCGGGCGGGCGGCGTCGCCGTGCCCTGGCGCCGGCGGCAGGGATCGTCGTCCCGGGCCGGAGACCCAGATCACGCAGGTTACTGTCTGCCGCCGACTGACGTCGCCTCACCCCCCCTGCCCCCCTCTCCCTTACTCGCCGATACGACCGGCGAGACGGGAGGAGGGGGGAGAACGGCAGTACTTCAACCGCTCCGGAGGCGGCAATGGCGGAGTGTGGCTCCGGTGCGTTCATGCATGGTGTGAGTGGCAGGCCCGCCCCACCGACGGCAAGGCGGCTCGCGCGACGTGGCTGTTCCCGAACCCCATCCACCTCCCTGGTGGCCGATCGGCGATCGTGGGGCTAGCACCCACCCCTCGTGAACTCCGGAGCGATGTCCACCTCGAGGGACTCATCGCCCTCCCGCGGGTACTCGCTCATGAAGCCCAGCACCCACTCCGGCGGTCCGGGCTTGTTGTCGCCGGAGAGCCGCTCCTGCCACTGTTCATCCGTCATCCGCTCGGCGACCGGTACCGTGAACTCGTAGTACGAGAACGTGGCGCCGCGGCCGATGAGCAACTTGCCCTCGCATGGGTAGACGGCGTAGATCTCGTTGGCATGGCCCACGCCCTCCTCCAGGGCGTAATCGCCGTCGCCGATGGGCCCGGTGTGCACGTCGGCGACCACCGCCATGTCCTTGTCAGTCATGCTGGTGATCTCATCCCCGGCCGCCCCGCGCTTGGAGTACAGGTTCAGGCGCGCCAGCGTGTCGCCGTAGAACTCGATCCCCCTGTACTCATCCGCGGTGAGCGTCTTGCCCTCGAGTTCCTTGATCGAGACCTCCTGCAGGAACTTCAGCAGCGAGATCAGCTCGTCGAAGGTCTCTGCGAGGCCCTCGTCGGCCAGGAGCTTGCGGGCCGCGAGACCCTCCTTGAGCTGGGTCGCCAGCAGGCCCAGACGCCAGTACATGAGGACCTCGGGCTCCACATAGCCCTTCGGGGGCGGCGGGGGCTCCTTCTCTCCGCCCTCGCCGCCACACTCGGCCACCACCGATTGCTTGGCATACAGGATGGTGTCGTGCCTCAGCTCGGCCCAGCTCCCCAGAGCCGCATGGAGCTGCTTGTCCGTCCACGCCACGCCATGCATGAACCCGGGGTAGCCTTCCTTCTTCTCCTGCAGCAGGAACTTCAGCGCATGCAGCCAGCCGTAGTAGGTGCTGGAGGTCCATGTCTTGTCGTCGAGCTTCTCGATCTCCGCCCGCAGCTTCCTGGACTGCTTGCCATAGTTGGCGAAGCGGGTCTGCTTGTAGACCTCGTCGGCGATCTGGTAGGCCCGCTGGGAACCCAGGGCACTCATGACGTCCAGACCCATGGGGAAGGTGCGCTTGTTGAAGGCTCCGGGGTCGTTCGGAGCGTCCCCGGCCTCACCGACGAAGGGGACCACCATGTGCTGGAAGACGTAGGAGTCCAGGATGAAGCGTTGGCCCATGAGCCGGAACTGCGGGATGCCGGGGAACTGGGCGTCATTGGTGAGCGACACCGCCACAATCTGGGAGGGACGGAGCTTGAGCACCTGGGCGGCCAGCTTCTCCAGCGTCGCGGTGGGCACGAGCCTGGCCACATCCACGGGGTCCCCGAACAGGCCGGGGATGACCTTGCCGTAGTCACCCGGGGTGTTGTCATCGGCGAAGCCCACCAGGAAGGCCGTCGGCTCGTAGATGTCCTCCCAGACCTTGCCCAGGGGCTCCTCCCCGACGCGTCCCCGCAGGAGTGCGTCGGCCAGCAGCACGGCCTGCCGGGCCTGGGTGGGCATCAGGTCCCCCGGGGCATTGCGCAGCGCCACCGGCACCAGGCCGTACCACATGATGGCCTTGAAGTACCGCTTGAGCTTGTCGCTGCGCGTGTAGTGCCCGCGGGGGACAAACTGGGAGTAGTCCACCTTCAACCCCACCGTGGGCGAGACCTTGAAGCCCTCGTGGGCCTCGATCAGCCCCAGCTCCTGCTGCGCCAGGGCGGCGACCTCCTCAGGCACCGTCACGCCCCAGTCGCTCTCGGGGGTCTCCAGTAGCTTCACGGGCACCAGGCTGTAGGCGTAGTTGCGCAGGGCCGCCTCCTTGACCTCGGCCGGCCCCTCCTGGCCGTAGCGCGCCGCCGCCGTCTGCAGCAACCCCCTGGACAGCGTCTCGGCGCGCTCGTACAGCGTGCTGACCTCCATCACGCGCAGGCAGTAATCGAAGAAGATATGGTAGGTGTGCAGAATCGAGTCGGCGGTCACGAAGCTGGGGAGGTGCTCGTCGGGGTAGTTGTTCAGCTCGTAGCAAAACTCCATCTGCCTGTAGTCCGCGGGCACGACCACGAAGCCTTCCTTGGCGAGCCGCTGCCTGTGGTCCTCCAGGAGCATGTCGGAGAAGAGCCTTAGGTTGTCCACGTTCCCAAGGTCGGGGGCCACCGTGTAGGGAGCCACTCCGGGAGTGAATGAGGGCCTGTCGCCCAAATCCGCGGAGAAGCCCGGCTCGGCGGAGAACTGGTAGAGGCCACCGTCTGCGCCAGCGCCCGCCGCGGTCTCGCCCCGGACAGGGGCACTCTCGCCGGGCGCCTGCGCCCTCCTGTCGCAACCCGTCAGGAAGCTACCAACACACAGCCCGACGCAAAGCAGCAGCCCTGCACGCCATCGGTCCGTCATCTCATCTTCCCCCTTCGACAGGCTTCATCAGTGGGTCGCGCAGCATCGCGGCTCCGGAGCCGCACGGGATCACCGAGTGCAGCAGGGCCACCGTCGGGGCGTCGGCCCTGCGGAGCGTCCCTTGGGCCACAAGGAGGCGCTCGTCGGCCCTCAGCCTGCGACCGCGGCGCGAGAGTACCCAGGCGTTGTCCCTGTGCACGAAGGCGCAGACGGTGCGGGCATTGCCCCTGTGCATCACCGTCGTGACCAGTACCGGCTCGCCGGTGGCCACAGCCCTGCCGACCTGAGGCGGCGTCATGCCGCGGAACTCATCGGAGCGCCCGGTGCCCCAGAAGCCGAACTGGTTCCACTGATAGGTGCAGAGCAGCTCACCACCGCCCAGTCCCGTCTCGACCGAGACCAGTTCGGAGACGCCGTCGCCGTCCACGTCAAGCAGCTCCGCCCAGCGATACGGCCGGCAGAGCCGGCTGCCGCGCCAGCGTGGATAGAGGTCTTCCTCCTCGTCCCAGCCGTAGACGAAGAAGCGCCGGGCGTACCGCCGATCCCGGGCGGTGTGGCTGAAGGTGCACAGCGCGAGCTCCTGCCTGCCGTCGCCGTCCACATCGCCGGCACCGACGTGCCAGAAATTGTAGCCGCTCTCCGGACTGAGCCGGCGCGCGGTCTCCGGGGAGCGAGGGTCCAGGAGGAGCACGTGACTGCCCAGTGGCTGCGGCCCGCCGACGGTCTCGGCGGTCAGCACCACGAGTCGCGGCGTGTCGCCGGCCCGCGGACGGACCCAGATCAGGTCCAGTATCTGATGCTCGGCCTCCCACAGCCGCCGGACCTCACCGGACCGCGGCCCCAGCAGGTAGACGCCGCGGGCGCCGAAGCCGGCGGCCTGCCCCCGCCCGTCGCCCCTCGCCAGCCCGATGAGGGGCTCGGGCAGGTCCACACCGGGACCCTCCGCGGCCTCGCCGGCATCCGCCTCCACCCACCACAGGCGCCCGCCGGCCCCACAGGCCTGCCACAGGGCCACGCGCTCGCCCCAGGCTCCACCGCCCACCTCGCCCGGCACCTGGGCACGCGGCGTGCCGAGCCACAGGGGCACCGCATACAGCGCAGCGCCGCACGCGACCGCCGCGACGACCGCGGAAAGGACACGGGCGAGAACGAGAGCCATCGATCGAGCCAGCATATGCCAAATATCCTACCATCGACCGCAGCGTCCCGTCTATACTACGAACGAAACGGGAGCTATGTTCCGTATCACCGCGACGCTCCGAGACCTGCACGCCCTGCCCGCTGGCACCGGAGACAGCGCCAGACGGCGCGAGGCTCTCCCTTGCCCCGCCGGGGAAGATGCAGCCGACTCTGCGTCCGGCCCAGAGGTCGGGCCGCAAAGCCGGGCCTATCGTGAGGATGTCATCCTGAGCGTTCATCTCGCTCAGCGAGATAGCGAAGGATCTCGCTGAGCTCCAGGAGGTTCTTTGAGCTGCTCCCTTCGGGAGCGGACGCTCTCAGAACGACACTCTTGGCGAAGCCGGGCTTTCCCGACGCACCTCTACGGCCGCCTCATCAGGCGTAAGGCGAGGTCCTGGGTGAACTCCGGCGAGGTGAGTGAGAGTCTTTTGCCCTCATGCTGCAGCGTCCGCTCCTCAGGGGTCTCTCCCGACACCGGATCGAGCCACCCAACCTCGTACCTTCCCGCCGGCAGGTCGATCTGCAGCGTGCACGAAGTGGCCTGCGGCTCGTCGCTCTCGCGGCACAGGTACACGGCGTATTGCCTTCCGGGCTCCGCCAGGCACTGGAGCAAGACGCCCTCGGGCAAATCGGCCTCCACCACAGCCCCGCCCGGAGCCATGCGGAGGAAGTCGAAGCCGTGGATGAAATCCCGCAGGATGCCCAGTTGGCGTCGCAGCTCCGGGCCGCCCCCACCGGGCTGAGAGGCCGGATAGCCGAACGTGCCGTCCTCGTGGGCCACGGTGAAGGAGTAGTCCAGGTTGTTGTACAACGCCCCTCCGGCCACGATGAACGCCCAGCCCTCCTTGCGGTAGTGGGCGTCTCCGGTGCCCCGGAACCCCGTCTCGTTGTCGCCGATCGCCCGATTGAGCCCGTAGTTCAGCTCCACCGCCCGCGGCGGCCAGGCGTAGTGGAAGTTGAGGATCGACACCGCCGGATGGGCGTCTTGTACCACGGCGCTCCCGTTGGCGATGTTCTGCGAGATCAGATGCCTGTGCTCCATCCCCTCCTCTGTGGCCGCGATGACGTCGGCGATATGCCGCTGCCAGGCCTCCGGGACGCCCTTGATGTAGGGCTCGTTCATGATCTCGAAGTACACGTTGTCAAGGTCGCTCAGCTCGGCGACGACCCTGCGGGTCATCTCCTCCTGCACCTGCAGGAGACCACCGGAGCGGTCCAGCGAGTAGGCCGCCTCCTTGTCGACGGCGCCGATGCCGTTCACGTTGTTGGCCGCGTTCATCGGGCTCAGCGCCCATTGCTCGTCGCCGTAGAAGGGGCAAAACAGGTTGACCTCCACCACCACATTGGCGTCCGAGGCCTGCGCGCAGAAGTCGCGGAGCCGATGGAAGTACGCCTGATCCCAGCGGGAGAGGTCGAACTTGTTGCCACCGTTGGCGTAGCCGGGAGTGTCGCTGCGCGCCCAGGGGCAGATGAACCGCCCCGCTGCGGGAGCCAGGGTGTTGCGGGCGATGTTGAAGGCACCGTCGGGCTCGCAGTAGGAGCCGACGAACAGACGGGTGTTGTTCATCCCGTCGCGGCTGAGAGATCGGAAGAGCACACGTCTGAACTCCAGTCACGAGATTCCATC
>CAZXDD010000255.1:0-10886 GCA_964639415.1 uncultured Armatimonadia bacterium
CTCCTGGCACTCAGTGAGATTCTTCGCTATCTCGCTGCGCGAGATGGACGCTCAGGATGACAGGAACCGGGCCTTTCGGACGGGCTCAAGATGCGGAGGAATGAAGATGCTTCGCTATCTGCTGCCGGCGGTTCTCGTGGCGCTGACTTCGGCCGCCTATGGGGACGGGAATCTGGCCCTGGACCGCCCCTACACCCTGTCGCCTGAGCCCAACTACGCACTGTGTAAGGACCCCGGGGACGCGACGCAACTGACCGACGGGGTCTTCACCGAGGGGTACTTCTGGACGCAGCCCACGACGGTGGGCTGGTCTGATGTAAGGCCGGTCGTCATCACGCTGGATCTGGGCTCAGACCTTCCCATCGGAGAGGTCGTTTTCAGCACGGCCGCCCGCAAGGAAGCCGGGGTGCTGTGGCCGCGGGCGATCTTCCTCCGCGCATCGCAAGACGGCGAGAGCTGGCACGACGCCGGCGAGCTGGTGGCCCTGGCCACGGTGCAGGGCACTGTGGCGGAGCCGGAGGCTGCGCCTGCCGGCCACCTGCTCCGACGCTACCGGGCAACGCCGATGCCGGGCCATGGGCGCTACCTGGCCCTGGTAGTGGTGCCCGGCGGGCAGTATTGCTTCGTGGACGAGATCGAAGTTGCCCGCGGCCCCGAGGGCCACCGGGCTCACAATCCTGCCACTCCGGCCCTGTCGCGACCTGACGAAGGCCTTGACAAGGCACTGGCTGATACCGAGGTTCTCCAGGCGATCCTGGCGGACGCGGCGGCTGTGGGGCGCGAGATCGCCCGGGCGCCTCTTGATGAGGCGGCCAAAGCCGCCCTTCGATCGGAGTTGCTGGAGGCTCTCGGCGGCACGATCGAGGTGCCGGAGCCCGTCTACCGTGAGACGTTCCCCATCAACGAGATGCACCGGCGGGTGCTGGCACTGGGGGGCAAGGTGGCGTTGGCCGCCGGGCGTCCGGAGCTGGAGGTCTGGGCGGGGCAACGCTGGGACCGGCTTCAGCCCCGGTCCGCCCCGGACCCCGACGGGCCTGCGCCGGAGCTGCGCCTCACGCTCATGCGTGGCGAGGTGCGCAGCGCCGTGCTGAACCTCACCGACAACCTGCCGCGGCGCCGATCTCTGACGCTGCGGCTCGAGGGTCTGGACGCCGCGGCCAAAGCCGCGGTGCGGGTGCACTCGGTGGCCTGGACCTTCTCCGGCACCACTCCGGTGGCCGCGGCGTTGCCCGTCGCCGAGCGCGGAGGGGCGGGCTGGGAGATCGACATCCCCGAGGGCACGACGCGCCAGGTCTGGCTCATGGTGGACGGCAGGGGGGCGGCCCCGGGTTCTCGGGAGGGAAGCGTGGTGCTTTGTGAAGGGCCGGCGGAGGTGGGCCGCGTGCCTCTGCGGCTGCGCGTGTCGCCCATCGAGATGCCCGCGCGGCTCTCTTTGGCCCTGGGTGGGTGGGACTACACCGACGGCCCGAAGCTGTACCACCTCAGCGAGCCCATGCGCCGGTCTCTGGTTGACTTCCTGCGCGAGTACGACATCGATGCCCCGTGGGCCACCAAGCAGGTCATGCCCTTCGGCGAACATGCTCCGGATGGAACGATGACCCGGCCGCCGGCCACCGGCAGCATGGATGAATGGCTGGAGATGTGGCGGGGTAGTAGGCTGTACTGCGTGTTCACCAACTTCGAGGGCAGCGACGCGCTGGGACCGGGCCTACCCATGGATGACGCCAACTGGGGGCGGGCGATCGGGGAGTGGATCAGCTTCTGGGTGGCCCACCTGCAGGCAAAAGGCATCGCTCCCCAGCAGCTCTGCCTGCTTCTGGTGGATGAGCCGCGCAATCCGGAACTGGACGCGCTGACGATCCGCTATGCCGAGGCGATCCGCGCGGCGGAGCCAGACGTGGTGATCTGGACCGACCCGATCTGGGAGGATCCGGGCGACGCGGACCCGCGGCTGTACGAGCTGGCCACCGTCATCGCCCCCCAGCGGCCCATGTGGCTGCAGGCTCCCGCACGGTATGAGGAGGTCTTTGGCCGGCAGCAGCGGGCGGGACGGCGGCTGGCCTTCTACAGTTGCTCGGGGCCGGTGAGGGCGCTGGACCCCTACAGCTATCACCTGCTGCAGGCCTGGGACTGCTTCCGGCGGGGCATGGACCAGGAGTTCTTCTGGTCCTTCGGGGGCGGCGGTGGCATGGCCGCGTGGAGCCAGATCGGCCCCGAGAACATGGTCTTCACGCCCCAGTACCGCACGCCCGAGGGCTGGCTAACCTCGCGGCATATGGAAGCGATCCGCGAGGGGCGCTATGACTACGAGTACCTGGTGATCCTGCAAGAGGCAATTGCCGCGGCCCGAGAGGTGGGCTGTGACCCCGCTCTGATAGCGCGGGCGCAGGCTCTCCTCGAGAGCGCCCCGACCGCGGTGCTGGAGGCTCCCGGAGCGGCGGGGGTCTGGTGGGAAGACCACAAGGACAGGGACGTCGCCGAGAAGACGCGCCTGCAGGTGCTGCGCATGATCGAGCGCCTCGAGGCCCGCTGTCGGCGCTCCGGATAGGCCAACCGCCGGGAGGGATCCCCTATGCCGCGCTGGGAAGCGGGTGCCGTCACCGCCGCCCTGCTGCTTGCCGCATCTACAGGAACGCCCGCCGAGGGTCCGCGGCGGCTCGCGCTGCTGGACGAACCCATCCTCGTGCTGCGCATGGCCGATGGCAGTCTCACGGGCTGGCTGGTGCAGGGCCCGGACGGGGCGCAGGCCGTCTGTCGTCGCGCCTCCACCGACAACGGCCAGACGTGGAGCGCAGCCGAGACCGTGTGCGCCCTGCCCGGCGGACCCGGGAGATGGCTCGGCCTGGAGCCCCTGCTGGACCGCGAGGGCGAGGTTCATCTATTCCTCCTGCGCTACGGGCAGGAGGGGACAGTCGGCGCCGGAGAGGGCGAGCGGGTGCTGGTGGGCGAGCTGGTCGACACACGCCTGGACCTGTGGGCCACGCGCTCGCACGAGGGGCAAAGCCGTTGGGATGAGCCGCGTATGCTCTGGAAGGGCTACACCGGGGCCCTCAACTCGGTGGCTCAACTGGATAGCGGGCGCATCTTGTTGCCCTTCTCGTACCTCACCTCGCGCACCTGGGCCAACAGGGGCACAGGCCTGGACGAATGGACCTTCATGGGCCAGTTCGACTGCGTCAACGTCTACTCCGACGACGGGGGTGAGAGCTGGGCGCTGTCGGCGAGCCTGCGCACACCGGTGCCGGACATCGTCTCGGCGTACGGGGCCGTGGAGCCGGTGGTCATCCAGCTTCGCGATGGTCGGGTGTGGATGCTGATCCGCACACAGCAAGGAAGGCTGTATGAGTCCTTCTCACCCGACGGGGCGCAGTGGTCTGCGCCACAGCCCACGGAGCTGCTATCCTCCGATTCGCCGGTAGGCATTGTACGGCTGGGGGACGGGCGGCTGGTGCTGCTCTGGAACAACTGCCTGCGGTTCCCCTACGCCTACGGCGGGCGTCATGTGCTGCATGCGGCCATCTCCGACGACGAGGGGAAAACGTGGCGTGGCTTCCGGGAGGTGGCGCGCGACCCGCGCCGCAATGAGCCCCCGCCACCCAATGGGGACTTCGGCACGGCTTACCCCTTCCCGACGGCGACCGGCGATGGACAGGTGATCTACTGCACCGGTCAGGGCGCCGGGCGGGTGCTGCTGATGCGTCTTTGCCCGGACTGGCTGTTGGAGCGCCGCCAGACCGCCGACTTCTTCGGCCGAACAGAGGAGTGGCACCATTTCGGCACCCGGGGCGTGGGCTTCGCACAGCACCCCCGGCGCCCGCGGGCCACGGTGCTGTCGCTATGCAAGACGGACCCGCATTGGCCCGCGGCGGTCACCTGGAACTTCCCCTCGGGCCGCAGCGGCCGGCTGAAGATCCGCCTGATGCCCCGGCCCGGCTGTCGGCCTCTCCTGCTGGGCCTCACGGACCACTTCTCGGTGCCTTTCGACCTGGAGGACCACCTCAACAGCCTGTACAACCTGCGTCTCGGCGCGGGGTGTGTGGAGGTGGCCGAGGGCCAATGGCATGATGTGATCCTGGCCTGGGACGAGCACGCTCGGCGGTGCGAGGTGACCGTCGATGGCCGGCCGGCGGGCCCCCTGCACCTGCGGCGCGAGACGCTGGGGGCCTGCTACGTGAGGCTGCGCAGCCTGGCGGAGGATGTCGACACTGCGGGCTGGCTTGTGGAGGCGGTGACGGTGGAGGTGGGGCCGTAGCCGGCCCGAGGCCTGTCCGTGGCCGGCAGCGTGTGTGGAGGGGCGAGGGGGCTAAAACGGTGCTTGTCGTGTATAATAGTTATAAGTATAATAGTCATCACTATACTATTGGAGAGTACCCTAATGCCGTTCGTCGGTCGGGCCCCGGAACTGGCCTTCCTCAGCGAGCTGCACGACAGCGACCGGGCTGAGCTCTACGTGCTCTATGGCCGACGCCGCGTGGGCAAGACCGAGCTACTGCGTGAGTTCCTCCGCGACAGGGCGCACGTGTACTTCCAGGCCGCCGAGGTCTCTGAGAGCGACAACCGCCGGCACTTCGCGGCGGCCATGGCAGAGGGGCTTGGGGAGCCCTTGCTCGCAACGGCGCGGTTCGATGACTGGGAGACGCCGCTGCGGGAGTTGGCGAGACGAGCAATGGGACATCGCCTGGTGGTGGTGCTGGACGAGTTCCCCTACCTGTGTGGTTCGGCCCCCGGGCTGCCCTCGTTGCTGCAGCGCTTCTGGGACCATGATGCTCGGGACACCAGGCTGTTGCTTGTCCTATGCGGCTCAGCGGTCAGCTCCATGGAAAACGAAGTGCTGGCGGAACGCTCGCCGCTGTTCGGGCGATGCACCGCTCAGCAGGAGCTGGTGCCCTTCGGGTACAGGGAGGCGGCGCAGTTCGTGCCCCGCTACGGACTGGAGGATCGGTTGCGCGTCTTCGGCATCCTCGGCGGGATGCCCATGTACCTGGAGCAATTCGGTGACGGCATGTCGCTGGCCCGGAACGTGCAGGCACACATACTCCGTCCGCAGGCGCTCTTGTACGAGGAACCCACCCATCTTCTGCGTAGCGAGCTGCGCGACCCTCGGACCTACCACAGCATCCTGAATGCCATCGCCTCGGGCCTCACGCGCAGCTCGGAGATCGCGCAGAGAGCCGGTATCGCCGTCACGGCCGTGGGGCAATACCTGTCCGCACTGCAGGAGCTGCGCCTGGTGCGTCGCGTGGTCTCGGCGGCAGACAGAGCGCCGGGGAAGCGCTCGCGGGGCCGCTATGTACTGGACGACCACTTCCTGAGGTTCTGGTACCGGTTCGTCCTGCCCAACCGCAGTCTGCTGGAGGTGGGACAAGGACGGCGGGTGTGGGAGGAGCGCATTGCCCCGCACCTGGAAGAGTACATGGGGCGGGCCTTTGAGGGCATCTGTGCCCAGTACGTGCGGCACTATGGCCGGGAGAGACTGCCCTCACTACCTGCCGAGCTTCCGGCCCCCTTCTGGCACAAGGACGTGGAGATCGACCTGGTCTGGCGGAGTGACGACGGGATCGTGAGTTGTGCGGAGTGCAAGTGGACACGGGGCCCGCTGCACCCGGGGCACCTGCACGACCTGCAGCAGAAGGCGGCCGCGCTGCCGCCGGACTGGCAGCGCGGCCTGCGCCACGTCCTGTTCTGCCGAGGGGGCTTCACAGAAGCCCTGCGTCGGCAGGAGGACGGTGACAGGCTGATGTTGATCGGCCTGGAGGATCTCTTCGCGGCCGCGCGGTGAGGCCCGTCGCCACCGGTCCGCAGTGGGAGAGGTGCCCGACTACGGGGGGACCGCTCACGGCGTCCGGACGCAGCGGAAGCCGCAGGCGTTCTGGGCACTCGGCTCCGGGAAGTCTGGCACCGAAGGTCCCTCTCTCCACCGGGCCGAACCTCCCCTTTGTACCTCACAAAGGAGCCGGACACCATGAGCCTTCAGATCATCTCACTGCAGGGCACGCCACAGGAGATGGGCGCCAGGCACGGGGAGCTGCTCGCCGAGGGTGCCCGGGCCATGTGCGAGACGCGCATCGAGCTTTGCCTGCGGGCCGGCGGGGGCATGACCCGAGAGGAGCTGCTGGCCCTGGCCGGACGCTCGCTGCCGGTCTTCGAGAGCTTCTCACCGGACACCTACGCCGAGTTCTGCGGTATCGCACAGGGGGCAGGCATATCCCGGGAGGAACTCCTCATCGGCAATGGGTACACGGACTTCGTGGACCTGGTGCGCCGCACCGCGGCGGGCCCCTCGGAGTGCACCCACATGGCGGTCCTGCCGCCGGCCTCCGCCGACGGCAAGCTCTATGTGGGCCAGACCTGGGACATGAGCGCCACCGCCTATCCGCACGTGGTGGCCTTCGCCCGCAGCCCGAAGTCCGCGCCGGCGACGTTGACGCTCACCACCACCGGCTGCCTGGCGCTCATCGGCCTCAATGAGCACGGAATCGCGGTGGGCAATACCAACCTCACCCCCCACGACGCCCGGGACGGCATCATGTACCTGGCCACCCTGCACACCGCCCTGGCTCAGACGAGCTTTGAGGCGGCGGTGAGAGTCGTCACCGAGGCCCCGCGCATGTCGGGGCACTACTTCTACGTGGGCGGCCCGGAGGGGCAGTTTGCGGGCATCGAAACCACCGCGCTGAGGCACGCACACCTGGCTCCCGACGCTATCGGGGTCTTCGCCCACGCCAACCACTACGACACGCCCGATATGATCGATTACGTGAGCCAGGACAGTCCGTCGGAGAACTCGGTCACCCGCGAGGCCCGGATGTGGGAGTTGCTGCGGGGAGTGGCGCAGCGGGAGCTGGACTCGCTGTGGGCCGTCTTTCCCGATCACGAGGCTCCGCTGTGTCGTCATACTACGGAGGAGACCGGCGGCCGCACCTGCGCGGCCGTGCTGATGTCCCCCGGTGAGCGGCTGATCCGGATGTGCAAGGGCAATCCGTGTGAGGCCAAGTACGTGGAGGCGGCGCTGACGTAGACCGGGCAGGACCGGTAGGAGTTGCCGCCCGCGAGGGCGTCGGAGCGCACTCGCGGGCGGTGGATTCGAGGCCCGTCCTCACTCCGCTCCCGGAATGAGCTCCCACGTCTCCCAGTCCACATGGCGGGTCTGGTAGCCCATCGCCGCCAGGGCAAGGCCCGCCTCCCGACGCACCAGGAACATCCGCGAGGTTATTCCGGGGGCCCAGATGTCCGAGAGCCCCTCGATATCGCGGAATGCCGGGTCCTGCAGTGCGGCGATGAGGGCCTCGGCGCCCTCTTGCCTGGCCTGGAGCAGTCGCAAGGCCCTGGCACAGTACGCGCGCACCAGGTCGTAGGGGTCGTGGGCAACCAAGGCCACGAGCCTGGGGGCCGCTCTGGCACGGGCCCCTTCCATCTGCTCGGGGTCCTTGGTGCGGCTCGCGCAGTCGGCATAGACCATGAGCAGCAGCTTCTGGAGTGTCTTCTCGGCCTCGGTCGCGTCCTCCCCATCCAGCGCAACCACCTTCGCCCAGACCGCGTCCGGCGTCCCGACCCGTCCGGCCAGATCCAGATAGGCGGCCTGTACGTGCTCGGTGAAGGCCAGGCCACTGGCCAGGTCCGCCTTGCCCGGCTCGCCACCGGTGGGGGTCTGTAGCTCGCGCAGGAGTTCGGATACGGCCCAGTCGAGCTTCTGGGCCTTCGTCAGCACCGTGCTCTGAGCCACTCGCCGCACCTCCGCCGTGCGGTCTCGCCATGTCTGCGGAGAGCACGGGCAGACGGGTACGCACAGAGCCAAGGCCAGGGCCAGGAGTTGGGACGTCCGCGAGTGATGTGGCCCCATCCTGCTATCCCCCTCGCCGCCTGTACAGCGCAAACCCCGCGACCACCAGCACGCCGGCGAGGCCGAAGCCGAGACCTACGAGGAGCTTTCTGCCGGGGCGAGGCCCGGGGGTGTCTACCGGCGCCGTCGGGGGCGTCGTCTTGCGTCCCTCCAGTCTGTCCGCCAGGTCCGCGGGGGGGACGCCGATGAGCTCGCGCTCCATCTGGGGCGGCGGCGCGCCGGCGTCGGTGAGCGACCAGGCGGTCAGCAGGCCCGTGTGGTCCAGTGTGAAGGCGCGGTCGCCCACGATGTCGACGGTGAAGGACGCCTGGGTGTCGGTCAACTGCCGGGTCAGCTCGCCGGTGGTGAGGTTGTACTCCTGCAGGCCGGTGAATGTGGCGGCCACGTAGGCCCGGTCACCGATGATGCGCGGAGGCGTGAAGACCTGATGCCCGTAGGGAGTGTGCCACAGCCTCCTGGTCGGGTCATCCACGGGGCGGGCCTCGACGTCACCATCGGTGAACAGAAGCAGGCGGTCTTCCAGCACCCGGGCGGCCAGCACCTCATTGTATCCGTAGGTGTTGTCGGCCAGGGGCTTGCGCCACACCGTCTTGCCGCTGCCGTGGTCGAGACAGGCCACGAAGGGGTCCTTGCACCGCGCGGCCACCCCCGGGACCAGGAGCCGGTTGCCCCACAGGGCCGGGACGAAGCTCTCATAGCCCGTGGGCGTGTCCCAGAGGGTCTTGCCGGTGCGCACATCCACAGCGAGCACCCGGGCGTCGCCCTCCGGCTTCCCGCCCTGCTTGCTCTCCTGCGCCGGGTTGCCGGACAGATATGCGACCTTGCCGTCTGTCGAGAGCGTCACCCCGCGGAAGCTACCGGTCCTTTGCCACAGGAGCTTCCCATCCTCAGGAGCCACGGCGAAAGCGGGGCCCCGGTTGGCCCACAGCACGATGGCCCCATCCGCCGCCAGGGGCTGGGGCTCGTAGCCCTGATAGCCGGTGCCCTCGATACTCCGCGTCCACAGCGGCGAGTAGGTGCGGCGGTCGAAGCAGGCGGCCGCGACGGAGGGCTTGGCGTAGCCCTTGCCGCGCAGACTGTAGCCAAGGACGATCCGGTCCGCAAGGATCAGGGCACGTTTGACCTCCCCGGTCACGTGGAGTGTCTTCAGGACGCGGCCGGTGGCCGCGTCGACCACGGTGGCCCCTTTCTCCCCGCCCGCCACCACGATCCTGTCATCGGCGCCGGGCCGGGCGCCGTGGAACCCGTCTCCCGGGATTGCCAGGTCCCAAAGGGCCTCGAGCTGCATCCGCTTCCAGGCTTCCGGTGCCCCGCTGTCGTCGGTGAAGGAGTGCTCCGAGCCGGGGATGAGCTGGAAGTCGGCGAAGGTGACGGCGAGGTTCTGCTCCGGCAGACCCCGCGCGCTGCAGGTCACGGTGGGCGCGGGGTCGTCGAGCTTGACCGTTGAGCCGGGGAGGTTCGCCTCGGCACACACGGTGCCGGGCGGCAGGCTTATGGTTACCGTGAGGTCTCCGAAGCTGCGCCAGAACCGAGCGGTGCGGAGGACGAACTCGAAGACGCCGGCCTGCCTGTGGCTGGGGCCCGGGTGCCTGCCATCCCCGGTCTGCTTGTACTTGTAGTTGGCGAAGGACACCCGCTGCCGGTAGTGCACGGTGAGGGCGTTGTCGCCCCGCTTCAGGTTCAGCTTGGCGCTGATGAAGGTGACCGGCTGCACCGGGTAGAGCAGGGGCGCCGCGCCCGCGGCGTCCGCGGTCCAGAGGGCCACCGGGTCGGGCAGCTTCGGGTCGATGGCCAGAGCCAGAGCTCGTTCAGCGGTCAGTTGCCGGCGCCTCACATCCGCCCCGGGTGCGGGGATGGACGGTAGCCCCAGTCGGTCCCAGTCATCCAGCAGGTAATGTGTTAGCGCCCACGCCATGTCCCCGGACCACGGCAGGCGCAACTGCGCCAGCCGCCGGTCTACCCGTCCGAAGATGCGGCCGAACGCCCGGCCGTTCAGGTGCTCGGCATCGGGCTTCATCCCGGAGGACTCCCCCGCCGCCGGCGGGCGCGCCGATTTCGCCGCTTCCGAACGGGCCTCTGCCCGGAACTTGGCCAGGCCCTCGTCCTTGCCCACGAACTCGTCGATGGCCCGGGTCCACGTCTTCTCATAGGCTGAGTACAGGTCGATGTCGGTGCGGTCCACCGTCCGCATTTCGGCGCCGTCGAGTGCGAACCGAACGTCCCGGGCGGCACCGATGACGGGGAAGACGATGGGAACGGCGACTTCCCTGTCGGCGCGAAGCGTGTAGGCCACCTGCACATCGGCCTCGGAGAACGCTTCGGGCCCATCGGTGGGCCGGGAGGTGGGCCGATGCCACTTGAGCTCGACGGTCAGCTTCTCATCGGCCATGTCCACAGGTACCGCAACGGCGGGCATCAGGCGCCCGCCCATCCAGTGCTGTGGGGTGGGGAGTGGATCGGCGCCGACCACATGGGGAGACAGGAGGCAGCACAACACGGCGAGGCCTGTGAGGTACGGATCCCAAACTTGCGAATGCCCGGACATGAGCTCACCTCGGGCGGTTCACGCCCTCCGCTGCAATGCGACACGATGTCGTATTGGTGGGGAAACGATGACACATCATGCGCCTGGGACCGCGAAAGTCAGACGTTTGCTTGATCTGCCAAGTTCCACGGTGCCGGGCGTCGGCGACGTCTTGCGCAGTGCGTCCGCGGGCCGACGCCCGTGGCTACCTCTGTGTCGCCCCCTGCGGGGCTGACGGCGGCGACCGGCCCACGGGCCGCAGGCCAAGGCCATCCTGTTCGCCGTCGCCGTTGCCGCCATCCTGTTCATCCGCCGTTATCCTGTCCATCCTGTTATCTTGTCGTTGCCCGTGCCGTTGCCGCTATCCCGTCCATCGTGTCCCCTCGTCGCTGCCGTCGCCGTCCCCGCCGTCCCCGCCGTGGCCGTTTGGGGGGGCCGCGCGCCGCCCACCCCCCCCCCCCCGGGGGGGCGCGCGGCCGGGGGGGGGGGGGGGGGGAGGGGGGGGGGACAGGGGGGGGGGGG
>CAZXDD010000256.1:0-10858 GCA_964639415.1 uncultured Armatimonadia bacterium
CACGGAGTCGGGCTGGAAAGCCCGACCTACGCGACGGCAACGGCAACGACCAACGGCGAGGGCGCTAGATCAGCGACTCTTGCTCCTCCCACTCCCCCCTGAGGATCTTCTCCGCCCTCTCCCCATAGGCCACCTTCTCGCCCTGCGGCACCGTGCGCCAGATCAGGAACTGCTTGCGAATCGCCGCCATGAACAGGGAGTTCGTCTTCTTCCACGAAGTGATGTCCCCCGCCAGGCGGTTGAGGTTGATGTGAATCTCGTAGATCTCCCGGTCGCCCGTGGGGCGGCACTCCAGCACGAAGTCCTGACTGACCCCCAGGTCGTAGGGCGCCAGCCACATCCTCAAGCGCACCGCCATCCCGGCCTCGTCCTTGCCCTCATAGCTCACCGGGTCGAGCCGCACGTCCTCGGCCAGGAACTCCCCGCCGGCGTAGCCCACGTACTCATCGAAGAACTCCTTGAGAAACGCCGAGACCCCGTAGGCATCGCGGCCCGTGACGGTGAAGGGCAACAGGACATCCATCGTGTCACCCTGCGGCTCGGGGAGCGACCAGCGGCGCTCGATGCCCGGTGAGGCGATGTCCGCGGCGCGGCGACTGGGGTAGAGGGTGGAGAGCAGGACCACTACGACGATGACCACCGTGACCCCGACGGCCGTCATGGAGGAGTAGTTGAGCTCCAGACCCATCGAGACGCCGGTGGCGTGGATGATGCGGGCCAGGGTCTGCCCCGCCAGATAACCCACGATGGCCCCCAGATTGGCGAACACCGCCGCCTCGGCCAGGAACAACATCGAGATGTGGCTGGGGGCCAGGCCCAGGGAGCTGTAGATCCCGATCTCCCGGGTGCGCTCGTAGACCGAGCCGAGCATGGTGTTGAGCACGATCATGGCGGCGATGAGGATCGGGATCACCAGATTGCCGGCGCCGCCGACGGCGGTCATGCCCACCGAGCTGAACAAGAAGGTGTCCGAGCCCATGCCCGCATAGAGGCTGAGAGCGAAGCGCTTCATGATCTCGTCCACACCGGCGCCGACCTGCCCCGGGTCATCGTAACGCACGGCGATGGAGCGCAGCGTGCCCCCCAGCTCCAGGACGCGGTCGTACGGCAGGACGATGAGCTTCTCGGGCCCGAAGTGCTTGTACTCCTGCAGCAGCCCCTCGGCCCCGCCGGTGCCCAGTTGCGAGCGCTGCTCGGCCTGACGCTGGAGCTCCTTGATCACCTCGGGGCGGAGCATGGCGTAGTTCACCGGCATGATGGGCTCGCCGTCGAGGTCGTTGAGCCTGCGCATGGCCTGCTCGTCCAGCAGGCCCACGACACGAAAGTCCGTGCCGAAGACGGTGACGCTTGCCGACCCCAGCCTGTCGGCGGTGATGCCCAGAGCCTGGGCCACGGCGGTGGGCAGGAGGGCTACATTCCTGGCATCCTCCGGGAGCCATCTGCCGGCGGCGAGGATGTCGTCCACAGGCAGGACCTGCGCCTCCTCGGGAGACAGGCCCAGGATGCAGTTCACCGCGTAGCGCCTGGAGGGATCGGTGCCGAGGGCGACGTCGACCACCAGCTCCTTCTCGATGTTCGCCGAGGTATACCAGGCCCGGGGCGACACCACGCCTCTATGGCCGAACTCGTTGGCGATGATGTGGGCGGTGGGCTCCTCCAGGGAGAGCCAGGCGCGGTCGCGGAACATCACGCCCTGATAGGAGGGGCTGTGGGACATGCGGATCTTGTTGGCACGCAGGTAGGACTTGACCGAGGTGAAGCTCAGCACGGTGAAGGTCAGGAGAGTGAGTGTGATCGCGGTGAGGGTAGTGCGGGTCTTGCGCCGGCGCATGTTGGCGATACCCAAAGCGAAGGCCGCAGCGGCGGCGGACAGCCGGCCCACATCGGCCTCGTGCACCCCGCCGCGCTGCTGCTTCATGGCCTTGAGCTCGGTGTTGAACTTCATGGTGACGATGGCGATGACGGCCACGGCCAGAGCCATGATGATGAAGGAGAGCAGGATCACCGGCGGGGCCGTGGTGAGCGAGAAGGCCGGATGGACCAGGGCGATGAGGATGAAGACGAAGACGAAGACCCCCACGGTGCCCACGATCTGGTAGATGATATTGCGGCCCGCGAAGAACAGCCGCTCCCCGAAGTAGGCGAAGGGGAGCAGGAGGGCGAGGTAGAACAGCAGGCCCTTCACCACATCGACGGCGGTCTGCTGCACCTCGGGATAGGCGCGGGACTCGTAGCCCCAGGCATTGCGGGAGGCAGACAGGGCGGTGCCGTACTGCCGGCGCGCCAGGGCCTCCTGGGCCCTGTCCAGCGAGACCTTCGCCAGGTCGTGCAGCTCATTGATCCTCTGATTGTCGATACCGTTCTTCCGCAGCTTGGCCATGCGTGACTCGTCTAGTATCCACATGTCCCGGGCTATCTGCAGCGGCGTCAGCGGGATGCGGGGTGTCTCGGAGGCACGGAAGCCGATGCCCTCGGGCCGGTCGGCGGTGGCGTTGGTCAGCACCATGCGCAGGCCCAGCAGGCCCATGCCCATGGCCACCTGCAGGTCGACCTGGGGCATGGAGTAGACAACGGCGCAGGGCTCGACATACGAGGGGAACTCGGAGCCGGTGCCCACGGCCGGCGAGAGCGAGTAGCCGAAGGAGATGGGCTCGCTGTAGTCCTTGGCGTCGAAGACGAAGACCTTCTGCAGGGTCTGGAAGTAGCGGTTGTCCACGAGGTCGTAGACGTCGGTGGGGACGCAGCGGAAGACGATGACGGGGCGCTTGAGGCCCGCGCGGCCGTAGACATCGCGGGGGTACTTCTTGTCCCCGTCGGGCCCCTGATCGGGGGCGTAGGTCAGGGCGCCGGTGTCGGAATCGAAACCATAGGCCTCGAGGATGCCACCGGTGGCCCGCTCGCCCCGGAGCAGGAACTCGCTGGTCTCGTTGGACATCCCCAGGACCTCGGTATGCACCCCCATCATCATCCGGTACTGGCCCTGGATGGTCACCAGCGCGTGGGGCACGGGAGTATTGGGCACGAAGCTCTCGGTGCGCCGGAACTCCAGCACCGAGCCCTCGACGTCCTTGAGCTCATCCATCTTCTTGAGCGCATTGACCCTTTTCAGGGCGCCCTCGGTGAGGGTGTCGTCATCCAAGAAGGCGTACAGCAGGCAGGTGAGGAGGCGCACCTGTGCGACGAGGTTGGCCTCGTTGAGCCGGTCGGGGGTGTCCAGGGGCGTATCGACCAGGGACCGGGCATCGGCGACGGTGGCGAAGACCAGCCCCGGGCGGCCGCCGCGGATGGCCATCTCGTGATCGAAGGCGATCTTGCCCGGGAAGAAGGTGTGCCACTCGCGGCCCTTGACGGGGTTGATGCCATCGACGAAGACGTCTTCCACCGCCAGCCCCAGCTCGTCGCCGGCCGCGGTGGCGTACTCATACAGTTGCTTGCCCACCGGGGAGTAGAAGCGCAGCAGGTGGGCCTGGGAGTAGTACCAGCCCACCTGGAAGACCCCGAAGGAGGAGCCCTGGGTGCTGAGGTCCAGGGAGATGAACATCTCGATGGCCCGGAAGCCGTCCAGGCGTTCCCAGATCGAGATGTCGTTTTCCCGGCGGGCGATGTCTCTGTCCAGGCGCGCGACGCGGACTCGGGCCATCTCGGGCGAGAGCTGCAATTGGCCCACATTGACCTCGGGCGGCTCGGCGCCGGTGACGGCCGCGGGCAGCTCCGCGAGTTGCCGCTCGGCATCCGCTTTGAGCTTCCGCATCTGCTCGAGGTCTCGGTGCAACTCGCGCAGGCGCGGCCTAGCCTGCCTCTCCCGCTCCTTGCGGGGCTCGCGCCCCCACAGGCGGACGAACTCGCGGGAGCCGGCGAGGGCCGAGAAGTGGCCGCTGGTGGCCAGGAAGATGACGCTGCGCCGTGGCGGGTCCTTGGCCATGGCCCGGGCCAGCTCGAGCATGGTGGCGATGCTGACGGCATTCTCCGCCCCGGGCGAGAGCCCGGGCACCACGGAGATCGAGTCATAGTATGCCTGCACGATCATGGCCTGCTCGCGCAGTGAGGGGTCGGAGCCCTCGAGCACGGCGATGATATTACGGTTGGTCTGATTGCGCCAGGGAACGCGGGCGAAGACCCTTCCCATGGTGCGGTTGGAGGCCTCGAGGGAGGCGATGACCTGCTGGGCGTCCTCGTTGGCGATGTAGAAGCGGGGGCAGTCGATGGGGCACTGGAGGAACTTGACCTCGGCCTCCCCCCGGGTGGTCCTGGCGGGCTCGATGAAGACCACGGCGGCGGCCCCCAGCAAAGGGGCGTTGAGCCAGTTTTGGCCGACGTTGAAGTCCATCAGGACGATGCTGCCGGCCACGTGCTCATGGTCGAAGTCGGAGAGGCTCCCCTGCCGGGCATAGATCACCCGGCCTCCGATGCCGCTGCGCGAGACCTGCGGGGTGCGGGCCAGATTGGGCCACAGGGCGCTGAGCTCGTAGCGGGTGCCGTTGACCTGCAGATAGCAGCCCTCATCCACCGGGGCGGGAAGCTCGTACTCCTGAGTCATGACCTCCAGGCCCAGGCGGCGGAGCTCCTGCTCGACGATCTCGGCGGCACGGAGGTTCCCCGGATAGCCGGCGACTCGAGAGCCCAGAGAACTGAACCTGCCCACGTCTTTCAGCAGGCGCTGAGTGTCCGCTCTGGCCGCGATGTCCACATAGCCGGCGGCCATGGTGGTCGCGGGCAGCAGGAGTGGGAACAAGAGGATGCTCAGGGCGGCGAGCACCTTCGGTGGGTGTTGTCTGGAGACTTGCATGATGGTCGCTCCTGGCAGTGTGGCGCGAAACGGTCCCGCAAGGCGGGAGCGTCCTCACCCCCGACCCCTCTGCTTCACGCGCCCATACGACGGGCGCTTGGAGAGGGGGGAACGGGAAACGGCCCCTTTCCGTCGGCGGTGCGGTGGGCTTCCCCCTCACCCTCCGCTCCAGCCCTCCGGGCTGTCACGGAGACCTCTCCCGGCAAGCGGCTCTGCGAGCCGCCGGGGGAAGGCAGAACGGCCAACGGCTACGGTCAACGGCGGCGGCGCACAGGTCGCCGCCCTACAAGGGCACGGCTACAGCGCTTCAGCCAAAGTGCACCACGTAGCGGCGGTACATCTCGTTGATCAGACTCACCCAACCCCACACCACCCCCGCGACGAAGAAATGACCGATCACAATGCCCATGAAAAACGGGATCAACTGGCGATACAGACGCATGCCGCCGAGTTTGAGTACCAAAGTCTTGATGATCCAGACGATCAGGAACGGCCCCCACAGCGGTCCACCATAGGACGCCACCATCGCAAAACCCAGCGGATGCAGCGGGAACCGCAAGACGTAACTGCGCACAAGCAGCAGGAGCGTTGTGAGCACCGCGCCGCTGAGCGCCGCGCCCGTGCGGGCCCTGTCCGGCGGGACATGGCCCTTGGTGTACGCCGCAAGCTGCTCGAACTCGTTTCTCGCCAGCGTCGTACGATAGCCGCCCTCGGTCGTCCCGCCCTCGAGGATGTTGCCCCCGTGAGTGTAGTAGGCCGTGAGGTGGATGTAGTAGGCGGCGGCAAGGCCCAATAGCAGGGCCGCGATCAGCCACCACGATACCGTCCTGGGCTTCAGGCGCACCTCGGAGGCAATCCGCTGACTCTCCACCTGATACGCCATCATCGACTGGAAGAAGCCGCGGGAGGCGAACATGAGAGTCGAAAACAGCGTGAGATTGCTCCAGTTGCCGCCCTTGACGAAGGGCTCCGAGCCCAGAGCGTAGACCATCATGCGCTTGTGCTGGTAGAAAGGAAACAGCCAGACCATGGCCGCCCCCGCCTCGGCCCGGGCCCGGGCGTACACCAGGGCAAAGAGCAAGATGAGCCCGAAATACAGGGCCGCCGTCCACAGCCACATCCCGGCCTGGGTGGCGAACAGGAGCATCCCGGCCGTGCCGGCGATGGCCCCGAAGACCGCCATGCGGTATGACAGGGGCTCGGCACCGTCATCCACCTCGGGCGCCCCGGAGAAGGCCTTGCGGAACACCTCGGCAAGCTGGTGCCGTGCCACCCAGATGAGGAAGACTCCGATCGCCACATAGGCGCCGAAGGCCTGCTCCTGGTCAAACGGGAACCCGGCGATCTCGTAACCCATGCCGGTGGCGGCCACGTTGGACAGTCGCAAGAGCAGATAGAAGACCCATACCGAGAGCGTGATCTCGGTGGAGACCAGGTAGCCCAGGCCGAGGTTCTCGGGGCGCCAGGCGATGCTCAGCGGCCTGATCGAGGCCAGCGGCCGCTCGGTGAACAGGGCCCCCAGGTCATACGCTCTGCCCAGGGCGGGCACCGCCGGGTTCCACGCATTGAGGATATTGAGCACATTGTACAGCGCCGCCAATGCGAACCCCGTCCACATCAGCTTGTTGGTGTAGAAGCCTCCCGAGGCCCCGTGGGCGCCCTGGGTGGAGACGTCTACCACGAGGTGGACGATGGGGAAGGTCAGGCGCTCTTTGTCCACCCACTGGCGCCGGAACAGCGAGATGATGCACAGCATCGCGACGAACCAGGCCAGGAAGAACAGGGTCCAGAAGAGCAGGGGAGTGCCCCACGCTCCCCAGGGCACCTGCTCGTCGACATTGGCCTCGTACATCTCCCGGATGACGGTGGGGTCGCTGGGGGCCAGCCAGTCGGGTACGTAGTTTTGGAAGGCGGCGAAATCGTTCTCGGGAGTGGCGAAGTAGTACAGAGCCGTGATGCCGGGAAACAGCATGCGCGCCACGCCCACAGCGGACATGGACACGCCGATGCACAGGAACATGTAGACCAAGAGCACCTGGGCCTGGGAGAGCCGCAGATGCCGGGAGAGCTTGCCCAATAGCGGGGCCAGGGGTGTGAGCACCAACAGTGCCGCCACGGCCGGGATGACGGGCACGCTCTCGTCGAGCTGAACGCCGTGGGAGACGAGACCGGAGTGGCGGAGCCACAGCACCGAGCCGATGAGCGCCAGCACCGAGATGACGGCGGCGCGGACCGTGAGCCCCTCGAGGGGAGGGTCCGCGGTGGCGGAGGCCTCGTGGGTCCGTGCCGGATGGGGGGCGGGTGCGGGTTTCACAAGATGGCCTCGCCAGTCAGAGTGCCGGAGCTGTGCGAAGGGGCCAGGATCGCGAAGACGGCCGCCGCCCTGAGGCGGCCATCAAAGAGCTATTCGCCGCGTGGCGGGGCATCCCTTCGTGGGCTGTTTGTTGTACGTATCCCGGACAGGACCGGCAGGCGGTGCCGCATCGTCTGGGGGCCACAGGCCCCAGACCCCGTCTGTTGGGCTACCGGGCATACCATCTGCCACGACGCTGTCCGCTTGACTGTCGAGCCGACAGCCTGCAGACGGGGGCCGCGGATTGGCGTGCGAACGGGTGCATGCCAATCTGCGGCTGTTCGCTACCGTGTAGTGCGTGACATATCACGCACTACACGGAAACAACGCGGACGCACTTCCAGTCCTCCGGCACACGGGGCCAGGCACTGCCGGCGTGGCCTGGCGACTATAGAGCACTTCCCGATCCGGGCGGCGCCCCGTCCTGAGACTTCCTCACAGCCTCCTCCGTGGGGAGGAAGGACGGCAACGGCAGGCAAACGTCTCGCCACGGAGGCTCGGCGGACTTAGCGTGGGTCTTCTGTCCGCGTGTGGCCGCCCTTGTGACTGCGGGGCGCTGTCGGACGTGACCGGCGTCTGCCTGCGAACAGGAGGCGGAGCGATGAGCTACAGCGGGAACTCGGGTACGCCGGGGCGACTGAGCCGGCGCCTGTTACTGGCCGTCGCGCTCCTCGTCCTTGGCTGGCTGGTGTACTGGCTCCGCTCGCCACGCGCGGCCATGCCGGGGGCGAGCGGGGCACCGCCACCTTGCCCGCTGCTGTCCGCAACCCTGCACGGCACCGGTCTGTCCCGCGGGTCTCGTGTACTGGGCATCGTTTTCGAGGGACGCCTGGAGCCCGTGAAGGGAGTGGGGCGGATCACCGGCCAGGGCTGGATCCCCCACACGGCCACCGTGGTCGCCGCCACCGAGAGCGGGGTGCAGCTCGTGGCCGTGCCGGCAAGCGGGCCCCCGCACGTGGCGCTGCTCCCCGGTACCGTCGCCGCCTGCCGCCGGTCGTCCGACTGGGGATACGAGATGGACGCGCTCTCGATCTCCCCGGGCGGGAGATACGCGGCGTTGGCCAACGAGGGCCGCCTGTACATCATCGATCTGAAAAGCCCCCTGGCCATCCCCCGGCAGATCAACACGATCCCTCCGGGCGGCTCTTACCCCTGCGCACGAGAGCCTGTGTGGTCGCCGGACGGCCGGCAGGTGCTGGTGCAAGACACCGCCGGTGGCGAGTTGGTGTTGTTCGAGGTGGCCACCGGTACGAGACGTCCCCTGGCGTCCACCAGGGGGAACCCGATTGCGGCCAGTTGGTCCTCCGACCCCACGCGCCTGGCGTCCCTGTGGTCGAAGCCACCCGATTTCGTGCCCGGGGGCAAGGTGCAGAGGGTGCATCTTCCCCCGGCCCAGGTGCGACTCCTGGACCTGGAGCGGCAGGAGACGAAAACCATCGCCACCGCGCCGCAGATGTCGATGTATGTCGCCTGGCGGCCGGGACACGAGGAGGTCGCCTACGGTGACGCGATGCGGCTCTACCGCATGCGGACCGATGGCACAGCGCTGGGGGGCGTGGGCAGCCACACGGGGCGGTTCAACCAGTTCGAGCCATCGTGGAGCGCAGACGGGGAATGGCTGGCCTACGTATTGGTACGCACCCGGGGCCGAGCCATCGTCTTGCACCGCATGTCCGATGGCAAGGAATGGCCGGTGGACTGCGGGCGGTATGAGCCCGGGAACTTGAGCTGGCAGGAGCCGGGCGGCTCGCCTGCCCCGGTCCGGGGCGGGAAGAGCGCCGGCCTGCCATGATGAACCGGCCGCCGCACGGTGGCGCCCTCTTTGTGTTACGTCCCGGCGGACCACAAACCCGTTGACAACAGGCTGTGGCTGACCGATAATCGACCTCGCGCTCGGGGGCGGCGGCTTCCGTGCGCTTGCGCTTTTGCCAGGGAGGTAGAGACGATGCCGCTGTGTCCGCAATGCGGCGAAGAGGTCAGCGCGACCGACACCCACTGCATGGATTGTGGGGCCGACCTCATCGCCGCCCGAGAGAAGGAACGCCGGGAACTGCGGGAGCAGAGCATGGCGAGTCGGGCCGGGAGCGGGTCTGTCGCGGTGCCGGCCAATGCCGCCGCCGCCGGACTGGTGAGTGCAGGCGACAAGCCCTCGGAAGAGACGCGGCTGAAGACCTTCGACCGCCAGGCGGCGGCGGTGATCGCCGAGGACCGCAAGACTTTCTGGGTGCTGTCGGTCATCGCGCTGGTGGCGGGGATCGCGCTGGCGATCGCCGGGCTGACGCGGATCGGGGCCGGCGGCGGGTTCGGAGAGGTGCTGGCCAGTCTCAAGCCGGGCGCGATCCGGGACCTGAGCTTCGGCGCCCTGGTGGACCCGACGATCCTGGGCGTCTTGCTGCTGGGGGGCGGGCTGGGGGCGGTGTGTGTGGGCGTGGGGCAGATGCGCATGGCTTTGGCCGCGGGGCGCGCCATCGAGGACGTCAAGCGGGGCCAGAAGCCCGAGATCGTGGTGATCAGCAGCTTCGTGACCATCGGGATGTACCTGCTTTCCGTGTTCCTGTCCCCGGTGGCGTTCGTGGTGGGCGTGGTGCTGTTTTTGCGGGGCGACCCGGATGCGAAGGGTCTGGGCTCCAGCGTGTGCCTGATCAGCCTGGTGTTGATGGCTCTGTTCGGCCTGAATCTGCTGTGGACGGTGTTTGACAGCATGCGTCCGGCCCCCGGTGTAAAGGCGAAGTAGAGCGGGTGGCAGGGGACCGTTTCCGGGGCAGAGAGCCCGGAGCCCACTTCGGCATCTAGCGAGGCGCGCAGGCTTGACAGTCCTGCGCGTCTTCTGTTATCCTGCTCAGGCCGTATTGGAGGAGATCGCAAGCCTTCGGGACGGTTATACAGGGGGGTGACGTACCCATAGAAGCGAAGTCTTACAAGGTCAATGAGCGCATTCGGGCCAAGGAAGTCCGGGTCATCGCCGCGGACGGGGAGCAGTTGGGTATCATGAGCGTCCCCGACGCCCGGAAGGCGGCGGACGATGCCGGCCTCGACCTCATCGAGGTTGCGCCCAACGCGCAGCCTCCGGTCTGCCGGATCATGGATTACGGCAAGTTCCGCTACGAGCAGCGCAAGAAGAGCAAGGAAGCGCAGAAGAAGTCGAAGCAGACCGAGATCAAGATGGTGCGTATTCGTCCGAATACGGACGATCACGACATCAACTTCAAGATGCGCAATGCCCGGAAGTTCCTGGAGCGGGGCCACAAGGTCCGGTTCACGGTGATCTTCCGGGGACCGGAACTGCGCCACAAGGAGATCGGCGACCGCCAGCTCCGGCTCTTCATCGACGGCTGTCAGGACATCGCCAACGTCGAGCAGCCTCCGCGCATGGAGGGGCGGCGGATGACGATGGGGCTGGACCCCAAGCCGGAGATCATCCGGGCCCGTGACGAGGCGCGGAAGGCGGAGTACGAAGCCGGCCGGCGCCCGGACCTCGAACCCGAGGACGAAGACCTCGAGATGGAAGACGATTTCGAGGACGACGACCTCGAGGGCGAAGAGGAACTGGACGCGGTGGAAGGCGGCGCCGAGGAGTAGGACACCCCAAGCCCCCTGCCCCGAAGGCCCGGGCCCGCGCTGGCCGCGCCATCGGTTTGTTGTTAATTAAGAGGTGTGCGGCGGGAAACGCCCTGGCGCGTGGCGCGCGAAAGGGGAGGGCGGACGGCACCGCTCCCTGC
>CAZXDD010000257.1:0-10847 GCA_964639415.1 uncultured Armatimonadia bacterium
GCGCGATGGCATTGGCGGCGGCCTTGTACTGCACAAACTCGCTGAACTTGCCCTCCATGGCCTTGCCCCAGAAGCTCCCGGTGGGCTCGTCGTGCCAGACGTTTCCCAGCAGGTTGGGGTGGTCCCTGACCTCAGTCAGCACCTCCGGATCGATGGGGCCCATCTGCACCACCTGCAGCCCGTGCCGGGCCCCGACCTCCAGCGCGTCGGGCAGCTTCTTCGAGGGCCAGGGCCACATGGTGTTGAACCCGGCGGCGGTCAGTATCGCGGGGTCGTAGTCGGTGCCCCAGATCTCCCCGATCGGGTTCCCCCAGATACCGATCTGGAAAAACGACTGCTCCGGGTCATAGGTGAGTCTGCGGCGGCCACGGGCGTCGGTGTGTGGTACGCCCCCGAGATACCGGCTCTGACACGCCCGCTGTGCGGGCCCGGGCTTGCCGCGGGGCGTGGCTTCGACGCTCACGTCGTCCAGAAACCAGCTCAGGGCGCCCCCGGTCTCGATGGTTAGTCCGTCCACGGTGGCCAGGCGCAGGTAGTTGGCGGTGGCGAACATTTCCGCCCCGTCCTTGAGCAGACGCAGGCTGTCGGCCTCCGGATTCAGCAGGAGTTCCAGCCGCTGGGGCTCGACGGTGGCGTTCAGGTGGGTGCCGGGGTGACCGGTGGTCTTGCCGTCGTAAAAGCCGCTGGATTTGTCGCCACCCCCGAAGTAGGCCACATTCGGACTGGCCCGGAGAGTATACTCCCTGCCCAGCGTGCTGTGGCCCAGGGAGAGGCTGAGCAGGTGGCTGGCGCCGGTGCCATTGCTCTGACGCAGAGTGAAGCCCACCTTCACGGGACTGCGCGGCTCCAGCTCGCCCAACGAAAGATGGATGGCGCTACCCGCCTCGGTGGGCAGCGCCAGCGCTCCCTCGACCACCCGGAATTCGCCCTTGACCGGCACCCAGGCCGGGGAGTCTCTGAGCTCTCCGGCCGAGAAGTCGTCCTCGAACACGGTCTCGGCCAGACAGGCGGCGGGAAGCAGGAGGAGAGCAAGCAGTGTAACGGGTATCCGGCGCATGGCAACCTCCGGTCAGATGGTGATGTGTGGCGGCCGGCGTGGGCCAAAGCTATCCCGCGTCCGCCTCCAGCCGCGCTGCCCCGTCCTCGTCCACCACCAGCCTCCCCACCGGCTGCCTGCGGTCCTGGCCGCCGCGGTCGGGGATCAGTCGCTCATCGGGCTCGCCCACGCGCTCAGGCACCCACAGCCCAATCGCCACCTGGAAGCTCTTCCCGCGGGCTTCGGCCGGCACGGTGAAGACGCAGGGGATCGTGGTCTCTCCGGGCAGGCGCAGGGCATCCAGATCGCTGTCGGCTTCCGGCACGCCCTGGAATGCGATGTGGCCGGCTTCATCGAAGTGGCAGAAGGGCCTGGAGCCCTCTGGCAACTCGCGGTGCACGGTGTAGGTCACCGGAAGGAGCCACTGCTCACCCCGCTGCGACAGCACCCCCACCCGGAGATCGTAGTCTCCGGTCACCGCCACCTCACCCAGCAGGTACCGCCGTTGCCCGTCGTCCCCCGGCAGCGGCAGAGCGATGGTCGGTGTGCCCTGACGCGTGCCCACCGAGACAAAGAGCCGGTAGGTGCCACCCCGCAACTGGAAGGGCAGCCGGAACTGCACCTCCTGCGATACCGACAGGTCGGCCCCCGGCTCGCCCACGGGCAGGTCACGCACATTGAAGCTTTCGTCGGCGAAGACCGCCACGATGCCGTCATCTGGGTCCTTGAGCGTGAGACACGGAGTGCCGCCCAGATAGCAGGGAGCCACCCCGGCATTGTGCCAGCTCGCGCGCCAGGTGAGGGTGTCGCGCAGGTCCACCCGGGCGGTCCAGGAGGCCTGCGCAAGCTGCAGGCGGTAGCCCAGCCGGCGGTTGATGCGGGCCACCAGTTCCTCGTTCTCGGCCAGGAACTCCCGTGGCCACCAGTGGATCGAGACATAGCTGGCGTGGTAGCGCTCCACGGCCTCCAGGTACCCGGCGCCGTCCCGCCAGTTCCCGCGGTCCCGGGAGCCGCCGTAATGTTCGCTCTCCAGGATCACCGGCACTGTGGGCCAGAAGCCCTGGGCCTGTTCCGCACTGAAGTAGGCGTGCTCTCCGCCCTGGACGAGGATGCTGTCGTCGCGAAGTGTCAGGCCGTGCTCCCGGGCGTGGTCGACGGCCCCCGGGCCACGGTCCTGGAGGCGGAAGTCATCATTGGCGGCCAGGAGCGTGCGAGAGAAGTGCTTGGTGTGCAGGTCGATGTGGCGGATGATGGTCTCGGCGCTGTAGGCAAGCTGCGAGCTGTGGAATGTATGCCCTTCGCCCCAGACGCCGAAGGAGCCCACATCGATGAAGTCTACCGTCGGGTCTCCGTCGTATCGGGCGGCCGCGGCGGCCAGGAACCGGTCGAGTCTGTCCAGAAACACCGGGTCCTCGAAGTCCGGCTCCCACAGAGGACCGCCCTGGATGGCGCCCTTGCCGGGCTCGAAGCCATGGCCCGCGGCTCCCGCCTCCTGCACCCACCGGGGCGTGGCGTAGCGCAGCCAGGACTCGCTGCATGAGAAGCGAAACGCGATCCTCTTGCCCCGGGCGATCCAGCGCTGGGCAGGGGTGTCCACCACAGACCAGTTGAAGGCCCCCTCCTCGGGTTCCACGTAGGACCAGGGGATGCGCAGGTACACGGTGCTCAGGCCGGGAAAGTCCTCCACCGTGTCACTGGGTGCCAGACGGGAGCCGTAGTTGGCCGGGACGTTGTCGTAGTAGTGCAGGACCCATCCCATGCCGGGGTTCACCAGCACCGCCCCCGTGTCGGGGGGCTGCAGGGAGTGCATCGGCGGCACGTCCGCGGCGGCAAGGCCAAGAACCGAGACGGCGAGGGCGGTGAGCACGGGCCAGTTATCCACCGGGGGCCTCCTGCTTGTCGGGGGTATTGCTCGGATGAGTTCTTGGCTCTTGGGGCGCCGAGCACCTCCCCGCCCTCCGGCCTCGGGGACGCCTGGCGTGCGGTGGATGGGGAGGATCAATGTAGCGTCAGCAGAGAGTCTGGCGCCGGCCTGGCCCAACGGGCCTTCACCGCGCCTGACTGTTGTCTACGTCAGCAGACTCTAGGATGTTTGCCCTTTTTTTGCTGGAACAACAGAATGGTTGCCTTGTATTATCTCTGCGGAGGATCAATTCCCATGCAAGTTGCCAAAGTCGCGGTGGTGGGTCTGGGCCACAACGGTTGTGCCTGGGTGCGGGGGTACCAGGAGAGTGCGAGGGCCGAGGTGGTGGGCCTGTGCGACCTGTGGCCGGAGCGGCTGTCGGCGGCCTCCGGGATCGCCCCGCAGGCCCGGGTGTTCTCGAGTCTTGACGAGATGCTCGCCACCGCGGAGCCCGACGTGCTTTCGGTCCACACCCCGGATCATCTGCACGCCGAGCCCTTCATCGTCGGGCTGCAGGCGGGCTGCCATGTAATGGTGGAGAAGCCCTTCGGCAATAGCCTGCAGGACATCGAGCGCATGGTGGAGGCGGCGCGCCACAGCGATCGCAAGACCCAGGTGGGCCACATCCTGCGGTTCAACCCGTTGTACGCCGAGCTGGCCCGGGCCTGCGGTGCCGGGGAGTTGGGCGAGATCTTCTACATGGAGGCCGACTACATCCACAACCTCTTCGGCCAGGCGGCCCCGGAGCGGACCAACGCCTACATCGGCAATGAGAACTGGTACCTGCGTCACGAGCTGCCCATCGTGGGTGGTGGGGTGCACCAGCTCGACTTGCTGCGGTCCTTCTGCGGCTCGGATGTGGTGGAGGTGGATGGGTTCGGCAACTCCATCGCCTTCCCGCAGATGGAGCACAACGACTGCATGGTGGCGATCTTCCGGTTCGCGGGCGGGGCCTGTGCGAAGGTGGCGGCGCTGTATGGGCCGGTGGGCGACCGGCCCGCTTTCAGCAATCTGGCCATCTACGGCACCAGGGGCACATTCCGTGGCGGAAAGCTGATGCTGGGCGAGGGCCATGACGTGGAAACCCGCGACCTTGCGGGCCTGGAGATCGCCGGCCATCCGTACGACCCGCAGATCGAGCACTTCCTGGACTGCATCCAGGAGGACAGGCCCACGCTGGTGGATGCGTTCAGCGGGGCCAATAGCGCCGTGGCTACGGTATGCGCCGCAGAGGCCATCGCCGAGGGGCGGCGGATGACGGTGCCGGTCTACCGCCGATAGTCGGCGGCGATATCACAGGGAAACCGCGCCCCTGCCCCGCGCGCAGACCGGCGGAGCAGGGGCTCGATGAGCGGAGAGAACATGCCCGCGATCACGACGGCAGTCAACGAGCGCCTGGAAGAGGCGGTCCGTGCACGTCTGGCCGGTTGGCCGGCGGAGTGGGAGGGCTATCACTGGCCGGGCTACTGCTACGAGCACACCCTGCGGGTGCGTGCTCTGGCTCTGCATCTGGCCAGGATCGAGGGCGCGGACGAGGATGTCGTGCACGTGGCCGCGACGCTGCACGACATCTGCAAGAGCGCCGGCGCCGAGCATGCCGGCCTCGGAGCCGCCGAGGCGCGGCAGCTACTGCTGGACCTCGCCGCCGATCCCGATGTGCGCGAGCGGGCCTGCGATGCCATCGCCAGCCACTGCGGCGACAACACCCAGTCCAGTCCGCTGGAGAGCCGGGTCTTGGGGGATGCCGACCTCATCGATGCCAACTTCGGGCTCGTCGCGGTGGCCCGGTTCATCACCATCCGCTCCGGGCACAACAGCCCCCTGCCCGAGACGATCAGGAGTCTGTCCGAGTGGCTGCCGCGCAAAGACGCCTTCCTCGAGGTGCTGCTCACCTCCAGCGGGCGCCAGGTGGCCCGCCAGCGCTCGGCCCGGATGCACGTGTTCTGCGACGAGCTGTTGCTCAGTCTGCAGGACCCCGCGGCGACCGAAGGCGTGACGCTGTTCGGTCTCGCCGGCGCGATCCACAGGGATCGTGGGCGCAGCCCACTGGGAGAGTTGGTCGACACGCTCGGTTGGCAGTCTGGCGACGTGCCGGACGATCCCCTGGTCGGTGCGGCCTTGCGCTCTTTGGCCTCCGAGATCGCCGGGCTGGCCTAGCCGGGCCAGCCGAGAAGTCGGGCCGGCCCGGTTCATGCCATTCTGAGCGTCAATCTCGCGCAGCGAGATAGCGAAGAATCTCACCAAATGCCAGGGGATTGCTCGAGCTGCTCCCTCGGGGAGCGGACGCTCTCAGAATGACACTCCCGCGCGGACTTGGACTTCTCGGCCACGCTTCTCGACCCGCCCCCGGCGTGGTACCGGGCACGCCGCGTCGGACGGCGGCGGGCGGGTGCGGCGCGTCGCAGTTGCCTCCCGGCGCGCTCGGCCCTGTCCACGGGCACAGCCCGGTATCGGGCGGTGCCCTCTAAGGCTCCGCCATGGCGTCTCTGTAGAACTCCCATTGCGTCGGACCCAGTCTCCTCAGCAGCGCGAGGGCGTTGTGCCCGACGCCGGGCACGACGGTGAAGCTGTGCGGGATGCCAAGAGCCGTCAGGTGCCGATCGAACTGCTCATTGACCTGGAGCATCTCGTCCAGCTCGCCGATCACGATCCGCAGCGCCGCGCGGCCTCGTACCTGGTCGGCACTCTGCTCGGCCAGGGCCCACGGGCTCACCGAGCGGAAGTACTCCTCATCACCGCCGAAGACTGTCTGCAGGATCATCTCACGGCCCCGGGGCCCCACGCGGGGCGAGTAGCTGAACTCCCGCTGCAGCGGCCCGCCGGAGAGCACCGAGGCCCCTGCGAACAGCTCCGGGTACTTGACCCCAAGCCTGGCCGCGCCGTATCCGCCCATGCTGAACCCCTCTACGATACGCCCCTTGCGGGACGCCACCGTTCGCCAGGTCTCGTCGATGTGGGGGATCAGCTCCTTTACCAGGATGGTCTCCATCGGCACCGCGCCGTCACGGGAGTCCACCCACAGGCTCGCCGGTGTGCCGTTGGGGAAGACGACGATCATCGGTGGGGTCTTGCCGGCGCGGATGGCGGCGTGGAACCGTGCCGCGAGAGGCCGCAGCCCGATCAGCCCGCCGCCCGTACCGTGCAGCCAGTAGAGCACGGGGAAGCGCCGCTGCGGCTCGCCGTCGTAGGCCTCGGGGGTGTAGACGTGGTAGCTGACCTCGGCATGGGCGGCGGCGCTGCGGAAGGTGCGGTGCTGCAGGTGCGGACCCCGGACCGCCTTTGTCACCCACTGCGGCGATTCGGGGGCGATCTGTAGCGGGCGCTGCGCCGCACAGGGCGGCCCAAGTCCAAGCTGGAACGCCAAGCAGGCCAGGGGGACGATGGCTACGGCGGGGGGGCCTACAGGCCCCGTCCTGTACCCACGGACGTGACGCACTTGTCGGCGGGTCGCCTCCCGGCGGCGGCCCACGCGTGCTCCGAGAGCCTCGCTACGACGCATGGCGGCCACCTTCGTTCACGTGGTCCTCCGCCCGGCGGAGCATGTCCTGGACGGCGAAAAACGCCGCGACGCCGCGAATGCCGAGGACCACCGGCACCCGTGGGTTCGCCGGCCGGAACGGGGTCCAGTCGCGATATCCGTCCACGCCGCTCTCGTACTCGATACGCACGGCGCCTGCGGGGAGGATGTCTCCGTCTGCGCTTCTGTGGATCGCGGGCCGCGCCATGGGCGTTCCCATCGCCGTTGCCGCCGCTCCCTCCACCGTCAAGACAACCCGAAGTAGTCGCGGTACGCCTGCAGGTGCGCCAGGAACAGATCTGTCTTGCAGTCCTCGTGGATGCAGTTGCCGGACATCAGCACATGGCCTCCGTTGCCCCAGCCGGCCTCAATGCAGGCCACAGTGTGGGCCCGGACCTGCTCCACGGTGCCGGAGGTCAGGGTATGACGGATGTCGACGTTGCCCACGAATACGCAGTTCTCGCCGTACTTGGCCTTGAGGCGGGGAAGGTCCATGCCGGCGGCGAAGTCGATCTCCTCGTAGCCGTCCACACCGGTGCCGAGGATGAAGTCATCCAGAATCGGCCAGATGTCTCCATCGGTGGCATTGGTGCAGTAGGCGCCCAGGCTGTGGCACAGCTCGGCCTGCTGCCGAATGTAGGGCATGATGAACTCGCGATAGTGGGCCGGGGAGACCATGGGGCCCAGATCGCAGGCCAGGTCGCCACCCAGGGCGACGATATCCACCCCCTCCTGCACCAGCCTGCGAATGGTGGCCATCGCGGGCACATGGCTGCGCCGATAGTAGCGGTGGAGAAGGTCGGGCTCGGTGGCGAACCAGCAGAACACGAAGGCCGGCAGCGTCGCGGCGCCGATGGCGTACACCTCGGAGAAGACCGCCAGATCGAGGCCCTCTTGCTCGATGATCCGCCGCCCCTCGCGGATGACGAGGAACGTGCTGTCGTGCAGTACCGGCTCGTCCGGCTCGTCCTCCAGGGATTGGCGCAGGGCCGATTCCTGCTCGGCCTCGGATCGGCGGGGCTCCGGCTCGACAGGGCGCCAGCGCACCCAGCCCTTGTCCAGCACCTCGGCCACCATCGAGCCCACCTGCCACACTCCCGGCTCCAGCCGGCGCGGCCGCTGCTCCAGGGGCGGCTCGCCTCCATTGCGGGGGAGGCGCACCAGGTCGAAGCCCAGCATCTTGCTGAGGTCCACAAGGTCCCGCGCCGATTGTCTCTGCAGCCCTTCCCAGTCGCCGTCGGCCAGGCGCTGCATCTGGTACTCGAGGTTGCTCGCCGCGCAGGGGCGTCCCAGGAGCTCGTCGGCGATGGGCGACTTGATGAGCTTCTCGAAGATCGGCGTGCGGTCCGGCTCACGGTGCTCGAAGGCGGCAACGACGCGCTCTCTGGGTGTCATACCGGCCTCTGTGCGCTGGGAGGATGAGTGTGCGGGCCACCTTGTTCGGTGCCGGGCGGCCGTTGACCTGCGGGCCCGTGGCCGCGTCCCGCCGGCCGGCCGCCGTCTTGGCTACCAGGAGATCAGCAGCGAGCCCGTTACCCCCGCGGTGCGCAGGCTCCTGCCGCTGCCGTCGTCGGTCTCCTGGAACTGCACGAACTGCCCCTGCAGGTACGGGTAGGCGCCGTTGACGATCCCCGTCGCCCTGCCGGCGACACTCGCCTCCGGGTAGAAGGTGACCTCCGCCTCCTGCAGACCCCTCACCAGCAGCCGGCGCGAGATGCCGATCTCCCCGGAGTGCTGCTCCACGCAGCTCAGGATTCCGCCGCTTTGGCGCACGAACACCCGGCACTCGCGATGCCAGCCGCGGGGCATGCGGTAGGTGGCCAGGCCGTCCACGAGCTCAGTCTCATAGCCGATGAGTAGCGGCGCCCCCTGTGGGAAGCCCAGCCTGAGCTCCACGGTGGTGTCCGGGGTGTAGCCGGAGAAGAAGAAGCCGTTGTCATGGCGGGCCACGCAGGTGAGCGGGTCGCGCTGTCCGGGAAGACGCTTGGCGGCGGCGAACACGAAGCCAAAGCGTGAGAGCGCAAGCCGCATCAGTCTCCCGGACTGGAACCACAGGGCCGGGTCGTCGGGCGTCAGCAGGTGGGCGCCCTTGCTGTAGTGGTTCGAGTTGGTGCCCCGGACCCAGGCCAGGGCGCCACCGTTCCAGTCCGGGTCCTCGCGGTAGGTGGCGGCCAGACGTCTTTCCCCTCCCGAGTGGACCCACGCCAGCACCCGGCTGTGGGGGTCCGCCTCATCTCCGGGAACGCCCCGGAGGCCCCCGGCGGAAAGCAGCTCACGGTGGTTGAGCCTGTCGGGGTAGGTGCCCTCGCGGACCACGTCGATGTCGTGCACAAGCTCCACCGTCATCTCGCCCGAGATCGGCTCGGCCGTGGCGACATTCAGCATCCGCAGCAGTTCCGGGTCGGCGTGCTCGGCCGGCCCGTACAGCAGGGCCCTGCCGCCCCTGCGCACCCACCGAACCACCGCTGCGGCCAGATCGCTCCCGGCGTCCGGCAGGATCGATACCAGCACCGAACCGTCGTAGAGGTCTGGGACGCGCTGCAGACCGCTAAGCAGGGCCCGGGTCGAAACCACCGTGTTCAGGGGCAGGCCGTCGTTGACGGCGGCGCGCATGAACCAGTCGCCGAAGAAGACCTCCCGGAGCCTGGGCTCGGGGCGGAACGTCATGTCGTGATACTCGTCGAAGGGGTAGACCCACACCGCCGGACCCGGCCGGTCGGGCAGGTGCTCGCGGGCGGCGTTGATATGCCCGATCACCTCCAGCGGGCACTTGTCCGGCATCCGGCCGTAGGAGTCATCGATGGACAGCAGCTCCACCGCGGTGGCGGTCCGCACCTCACCGGCGTCATCCACGCGGGAGACCGAGAGCGGCAGGGAGATGTCGTGGGGCTCGCGGCCGTAGCGGTCCAGCCAGGGGCTGTTGAGCCACCAGGGGTCGTGCACGTAGTACCGGAAGGGATACCCGTCTGCCGGGACACGGGCGATGTGGGACATGTAGCCCACCAACTCGAAACCGAAATCGCCGTTGAGGGCCGCCCAGGGCGAGTTGGGCGGTGGCGCCAGATCGAAGCCCCCCTCGTAGATCTCCCGGATCGGCACGGCATCCGAGGCCAGGTCAATGCCGGTGGTGAGGTTCGTTCCCCGGGTCTCGAGGGGATAGTCCGGGCACTCGCGTCGGAAGCTTTGCCAGAACCGTAGTATCTTCTGCGCCGTCTCGCCTACGCGCTCGGGGGCGAAGGCCTCGCCATCGAAGACGGCGCCCGTTGTCGCCCATGTCTCCAGACCGAAGCCGAAGCCATTGGAGAGCCAGAGGTAGTCAAAGCCCAGGTCGCGCAGGAAGTGAGTGCTCTGGCGGCCGAGGAACTCGCCCAGCGCCGTGCCCTCCGGGATGCCTTCGGGGTATCCGGCGTAGGCCACGTCATCGGCATGCAGTGTGGCGTAGCAGCAGGCGAAGCTGGCCCGTCCCATCGTCCCCGCCAGGCAGATCTCCGGATGGCGCTCGTACTTGAAGGAGGACTTGGCGAACTCGGGCCCGGGGTCGAAGGTGGCGCCCACGCGCACCGGCTTGCCCGTCACCTCGGTCCCCACCTGCCGGAGCAGGCCGACGATTCTCGCCAGATCGCCGTAGGTCACCACCGGCGGGTTATCCATGTACGGATACGGCCGGCTGTGCAGGCAGACCCCCTCGGGGTCGCCGGGCACCGCCGCGCGCGGATTGGCGCCGCCGATGTACCGGGCCCACTCCAGCTCATCCTCCATCCGGCCCCGGTAGTCGAGAATCTCGGACCCGTCCGCGGTCCAGAGCATGACCGAGGACCGGGCGGCGTGCTGGATCAAAGGCAGCCACTGGGTGAAGGCCCGCCGGCCGACCCGGCGGATGTGCCCTTCGTCCAGGCTGCTGAAGGGCTTCAGACTGATCTCCAGCGTCACATTGTCAAGCCGCATCAGAGCGCCTCCGCATCGTGTCGAGCGATGGCCTGACACCCGAGCCCCAGCACCTCGGCCAGCCGCTGCAGCGTAGCGGCATGGTGGCCGACGCCCAGAGCGAAGTGGTGGGTCGGGCCCGCCAGCGACCAGCGCTCCAGGAAGGTCCGCACATCCGGAGCGAATCTGGCTCGGGTGTTGGTATTGCCCGTGGCCGGGATGATGCCCGGCACCGACTCGCCCTCCGCGATCACGAACTTGTACCTCCCGTCACCGCTCTCGGTGATGCCCAACATCGTGATGGGGCCATTGCGGATGGCGAATTCCACGCCCGGGCCGCGCCCCCTCTTGCCGTGCATCACGGAAAGCCCTCGGAGCACCGGTCTGCCCTGGGCGATGGCTACATGATGGGGCCCATCGTGCCCGAGCAGCACGAAGTCGCCATCGAAGTCGATGGGGTGAAGCTC
>CAZXDD010000258.1:0-10832 GCA_964639415.1 uncultured Armatimonadia bacterium
GAGCGTCCGCTCCCGGCAAGAGCAGCTCGAGGAATCTCCTGGCATTCAGCGAGATTCCTCGCTGTCTCGCTGCGCGAGATGGGCGCTCGGAATGACATGAAACGGACCAGCCGGACTTCTCGGCCGGACTACTAGCTGAGGGCCTGCTCGATCCTCCGCAGCCCCTCCTTGATCTGCTCCATGCTACAGGCGAAGCTGATCCGGAAGTACCCCTCGGAGCCCGATGCGCTGCCGTGCACGGTGCTGACGAGGGCCTCATCCAGCAGGTAGGAGCAGAAGTCGAATGAGTCCTTGATCTGCTGTCCCTTGAGCGTGCGCCCCAGGTGCGCGGTGATGTCTGGGAGCACATAGAACGCCCCGCCGGGGTTGGGACAGTTGATGCCGGCCATGGCGTTGAGGGCCGGAACGATGAAGTTCCGGCGCTCCTCGAACGCCTGCCGCATCTGGCCCACGGAGTCCTGGGGCCCGGTGAGGGCCGCCAGCGCGGCCGCCTGGGAGATGGAGCAGGGGTTGGAGGTCTCCTGACTCTGCAGGCTGCCCGCCTGCTTGGCGAAGTGCTTGGGGGCGATGAGCCAGCCGATGCGCCACCCGGTCATGGCATAGGTCTTGGCCACGCCATCGGCGATGATGGTGCGCTCACGCAGGTCATCATCCAGTTGGGCCGGGCTCACGTGGGAGCGGCCGTCAAACAGGATGTGCTTGTAGATCTCGTCCGAGACGATGGTCAGTCCATTGCTCTGGGCGATGCGGGCGATTCCCTCGATGGTCTCCCGGGTGAACACGCTGCCGGCCGGGTTGGAGGGGCTGTTGAGCAGGATCGCCACGGTTCGCCGGGTGATCTTGGCCTTCAGCTCCTCCAGGTCGGGCTGGAAGTCATTGTCCCCGGAGGTGGGAACGACGACGGGCACACCGCCGGCGATCTGCACCTGATCGGGGTAGCTCACCCAGTACGGCGCGAAGATGACCACCTCGTCGCCCGGATTGAGCAGAATGCGCCAGATGTTCATCAGCGCATGCTTGCCGCCGTTGCTCACCACGACCTGTTCTGGCTCGTAGGAGACGCCCAGGTCTCTCTGGGTCGCCTCCACGATGGCCTTGCGCAGCGCCGGAGTGCCGGAGGCCGGCGTGTACTTCGTCTGCCCGTCGTCGATGGCGCGCTTGGCGGCCTCGCAGATGTGGGGCGGGGTGGGGAAGTCCGGTTCACCGACCGCGAAAGACAACACGTCCTTGCCCTCGGCCTTCATCTTGGAGGCGAGAGCCGACATCGCCATGGTCGGTGAGGCTGTAAGCGAATTGCCCAGCGTGGAGATGATACGTGAGTCCAGCATGTGGACCTCCCCAGGGTGTTTGTTGTCGAGTGTGCACGGCATGGGGTCCCGCCACGGGCCGAGACGCTTGCCGGGTGGTTTGGCGCACCACCTACGCGCCTGTGCCCCGGGCGCCCCCCCGGCTGTCTTTGTCGGCGCTCGCCAGGGACAGCGGTGGCAAGAGCCAGCGCAGTTTGTCCATGGCCTGCAGTGTCTCGGGGTGGTGGGGGTCGAGCTTCAGGGCCACTTTGAGCATGGCTCGCGCCCGCTGATGGCGACCCATGGCGGCATAGGCCGCGCCCAGGTGGTAGTACAGGTCCGGCTGCCGTGGGCCGGTCTGCAGGCGCACGGCACGCTCCAGGTAGAAGATCGCCTCGCGGAACTGGCCAAGACGATAGTGCACCCACCCCAGGCTGTCAATGCAGTTGGCGTCCAGCGGCAGCGTGTCCGTGGCCCTCTCGAGCATGGCGAGGGCCGCCGGCAACTGCACCGCGGCGTCGGCCAGCATGTAGCCGGCGTTGTTGAGCTGCATGGCGACGACGGCGCTTTGGCCCGGCGCTCCCCGGTCGGCGGCCTGGGCGCTATTGGCCAGGTCCAGGAGCATCCGGGTGCCCTCCTCGACGTGGCCGGTCTGCAGGAGGCATTGGGCCAGCAGCCAGCGGTCGGGAGCATCCTGGGCGCGTAGAAGGTCCAGGCCCTCACTGTAGAGGCCCAAAGTCACGCACAGTCCGGGGGCGGTGGTGGAGATGGTGGGGTCCTGCGGCGCCAACTCCAGGGCCCGCCGCAGCGCCCGGATCGCTCCGGGGCGATCCACCGGTCGGTTCTGGATGGCCACGACGGCGTCCTCGAGGTACCTGAGGGCCACGTAGTCGCGGCGCATCTTGTCCGCCGTCCCGCCGCAGCCTGAGGCCAGCAGCACGATGGCGGTCAGGGCCATGCAGGTCACACCGACGCGGAGCCGGCCGCCGGACAGAAGATCGCCACCGCGCACAGACCGGGCGGAGGCAGACGCCCGCGCCGCCCGCGACTGCCTGCAGGGGTGCCGATGGTCCATGGTTGTGGCGGCGGATGGCCTCACGAACGCTTCGTGCCCTTGATCGCCGGCCGGAAGGCGGCCAGATAGTAGTAGTTGAAGCCCACGTAGACGGTCTGCTCAGCCACCGCGGGAGACGAGTAGACTCCGAACGGCGACTTGTGGCGCCAGGTGATCTCGCCGGTCGCCAGGTCCAGTGCATACAGAGCCCCGTCCTTGGAGCCGATGTACACGTGGCCCGTCGAGATGGCCGGAGAGGCCATGATCTCCTCGGAAGTGGGTGTGGCCCAGACGATCTCGCCGCTGTCGCGCCGCACGCCGTAGCAGTGGGTGTTGATGCTCCCGACCACGACGAGGTCCGCCGACAGGGCGGGGGATGAGCGTACCTGGCCCCCGAGATCGCGGCGCCAGAGAAGCTCGCCACTGCGCAGGTCCAGCGCGTACAGACCGTGGTCGTCCGAGCCGCAGTAGATGATGTCGCTATCGACTGCCGGCGAGGAGGACACCGGCGCCTGCGTCTTGTACTTCCACAGCTCCTCGCCTGTTGTGGCGTCGAGCGCCATGATGTGCCCGTCCCAGCATCCGGCCACCGCGATCTGGTTGGCGACGGCCACCGCCGTGCTGATCTCACCGCGGGCCTCACGGCGCCATACCACCTCTCCGCCGGCCACCTCCAGGCATGCCAGCAACCCGCCGCGGGTCCCGAGGTAAAGTGCGTCTCCCTCCACCGTGCACCCGGCGCGGATTGCCGAGCCCAGCGCGGCCCGCCAGCGCTGCTCACCGGAGGAGATTTCCAGAGCGTGCACGGTGCCGTTGAGAGTGCCCACGCACACCATCTCGTGGCTGATGGCCGCCGCGCCCTCGATGCGGTCGGCGGCCTCAAACGACCATCGCGCCGTGCCCTTTCCGGTGTCGATGGCGTACAGGTGCCTGTCCCGCGAGCCGATGTAGGCCGTGTGGTCGCGCACTACCGGAGAGGCGATGACGTGGTCCTTGGTCTCGAATTGCCAGGCCAGCTCCAGGGGTGGCGCCACCTCCTGGTCGGTGAAGCTGCAGTGTGCCGGTGTGCGAGCGAACATCACCCAGGCATCTTCGCCCGCGGAGGCCCGTCGCCTTTGGTCCTCGAGGTCCGCGAGGGCCTCTTTGGCCGCCAGCGCGCCCGTGCTCTCGCCGGGCAGGGCCTCGATCAGGGAGCTCAGCACCTCGGCGGCCTCCGTGAACGCTCGCCGATAGGTGAGGGCGACTCCCAGGGCGTAGCGAAGCTGCCACCGGTCCCTGCCCGTGGCGGCGCGGCGCAGGCTCTTGAGCTCCTTCTCGCCGACGGACAGACGTCCCAGGGCATGGGCCACGTCCCACGTCTGGCCCGAGCCGGAGATGATGGCGCGCAGGAGCATGTCCGGGGCCTTGGGGTCGTCAATCGCCAGCAGGGCCGCGGTGATCTCATCTCTTAGCGGCGGGTCGTTCTCGCCGAAGGCCTCCACGAGCGGCCGCACCGCGCGCCGGGCCCTCGTGTGGGCGATGGCCCGGGCGGCCAGAGCCCGCACTCGCAGGTCGTTGTTCTCCAGCATCCCCAGCAGATGGGCCTCCAGTTGTCCGAGGTACTGGCCCGCCTGATTGCGCACCTCGGAGTCCTCGTCCGTCAGACCGTTAACCAGGTGGCGGATGAGGCGCGGCTCCAGATGGTCCGCCAGTTGCCGGTACGTGCGCTGGCGAACCTCCACGTTGTCATCCCGCATCATCGCGGCAATGAAGTCCGACTTGTCCTGCCCAAGCTCATCGACGCGTTCGAGCCAGTACTGCACATCAATGCCGGCCGACAGCGCGCTGCGCACGAGCAGACGGAGCTGGTCGGGTCCGATGGCGAGGTCCTCGCGGGCGTGGTTGATGAGCTTGAGCTCCTCGGCGTTGACGAGGAGACCAAACTGGGTGAAGTCGTTCATCGCTCGGGTGAGCAGGTCATGCAGGTCGCGGATCATCACCACACCGCCGGCGACCGAGGCCGTGACCTTCTCGGCAAGCACCTCGTGGACGAGCTCGTATTCCCGGGCGCGCCCCTTGCCCACCGGGCGGACGAGGCCGACGTCCACCAGATGGGCCAGGACCCGCTCCAGCGCCTCCTTGTCGGCCTGCACCTCCGCAACCACACGGCCCAGAGGTTGGGCGGCCCTGAGCTCCGACCCGCCAGTGAGGAACGACAGTACCTTCGAGGCCGTGCGGCGCTCCCCCGCCGGCAGCCGCGACAGCGAGCGCTCCAGGTACTTGTCCAGGATGACCTCAGCCCCGCCCAGCTGCTCGTAGGTGCGCTCCGAGATCACTCTGCTCGAGGGCGGACGCGCCTCATACAGCGAGTGGCAGACGATCTGCAACTGCGCCGGCTCCACACCTTCGCGGTACAGATCGTCCACAATGCGGTGAACCAGGCCGCGCTCCACCTGCAGCTCGAAGTTCTGCGCCGGCTTGAGAATCGCGTCTTCGGCCTGCTCTCTGGTCAGCTTGTGCAGGCGGTGCACGTTATGCAGGATCGAGGGGAAGTCGCCCTGCAGCTCGTACACCTCGCCCAGGTAGTCTTCGCGGATGGTGACCACAAGCCGGAAGTGCTCCGGCGCCTGCTCCAGGCACTCCTTGACGGCCTCCCGGAACCTCGCGCGTACCTTCTCGCCGAGTTTGACGAAGAACTCAGCGAACTGGTCCAGGAGGATGATGACCTTCCGCTCGGTGAGCGTCGCGATGCGGGTCACCGTCTCAGCGAGCGTCTCCTCCTCCCCCGGTGGCGAGGGATCGTAGCCGGCCTCCTGCGCCGCCGCCAGCATGGCGGCGCGCAGACTGGCCACCGGGTCCTCGCCGACCCGGGCGTAGCCCACGAGCCAGGGCTTGACTTCCTCCTTGTCCGCTTCCTCCGTCTCTCGGCGCAGGGACGCCATGATGCCCGCCCGCAGAAGAGAGGTCTTTCCCACGGCGATGCGTCCGAAGACCACGGTCAGCGGGTGGTCCTGGATCTTGGCCATCACCGCCTCTACATCCTGCTCGCGCCCGAAGTAGAAGTCCTCATCCTCGGTGTCGAAGTAGTCCAGGAACCGGTAGGGGCCGCCACGAAGCACGGTGAGATCGGTGCGCTGCCCGCGCCGGCGGCTGCGGTGCCGGATCAGTCTTCCGTGCAGCTTGGCGAAGAACTCGTTGAACGAGCCCGGCTCGCGGCAGAGCAGGTGGCGTGAGGAATGGCGGGCGTCCAGGAGGGCCATGACGTGGGGCTGAAGCCGGTGGTACTCGGCGCTGGCCGGGCTCTCGATCTTCAGCTCGTCGTACAGCTCGGCGTTGGCCATGGGGATCATCATGTTGATCCAGAAGATCTTGCCGCCCTCCCGGGGGACCTGCATGAGGAAGGGGTCCTCGCGATCGGTCATGGCCACAAAGACGGAGAAGACCTTGAAAACGTCGGAGATGACGCCTCGGATATCGGCGGCGATCTGACCGACCTCTTCGGGGCCCAGAGGCAGGAAGCCGTGCTCGAGGCTGCCGCCGCACTTGACGATGGCGATGCGGGTGGATTCGGCCAGCGCCACTCGGATGTCGTTGGGCTCGTCGACACCGGCCACCAGAAGATGGTAGTCCTTCTCCGGCTCCATGTGCTGGGCGCGGAGTGCCCGCTCCAGCATGTCGTCGGGCTCCGCCAGGAATATGGCGGAGTAGTAGCCGTCCTTGATGAGCCGTGCCAGGCGCACGTGACCCTCCGCCGGGCGGGACTCGGCGCCCTGGTGCTCGCGGAACAGCCGGCACCTCGTGGCGTGGTCGGGGATCTCGGCGGTCGCCAGCTCCAGCGCGGCGGCCGGGCGGTCGTCCCCCTCCATGTCCCTCAGCCGGTCGCCGGCATGGGCCAGGGCCAACTGGTGGATCACGTCCACTACGGACTTGTCTTCCGGGGGCACCCGCACGGCCGAACCCACGAATAGCGAGTGCTTGCCCAATTGGTGCCGATGCGCCTTCACGTGTTCAGCGATAACGCCGACCATTGAGATGCTCCGCGCAGCCGGGGCCGGGCCGCCTGTAATCGCCGCAGCGGGAAGACCGGAGGCCGGCGAACCCGCCACCGACCCGACACTCGCCGCCGCGGCCTGGCAAAGAGCCCCTCTGAAGAAACACGCCACTCCGGCAGGAGCCGAACGCCTCGGCGCCTTGTGGAGTGGCGAGCGCGCATGCTGGTGGGCCCGGCCGGATTCGAACCAGCGACCAATCGGTTATGAGCCGACTGCTCTAACCGCTGAGCTACGGGCCCCATTGTCCACTGCCTTGTGCGAGTATACCCAACCCGACGGCCACAATGCAAGCCGGGCCCGCCCGCCCATTCCGCGAAGGAGGTGGACCTGCGCCTCAGCCGCCTCGCCAGATTCGACCTCCGGCTCCAGGCCGTTGCGCCCGGCCTCACTCACAAGGCCAAGACGGGTCAAGCCGGCGCCGTACCGCCTACTCCAGATAGTCGCGCAGCGCGCGGTTCCGCCCGGGGTGGCGCAGCTTCTTGAGCGCCTTGGCCTCGATCTGGCGGATCCGCTCCCTGGTCACCTCGAAGATGTGGCCCACCTCCTCCAGCGTCCGGGAGTAGCCGTCCTCCAGGCCAAACCGCAGCTTGAGCACCTCGCGCTCGCGCTCGCTGAGCGTCTCCAGGACCCGCTCCAGTTGCTCCCGCAGGACCAGATTGGAGGCCGCGTCCACCGGAGTGTACAGCTCCTCGTCGGGGACGAAGTCGCCCAGGTGGCTGTTCTCCTCCTCGCCGACGGGGGCCTCGAGAGACAGCGGCTCCGGGGCGATCCTGCGGATCTCGCTGACCCGCTCCAGGGGCATGTCCATTTCGGCCGCCACTTCCTCCAGGGTCGGTTCTCGCCCCAACTGCTGCAGCAACTGGCGTGAGGTCTTGACCAGTCGGTTGATGGTCTCCACCATGTGCACGGGGATGCGGATGATTCGTCCCTGGTCGGCAATGGCCCGGGTGATGGCCTGGCGGATCCACCACGTGGCGTAGGTGCTGAACTTGTAGCCCTTGCGGTAGTCGAACTTCTCGACCGCCCGCATCAGGCCCATATTGCCCTCCTGGATCAGGTCCAGGAAGCTCATGGCCGAACGCCCGGTGTACTTGCGGGCGATGCTCACCACCAGTCTGAGGTTGGCCTCGGCCAGGGCCTTGACGGCCTCCTCGTCCTTGACCTTGAGCACCCCCGGGTCGATGCTGCCGGCGTCTATGCGGTGGTTGATGTACGCCTCAATGGCGCAACGCGGCGCAACGCCGCGGTCCTCATGCTGCGGGCGGGTGGTCACGACCGCCGGACTCTCGTGCTCCGAGGCCGTGTCGAAGTCGATGCAGTAATCCTCCTGCAGGTTGTAGCCGGAGATGCCCTTGATCCCGCCCTTGCCGCCCTTGACGGTGAGCGTGTACCGCATCTCGGCGGCCAGCGGGTGAGCGGGGATGAAGGTCAATCGACGACAGATATCGTCATAGTGGATCTCGCCGGCCACCACGGTATTCATGGCGTCGGTGAGGATCACGCTCTGCTCGCCGATCGTCCCGGGGTCCAGCCGTCTGTCGGTGTCGACCGTGATCGTGGCGCAGACGGAGACGTCTGTCTGCGAGCGGTCGGGGCTGGAGGCCGTCACCCGCGGCGCCGCCTTGCGCTGAGCCGTCGAGAAGGAGCTCTTCACCACTCGCGCCAGAGAGCGCCCCTGCTCGCCGCGCACGCCCTGCTGGCCGCCCTTGATGGTGAGGGTGAACTGGTTGCGGTGCAGAAGTGGCGCGGCGGCCTCCACCAGCACCGTCCATGGCTCTGCCCCAACCCGGGCCTTGGTCTCCACGGCCCGACCCTTCTCGTCCGCCAGGCAGAAGGTCTCCCCGTCCACGGTGCTCGGGTCGACGGCGTCGTCGAACTCCACGACCAGGATCGCCTCGGCCTCGATATCCACGGCCCCGTCCTCGGGCCGTATGGCAGTGACCCGCAGGTTGGCTTCGGCCGGGGCGGCGCGGAATGAGAACACGTGGTCGCCGGGCATGTACCTGCCCACCGCGTCATACAGCCCACTCTCGCCACCCTTGACGGTGACGGTGTACACGGTACTGGGCTCCAGACGTTCGTTGGGCCTGAAGACCAGGCAATTGCGGACGCGGTCGTAGTCCAGGCGCCCGTCGCCCTTCTGGATCCGGCGCGCCAACTCCACCTCCTGTCGCGCCGTGAGCAACGGGACGCGCCCGATGTCGCGCAGGTACATGCGCACCGAATCGTCGATGGGGACGGCTTCCAGGTGGTCCAGCTCGTCGTCGGACAGCTCCTCGATGACCTCCTCCTCTTCCTCCTCTTCGTCCTCGTCGACCACCCGCACTCCGGCATCGACGAACATCCGGTAGACGTCCTCAATGTCGGCGGTGTCCAGGTCCTCGATCTCACTGAGGCCGTCCTGTATTTCCGCATAGGTTACGGTGCCCGTCCTGCGCCCCTTGCGCAGGAGCGCGCGAACTTCGGGCAACTCGTGGATTTCGGCGTCCTTCCCCTCTGCCAAACAAACTCAACTCCCTTCGTCTAGAGCCCGACGCACCCGGCACTACTCGTCGAACGGGTCCTCGGGCTCCGCAGCCTCTCCATACTCGTCGGCTGGCTCCGGCTCTTGCTCCGTTCCCGCGGCGACCTTCGGAAAGTCGGCCTTCATCGGGATCTGGGGCGTGGCCGTCTCCTTGTTCACGGCCCCCGGGACGGTGGCGTATGCCAGACCGCCCTTGCCGTGCAATCTGGCCATCAGCGTCTTGTACAGCACCATGTCGGGATCGTCGGGGTCGACGGCGCCGCTGTTCACCTTCGCCACGACCCGGGCCTGCAGGGCCTGGAAGTCCTCCACCATCTGGGGCTCCGGAACGTCGTCGGCCGCCGGCACGCTGTATGTCGGCGTGTGGCCGCCGCTTTGGCGGTACTGTATCAAGTTCTCGATACTTAGCCGCAGGACCTCCTCGTCTACCTCCGCCACTTCCTGCAGCGCCAGTTCCGCCGCCGCCGCCCGGGCCGGGCAGTCCTCGGGGAGACCCTCGAGGACGACCTGCGCCGAGTACGGGCGGCCCTCCTGCAGTGCGTTCGCCAGGCGGTCGGCGACCTCACGATAGGCGGGCTCGGTGAAGTGCGCCGGGGTCAGCCGTTGACACAACTGCCGGGCAACGAGCTCTGAGCTCAGCGCCCAGCACAGAAGCTCGCGCTGCGCATCCATGAGCCCCGCCGGCACCGAGGCCCCCGACCGCGCCACGGTCTCCACCAGGTAGGTGCGGTCCCGGGTGGACGTCCGGCGTGTCGAGATGCCCGGTGTGCGCTGGCTCCCGCGGCGCTCCAGCTCCAGACGGAGCGCACGCTCCATGCCCTCCACTCGTCCCGGGACGCCGCGGCCCCAGAGGTCGGCGGCCTTGGCGATGAAACGGTCTCGCCGCGTGCGGTCCGGCACGCGGAGCAGAACATCCACGGCCTCCTGAGCGGCCCGGGTCGCCCCCTCCGGCCCCTCGGCCTCATGGCGGGCGAACTTCAGTTGGATCTCGTACTCCACGGGTGTGGTACGATTCGCTAGTACCCGCCGGAAACCTTCCGCTCCGTCACGCTTCACACATTCGTCCGGGTCCAGGCCCGGGGGCAGGATGACGATCTTGACCTCCGCCGTGCAGGCCTCCAGCATCGGGATGTTCCTGGCCGCCGCGTTCATCCCCGCCGCATCGGCATCATAGGCCAGGATGATCTCATCCACGTACCGTGACAGAAGGTCCAGATGGTCTTTGGTCAGCGCCGTGCCGAGGCAGGCCACGACGTTCTCGATCCCCGCCTGGTGCAGGGCCAGCACGTCCGTGTACCCCTCGACGATGACTGCCGACTTCTCCCGCGTCATGGCCGGGCGAGCCAGATGGATGGCGTAGACATTCTGGCCCTTGTGAAACATGGACGTGTCGGAGGTGTTGAGGTACTTGGCCGGGTCCTCGGAGGACAGGGCACGCCCGCCGAACCCGATCACACGCTCACTCACATCGATGATGGGGAACATCACCCGGTTGCGGAACACATCGTAGTGCCCGCCGCCGTCTCGAGCCCTGGCCAGCCCCGCCTCGGCGGCCAGGCTCTCGTCCACGCCCTTCTGGCGCAGATGCCGCAGCAGGCCGTCCCAGCTCTCCAGCGCGTAGCCCAGCCGGAACTTGCGAATTGTCTCGTCGCTGAACTGGCGCCCTCTGAGGTACTCAAGGCCCGGCCGGCCGGCCTCGGAGCGCAGCAGCGCCTCGAAGTAGTCGGCCGCCATGGCGTTGGCGCGCCGCAAAGTCTGGCGCCTCTTGGAGCGCGCCTCGTCGCCGGGCGAGCTATGCCATACCAGACCACAGCGCTCGGCGAGCCGCTCGGCGGCCTCCGGGAAGGTCAGGCCCTCGATCTTCATCACGAAGCTGAACACATCGCCGCCGGCGCCGCACCCGAAGCACTTCCAGACCCCCAGATCGGGGCTGACGT
>CAZXDD010000259.1:0-10670 GCA_964639415.1 uncultured Armatimonadia bacterium
ACCCAGTTGGGGAGCATCAGGTCGAAGGGCTCGTCCCGGATCTGGTAGCGCAGGAGCGAGTCGTACCCGCCGATCTTCTCCACAACGGTTTCCACCGCCGCGGCCACCTCGGTCTCTGTTGCCGGGTCGGTACGGCTCACCAGGCCTACCAGCGGGCCCACCTCCAGGCAGACCTTGATCCCATGCTCCTCGGCCGATTGCAGCAGGGCCTCCCACAGGCTCTCCGGGCAGTTGGGCACGGCCACCGCATTGATGCCGTGGGCGGCCATGTCCGAGAAGCAGAAGTCGTAGTAGCTCCGGGCCTGCTGTGGCGTGTCGCCCCCCCTGTTCATCGAGGGCGCACCCTCGAACCAGACCCCGACGGGGAAGAAGGGTTCCGCCTGGTAGGCGATGGGGGGCCAGGGCGGCAGGTCGATGGCGGTCAGCTTCGCCGTCAGCACCATCTCGGTGCCGCCGGTGAGCGTGGCACGAACGGTGTACTGCCCCGCCGCGGGCGCCTGTGCCCCCTGCTCGGGGGGCCACTGCACTTGTAGGGCGCCGCCGCGCACGGCCTCGCCACTCACGGGTGTGTCCACCACGGCTCCGGTCGCGTCCAGCACCTGCACCACCGCGGTGGCCTCTCCGGGCACCCGCAGGCGCAGGGCCGCGCTGTCGTACACCCCGTCGCCATTGGGGCTGATCTCCGCGGGCAGGCAGGTGAGTCTCGGCTCTCCCTCGACCATCACCAGATCGTCGATCCACACCGAGCCGGTCTTGGGCCCCATGCCCCAGAGGAACACGCCGATCTTGCGGATGTCCTGCAGATCGGCCTCGCCACCCTGGAAGGCCGGATCGTCGTCGAGGTTGACCTCGCAGCGGTGCCAGTCCGCGTAGCCGCTGTGGAAGTCGGGATGCTGCCCGTGGGGGCCGTAGTTGTTCATCCGGCCTTCGGAATCGAAGACGAAGAGGAACAGCTCCACCCTGTCGCCGGCGCCGCGCACGGAGAAGGCCAGCTTCTCGGCGGCCCCAACGCCCTCGGAGAACTCCCGGGAGTACAGGACGTGATTGGTGCCCACTCCGGTGAAGCCGTAGTCGATGCGCAGGGCATTGGAGCCGGCGACGCCCTCGTCCAGGGAAACCCTTACCTCCTCGGTCTCACCGTAGCGCAAGGCGGGCTGCCAGGCTTCAATGCTCTGGGAGAAGTCGTCGAGAGTGAGCGTGTCTGCCCAGCAGGTGAGGCCGAAGGAGAGTGCCAGAAGGCCGGGGACTGTCTGGAGCATGCGAGAACCTCCGGGATGGGTCGCAGCGGGTGACGGCACAGGGCGCGCGGTCAGGTGAGGCTTCGCCGGGGGGCTCGGCGGCCCCTTCTGGCACCGCCCACGAAGCGCCGAGGCCGGCCCGGCCGGCCGGGTCGGCCTCTTCGATCGCTCATGTCTTCATCACTTCCTGCGCCGGGTATGCTCCGGCAGTGTGTCCATCCCCATGGCGGCTACTTGCCGGGTCGCTGCCGCCCCCGGTCGCCGTCTCGCCGAGGTTCCGGTTCGGGCCTGCGGTCCGCCGGGGCCGGTGGAGCAGGCTTGTCCGGGCGGTTCAGGCCCGGCCCGGGGTTCCCATGGGTGTCGAGCGTCCTGATCTCGATGACTGTCGTCGTTCCCGGAATGGGGGTGACCTGGATCTGGATGGTCACGCCGGTGGCCGGCGGCGGACCCGGCGGCGGTGGGTTAGGAGCGGGCGGCTGCATCTTCCCCGGCTGGTCCGGGCCATCTCTTCCGGGGCCCATCCTGTCCGGCCCCTCCGGCGGACCCGGTCGGCAGAAGGCGGGCACTGCGGTGAGGACGACGCCGAGCAGGACTGTCAGCATCGCAATCTGGGCTGTCTTGTTCATCTGCGGTCTCTCCTTTGGCGGCGCGTGTTGGGCGCCTCGTGATGGTGTGAGGAGCGCCCCGGGCGCTCTTCGTGTCTGCGCGGCTCCTGTTTGCTTCTGCGTCCGTTGTCCTTGTCAGGTGCCGTCGTCGAGGAGAGTATGCCCGCGGTCGATGACGGGATGGAGGGTGCCCGGATGACAGAAACGTCATCGGACGAGAGGCCGTGCGCGTTTGTGGAAGCGCCGTTGAGCGCCCCGGAGGCACTCGTGACGCGGACGCGCGGCGGCGAATGAGGGAGTAGAGACGCGGCCGGGCACCCCGCCTCCGCCGGGAGTGTCATTCCGAGAGCGTCCGCTCCGGGTAAGAGCAGCTCGAGGAATCTCCTGGCGGATGGCGAGATTCCTCGCAGTCTCGCTGCGCGAGATTGGCGCTCAGGATGGCATCTCCACGATGGAACCGGCTTTTCGGCCGAGCCTATGGGCGGACAGACGGCATGCTGCGCGGATTCACATCTGCCGGGGCTGTGCGCGAAGGAACGCCGCAAGGCGGTCGATGAGGGGCTTCTTCTTCTCTATGTGGTGGACGTAGTAGACGAAGGCCTGCACGGCCGCTCGCTGCTTGATCGGGTCCCACAGGTCAACCAGTTGGAGCAGAGAGGGCACGTCGAGTACTCTTCCGCCGCAGTCGGTGATGTAGCGCGTGGCGGGAGCGTCCAGAGCTTGGGCCGCCACGATCGCCAGGGCGTTGCGGCGAGTGACTTCGGCCAGGAAGGGGCCGACCTGCGCGGCCGACTGGCCATCGAGGCTGTAGTGTTTCACCTCGACCGACAGCACGAGTCTCTCCCCGTCCCAGCCGTCAATGTCGCCCACGCGTCCCAGGCGCTTGCTCCCCGCGCCGGCTCTGGCTACCTCGAGATGCAGGTGCGGGGCATCGGCGCGGATGTAGGCGTAGACCGCGCCCTGGAAGGCCGCTCCCGGCGGCTCGCGGCCTTGCTTGGCCAAGTCGAACCCCTCGAGCAGGCGGCTGAAGCTGCGCTCCAGCGGCGGCAGCTCGCCATAGTCGACATCGTGGCTGGGAAGCACGCTCAGAACGTGGGCCTCGACGGCGTTCGCAAGCCATTCCGCATCCGAAGGCGAGAGAGTGACAAGAGCGTCGAGCCAGTGCCGGTAGTCGTGCCACTGGCCCGTGGCGTGCGGCGCGCAGTTGGGGTAGTCATACCTCCGGTGCTCGACGCGTATGCTCGTCTCCGCCGCGTTGTAGGCAGGCCGAATGCTCGCGAGTTCGGGGACTGCTTCCCCAGGCTGTCGGATTTCGACCACGAGCGTGTTGGCCCTGCCGCCGCGTGCCGAAATCTGGGAGAGTGGGTACTCTTCGAGGAAGGCGGAGAAGTCGCGGTAACCGCGACCAAACACGTTCAGTTCGCGGAAGAAGGCGATGAAGGCCAGGAGCAGGCCGGCGGCGAATCGCCTTTGCTCGAAGCTCTCACGGAAGTCATCCAGCAGCTCGCGAGCGCTCATCTTCAGCCTCGCACACAGAGGCGCGAAAGAGACTCGAAGGCTCCCAATGCCAGCCGGAAGTATTCCTCGTCTCTCTCGACACCGATGGCGCAGTACCCCACGGCAGCCGCCGCCGCGACCGTCGAGCCGCTCCCCGCGAAGGGGTCAAGGAGGATCCCCCGTCCCAGAGGGAGCGCCGCGCGGACGATCTCTCGGAGGAACCTCTGGGGCTTGAGTGATGGGTGGGGTGCGATGTCTCGCTCGTCCGGGCGCGTGGGGGAGCACGGGATCACATCTCGGAACGGCTCGGTCTCTGATTTGCGGCGCAGGCCGCCGGTTCCCCAGGCGCGGAGGTTGTCCGCAACCGTGCCTGCGAAGGGCTTGCGGAACAGCCCCCACGGCTCCCAGCAGGAGCGAGGCATGACGGTGACCCCCGGGAATTCGGCTTCCGCACCCTTTGGCCTGTCGCCGCCTCTGAGGGTCTGCACCAGCCTTATGACTTCGCCGCGCTTCTCAAACCCGGCCTGCTCGAAGGCCGTAAACGTCGCGCTGGAGAGCAGTGGGTTCGAAGCCACGAACACGTGCCCCCCGGGCACCAGGACGCGCAAAAGGGCGGTAGCTGTCTTGCGGAAGAAGGCGGACAGATCCGAGCGGTCATCGGGGGACAACACCGTGAAACGCGGGACCGGCGCTCGCTGCACTCCGTCCAGGGTGGGCGGGATGCGCCACACCCCGCCACGCCCGCTACGCAGTTTGTTGTGGTCCCTGTCTTCGTACTCGACAACGCCATAGGGTGGATCGGTGACAACGGCGTGCACAGAGGCTTCCGGGATAGCCTCGAGCCACGTCAGCGCGTCGGCAAGAACTAGAGCGGCACCCGGCCGCAGCACCACCCCATTCGGGCCTGCCAGGCATTCCACCTGGGCAACGCTGGGCGAGTGGTCGATCTCGACCGGCGCTTCCTCCGGCTCGATAAGACGCGGCTGCCGGCCACTGCCTGCGGAGAGCGCGGCGAGGTGTTCGTTCTGCCGGTTGGTGGGCATCCGCAGCCTCCCTCGCGCGGTGGTGCTCCGTATCGCGGCCCGGTACGAGAGCCGCCGAACCGTCGAAGTGTCGAGCAGCAGTGGCTTGCCGTACTCATTGCGTCCTACTGGACTAACTGGACTAAGCATAGCCCATGTGTTCGGTCGTCGCAACCCCGTTCGGCTAAGACCCCGTCGGCCCGGAACTGCCTGGACCCTGGCAGGCCGCGGCTGCTCATGAAGGCCCGGCGCACGGTGGCAAGGAACTGATGCACCACCTTCCCACCAAGCCCCAACCCCATTGGACTTGAGCAAGAGCCGCCCGACCCCGGCGGCGCGCTCCACTCGCGAAAGGGATGAACACCCATGCTCGTTGGCTTTGCGAAAGCCGATGTGACGCCCGCGATCGGCAAGGAAGTGCCCGGCAGTCTGACCAAACGCTACAACACCGCCATCCACGACCCGCTGTATGCAACGGCCGCCGTGTTCGAGCAAGAGGGCCGGCGCGTGGCCCTCGTGGGGCTGGACAACCTCTCGGTGAAGGCCTCGGTTGTCAGGCGGGCGCGAGAGATCATCGCGGGCAAGTGCGGCATCCCGGGCAGCCACGTGATGGTCGGGGCCTCCCACACCCACAATGGCGGCCCCTGCATGGGCGCACTGCCGGGTGACTTCGCCCGGGCCTCCGACCCGGAGCTTTGTGAGAGACTGGCCCAGGAATACTCGACGGCGGGCGATGCGCACTACCAAGAGGAGCTGGCGGGGCAGATCGCCACCGCCGTCATCTGTGCCGATCAGAGCAAGCAGGAGGCGGTGGCGTACGTGGGACGCGGCCACGAGGCCTCGGTGGTGCACAACCGCCGCTTCATCATGAAGGACGGCACGCAGATGACCCACCCGGGCAAGGGCAATCCGGACATCGTTGAGCCGGCGGGGCCGGTGGACCCGGAGGTGGGCGTCCTGGCGGCCTGGTCCACGGCGGGGGAATTCCTCGGCGTCGTGGTCAACTACGCCCTCCACGGCACGGTGTTCGGAGGCGGCGTCTCGGCCGATTGGCCGTACTACATGAGACAACTGGTCACCGACGCCCTGAATCCTGGGGCGCACGTGGTGTTTCTCAACGGAGCCTGCGGCGACGTGACGCAGGTGGATAACCTGTCCATGCAGGAGTCGGAGTTCGGTGAGAAGTGGGCGCGCCGAGTGGGCTACAGGGTGGGTGGCGAGGTGATTCGTACCATCGCCGACGCCGAGCCGGGCGAGCTGGCCCCCATCGCGGCGGCGGCGAAGACGATCGCCCTGAAGACCCGTGAGGTGAGCCGCGAGCGGTACGAGGCGGCTCTGGTGGCGATCGACCAGATGCTTGCCGCCGGGGAGAGCCCCTCGGGCGAGCTGGTGTTCCACCGGGACGAGGTGCTGCTGTACGAGCTGAACCGCTGGGAACCGGAGGTGGAGTGCGAGGTTCAGGCGCTGCAGATCGGGCCGGTCGTGTACCTGTCCAATCCGGCCGAGTACTTCTGTCGGTTCGGACTGGACATCAAGCGGCGCTCGCGGTTTCCGTTCACCTGGGTGGTGGAGCTGGCCAACGGCTGCGTGGGCTATGTACCCACGCCGGAGGCGCTGGGCGAGCACGGTGGCGGGTACGAGCCGCGGCTGGCGCTGAGTAGCAAGTTGGTGCCGGAGGCGGGGCAGATGATCGCGGATGCCTCGGTCGAGCTGGCCAACGCCCTGACCCCGGGGGAGGTGCCGCCACGGCCGACCGTGGACAGCCCCGGCCGGCCGTGGGGATGGGGGGCGTCGAGCTCCAGCAAGGCTTAGGCGGTCGTCGGGCCCCGGTGGATTGCCGGGGCCCGCGTGTGTCTCCCGGCCGGTTTGGGCGGCCCCAGATTGTGACAACAAATGCGGCGCCACAGCAGGAGAGCTCCGTCTCTATAACGAAGGTAAGTAATACAGTCTCGCCATGCGTGCCGGCCAAGCCGTCTCGACGGACGCGCCGGTGGGTGAGGGCGCCGGCGCAGGACTGCCATCTTTGCACGCCGCATCCCACGGACTTCGACGACCGGGGCACCCTCACTACTTCTGTCGCCTCTCGTGCCCCGGCCGACACTCGCGCTCACGCCCACCGTCCTGGAGCGGGTGACACCCATGGAAGACGCCGGGGATCCCAAAGGCGCCTCCCAAGGCGATGCAGACCGGCTACCGCGTTTCGCCAGCAGCTCGACGGTGGGGTTCTTCCGCACCTCCCCCGAGGGCTTGGTGCTCGACGCCAACCCGGCCATACTGGACGCGCTGGGGGTGGTCTCGGTGGACGAGATCAACGCCATCGGTCTGCGTGAGTTGTATGCCAGCGCCCACGATCGGCGCCGGTTCCTGACCGCTGTGATGTCGGGCCCGGTCACAGGATTTGAGACGGAGTTCCGTCGGCCGGACGGGGAGGTGTTCGCGGTGGCGCTCAGCGGCCGCGTGGTGCGGGACAGGGCGGGCAACCCGCAGTACATCGAGGGCACGCTGGAGGACATCACCGAGCGCAGAAGGGCCGAGGCCAAGGCCCGCACCTCCGAGAGGCTCCTGCGCGAGGTGTTCGAGTTTCTGCCTGACGCGACCTTCGCCATCGACGCGGCGGGGCACGTGACGGTGTGGAACCACGCGATGGAGACCCTGACGGGCGTGCCGGCCGCCGAGATGCTGGGCAAGGGCGACCACGCGTACGCCATTCCCCTGTACGGTCAGCGGCGCCCGATTCTGATCGACCTCGTCCTGCAGCCCAATGACGAGATCGCCCGGAAGTACACGGGGTTCCGACGGCGCGGAAGCCGGATCTCCGGCGAAGCGTACGTCCCGGGGATCAGGGGGCGCGAAGCGTACCTGATGGGCACGGCCGGGCCGCTAGTTGACGATGACGGCGATGTCATCGGCGCGATTGAGACGATTCGTGACATGACTCAGCGCCGCATGGCGGAGAAGGAGCAGGAACGGGCCAAGCTGCAGGCCGAGGCGGCGAGCCGCGCCTGGAGCGTACTGCTCTGCAGCATGAGCCACGACCTGCGCACGCCGCTGAACACCATCATCGGCTACGGAGAAGTGCTGCAGGACGATGCCATAGAGCGCGGTCTCAGGGACATGGCCAGAGACCTCCAGCGTATCCGCTCCGCCGGCGTCCGCCTCCTGGAACTGGTCGGCGAGGTGGTGGACCTATCGCGGATCGAGGCCGGCCAGACCGAACTGCAGGAGGAGTTCTTCGAGCTCTCCGAGCTGGTGGACGAGTTGGCCGCAGAGGCCTCCCCCCTCATGGAGATGAATGCCAATCGCTTCGAAGTCCGCTGCTCGGCGGAGGCGGGCAGTCTTCATACGGACCGCGGCAAGCTGAAGCAGTGTCTGCTGCACCTGCTGTCCAACGCGGCCAGACTCACCCACAACGGAGTGGTCACCCTGACCGTGGAGCGTGTCGGTACCCCCTCCGGGGATCGGATCACCGCGCAGGTTTCGGACACGGGGATCGGCATGTCCGCCGAGCAGGCCCAGCACGCGCTGGACCCCCTGACGCACTCCGAGGCCAATGCCTCCCGTCGGCAGGGGGGGGCCGGCCTGGGACTGGCCATCGCCCGGCGCCTGTGTCAGATGCTCGGAGGCGACATCACCTATCAGACCGGCATCGACCAGGGCACCACCTTCACGCTGCTATGCCCGGCCGCCCCCGGCGTCGTCGAGACGCTGCCCCAGGCGGTCTGCGCACAGGATGAGCAGGCGGCGCCCGAAGGCACCCACTCGGTTCTGGTCATCGACGACGACCCGGAAGTGCAGCACATGATCGCCGGCTGGCTCTCGAAGGAGGGCTTCCGCGTCACCTGTGCCCGTGGGGGCGAGCAGGGCCTGGAGCTGGCCCGCGCCTTGCGCCCCGACGTCATCACCCTGGACGTGGTGATGCCCCGTGTAGATGGCTGGACAGTGCTGCAGCATGTCAAGTCGGACCCCGAGCTCAGCCGCATCCCTGTGGTGCTGTGCAGCTTCTCACCGGATCGCGAGAAGGGCTATGCACTCGGCGCCTACGAGTACCTGCTCAAGCCCGTGGACCGCCGGCGCCTGCTCGCGGTGGTCAACCGCCTCGCCGGTGACGGGCAGGAGGGCTCGCTGCTGGTGATCGAGGATGATCTCGAAGCACGCCTCCTGGTGCGCCGCTGCCTGGAGAAGGTGGGCTGGGAGGTGGTGGAGGCCGAGAACGGTCGGGTCGGCCTGGCCAGGCTGGATGAGGTCATCCCCGACATAATCCTCCTGGACCTGCTCATGCCCCAGATGGATGGCTTCGAGGTCCTCGAGAAGCTCCACGACCGCGAGGACTGGCGGGACATACCGGTGATCGTCGTCACGGCCCGAGACCTCACCGAGGCCGAGCTACTTCGTCTGAACAGACGTGTGGACGAGGCCCTGCGCAGCCGCATATGCAGCCCGGCAGACCTCGTGGACAGGGTGCGAAGTCTCGTCTTGCTCCAGGGGCACTCGGCCTGAGAGCACAGTCCCGGCGCCGACCGTTTCCCGTCGCCGCAAGACCCGACGACGCCCAAGCGCACCCCGCGGCCCGGTGTCTCCGCCGGGCCGCGGCACCGTCCGTGCCCCGGGCGGCCCGCACCCGTCCCGATCATTCCCCCGGAGGTCCTTCGGTGATTCACCCCGAACGCATCGAGCCCCTCAACCACCTGCCGCCCCGCGCCGGCGACTACATCCTCTACTGGATGCAGGCCTCACAGCGCGCCCGGTGTAACCACGCCCTGGAGTATGCCGTTCGGCAGGCCAACGAGCGCTCCCTGCCTTTGCTGTGCGCCTTCGGCCTCACCCCCGGCTATCCCGAGGCAAGTCCGCGCGCCTATCGCTTCATGCTGGAAGGCCTCCGGGAGACCGCCGCCGCTCTGGAGGATCGCGGCATTGGCTTCGTGTGCCGGATAGGCGCCCCGGACGAGATCGCCCTGGAACTGGCGAACCGTGCGGCGGCGCTCGTCACCGACAGAGGCTACAGCAGAGTGCAAAGGGCGTGGAGGGCCAGGGTGGCTGCCGAGGCCCCCTGTCCCGTGGTGCAGGTCGAAACCGACGTCATCGTGCCGGTCCAGACGGTCTCGAGCAAGGAAGAGTATGCCGCCAGAACCATCCGCCCCAAGATCCATCGCCTGTGGGAAGACTTCCTAGTCCCCCTGCGAGAGCAAGAGCCGCGGAGCGAGGCCCCGGAGCTGGAGGGGATCGACCTTCAGGATGTCGAAGGCGCCCTCGCGGGGCTGGGGATTGCCCCGCAGCCCCAGGCCCACCGCGATGAGTCGCTCATGGCGGCGCCGCCTGCATCCGCCCAGGAGGCGGGCGAGACGGAAGGAGGGAGAGCTCGGCATGCGGCATCCGGCGCGACGGCCTTCGTCGGCGGCGCTTCGCAGGCTCAGGCGCTGCTGCGGGACTTCATCGAGCACAAGCTCTCCGACTACGACAACCGGCGCAATGACCCCTCCTTGGACTACGTCTCGCACATGAGCCCCTACCTGCACTTCGGGCAGGTCTCGCCGCTCACCATTGCCCTGGGCGTCATCGAGGCCCGCAGTCCGGGAGAGGAGGCCTTCTTGGAGGAGCTCATCGTCCGGCGCGAGCTGAGCATGAACTTCGCTCAGTACAATGACGGCTACGATACCTTCGACTGCCTCCCCGACTGGGCCCGGTCCACGCTGCTTGAGCACGCTGAGGACGAGCGGGAGTACCTCTACACCGAGGCGGAGCTGGAGCAGGCGCAGACCCACGACCCGTACTGGAACGCGGCCCAGCGCGAGATGCTCCTGACGGGCAAGATGCACAATTACATGCGCATGTACTGGGGCAAGAAGATCATCGAGTGGACGGCGGACCCCCGCGAGGCCTTCGCCATCGCCCTGCGGCTCAACAACCGCTACGAACTGGACGGGCGAGACCCCAACTCCTACGCCGGGGTGGCCTGGTGCTTCGGCAAGCACGACCGCCCCTGGACCCGACGCCCGATCTTCGGGACCGTCAGGTATATGAACGACAAGGGCCTGAGGCGCAAGTTCGACATGGAGGCGTACCTGAGGAGGGTGGAGGGTTTCGAGGCGAGGAAGTGAGTCTATGCGGAGCGGCCGGGTCCGCCGCACACCCGACGGGTCGGCGTGTCCCGCTTCACCCATCGTGCCCCCATTTGTCCCCCGTCCCCGATTTCCGCGAAAACATGGAATCCACCCCCGGCCGCCTCCGTCATATGCTACAGACGCGAGAAATCTACCGGAGGTGGCAACCATGACCAACAGAGCATTCGTCTACGCAGGGATCGTCGGGAT